>CANKOT010000214.1 GCA_947484245.1 Comamonadaceae bacterium
AAGTTGGGGCCTTCGCGGAAGCAGTCTACGGGGCAAACATCCACACAGTCGGTGTATTTGCAGCGGATACAGGATTCAGAAACAACGTGGGTCATGACAGTTTGCTAAGGCTAAAGCGTTGAACGGGCGAAATTGCCCGAAAGATTGGCATTTTAAAGCAGTTAAGCGCCGAGATTTAATTCACCAACACTGCGCCTGAGGTCTTATGGCTGGCTGTATCGACCAAAATCAAGGCGCCCAACACGCGGGATTTGGCAAAAGGCAAGGCAATCAGGGGCTCTTGGAAGGCCAAAGTCACTTGACCCACGGCATTGGCGGGCAATTCAGTGGCGTCTTCTTTGGCCAGCGTATGGATGTTCAATCGGTGCACTATGCGTTGCACTTTGGCTTTGACCCAGCGGTGGCCATGGAGGGCCCAATAAAGCCGACCCGCCACCAAGGGCTCGTCGTCCATCCAGGCCACAGTGGCGTCAATTTGAAGCTGTCCTTCTAAGCCTGAGTCGGCTGCCACGATCCAATCGCCTCGGGAGACATCGACTTCTCTGTCCAGAACCAAACCAGCGCTCTGTCCTGTGATGTTTGTTTTTTCTTGGCGAGTGGCTGATAAAACCTGCGCTACCTTGGCGGTTTGACCGCTTGGGAATACTTTGACACTTTGACCCAAGCGCAATAAACCCGTGGCCACACGACCCCAGAACACACGGCGGCCTTGATGTGTGATGTTGGAATCGTGGAATTTTTCCACCCACTGAACGGGGAAGCTCATGGCCGCATCTGCCTCGGCTGGGGTACTGGGCAATATTTCTAATATTTGTAAAAGGCTGGGGCCGGTGTAGCTGCACCAGTTCTCTTGGCTGTCCACCACGTTCCAGCCTTTGAGGGCAGAAATGGGTACCCAAGCTTCGACGTTGATGCCAGCTTCAATGGCAAATTTGGCCAAGGCGTCTCGAATGTGTTGGTAAGCAACAGTTGCATTTTCAACGGCATCGAGTTTGTTGATGGCAAACACCACAGAAGGGACACGCAACAGTTTTAAAAGCAAACTGTGACGCCGTGTTTGCGGCAGCAAATTCAGATTGGCGTCTTTCCAATCTAGTTTGGTGGCGTCGACCAGCACCACGGCGGCATCGGCGCTTGAAGCCGCAGTGACCATGTTGCGCGTGTATTGCTCATGACCAGGCGCATCGCCAATGATGAACTTGCGAGCCTCAGTGTTGAAGTAGCGGTAAGCCACATCGATGGTAATGCCTTGCTCGCGTTCAGCTGACAAGCCATCTGTGAGCAAAGCCAAATCGGTTTCGCCTTGTCGCTGCACGCCGGCCAAATGGTCTTGAAGCACGGCTTTGGTATCGACCAGCAAGCGGCCTATCAGGGTACTTTTACCGTCGTCTACCGAGCCGCAGGTGATGAATTTGAGGGCGTTGGTCATTAGAAATACCCGTCTTTTTTGCGTTTTTCCATCGAGGCCTCAGAAGTCTTGTCGTCCATGCGCGTGGCGCCGCGTTCGCTCACATCGGCGGCCAATGTTTCAATCACAATTTCTTCAGGGGTGGCCGCAGTACTTTCTACGGGGCATGTGCAAGTGATATCGCCCACAGTGCGAAAGCGCACATCCCGCACTTGAAGGATCTCGCCATCCTTGAGCGGTGTGAGTTCTGTCACCGGCACCAACAAACCGCGCCGATCTACCACTTCACGTTTGTGTGTGTAGTAAAGGGAGGGCAGGGCAATGTTTTCACGGGCAATGTATTGCCACACATCGAGCTCGGTCCAATTGGAAATTGGGAACACACGAAAGTGCTCGCCCGGTTGCAACTTGGTGTTGAACAGAGACCATAGCTCTGGCCTTTGTGATTTAGGTTGCCATTGACCAAAGCTGTCCCGGTGACTGAAGATGCGTTCCTTGGCACGGGCTTTTTCTTCGTCACGGCGTGCTCCGCCTATGAGTGCGTCAAATTTAAATTCTTCAATGGCTTCAAGCAGCGTGACCGACTGATGCACATTGCGTGATTCGCCAGGATGCGCCAAACGAACAGTGCCGCGCTTCATGGAATCTTCCACACTGCGGACGATAAGTTCTGCACCTAATTCATTGGCGCGAAAATCACGGAAGTCGGTTACTTCTTTGAAGTTGTGACCCGTGTCAATCATGAGCAATGGGTAAGGAATGTGGCCGCCTTTTTGTTTGTCGACAAAGGCTTTTTCTGCACACTTCAACATGACTAGCGAGTCTTTGCCGCCAGAAAAAAGCAAAGTAGGGCGCTCGAAGGCGGCTGCCACTTCGCGCAGGATGAAGATGGTTTCTTCTTCCAAGGCGTCAAGGTGTGCGTTGCTTAGGTGATGGAGCAGTTCGGGTTCAGTGCGTGCGTTCATGATTGTCTTTAATTCTTTGCGTGCAAGCCGCACTCTTTGGCCGCTTCGTCTTCCCACCACCAGCGGCCTGCGCGAAACTCTTCGCCTAAGCTGATGGCGCGCGTGCATGGCGCACAGCCAATGCTTGGGAAAAACTGTTCGTGCAAAGTGTTGTAGTCCACCTTGTGCAGTGCGATGTAGTGCCACACATCACCCCATGTCCAATTGGCCAAGGGATTGAGTTTGATTTGACCTTTGGTGGCTTCGTCGGCTCGGTCTATCAACGGTACTTCAGCACGGTTTGTCGATTGCTCACGGCGCAGACCAGTGATCCAGGCACGTTGACCCTTCAAAGCTTGAGCCAAAGGTGCAAGTTTGCGCACTTGGCAGCAGGCTTTGCGCAGTTCAAGGCTTTCATACATGGCGTCTTGTCCGTGCGTTTTAACGAAAGCAATGACTTTTTCATTGTCAGGTCGATA
The DNA here is from genome assembly GCA_947484245.1 of Comamonadaceae bacterium. The sequence goes on from CANKOT010000214.1 coordinate 2,832, forward strand.
GACGTTCACGACTGCTTTTGAATGCGCTTGCGTGCGCTCTAACAGCGCCAATGTTTCACGGTGCAGCGCACCTGTTTCCAAAACAAACACTGGAATGTTCAAGGCCTTGTGGTTGATCAGATGGGTTATGACCACGTCTTCAGCACCTAAGCTAGAGGCCTGTGTTACTGGGCTGAATTCTGTAGCAGCTTGTTGCAGCAACGCCAGTGTTTCTGTGACTTTTTGGCTGTAGTTGGCGCTGGGGTTGGCATGCAAAGCGATGGCACTTTGGCCATTGTGTTGCGAAGCAGCGCTCAACTTCATTGAAGAAACGCTCATGCTTTTGCAAACAAGGGCTGTGTGTCTACAGCAGAGCCTTGATAGAACGCAGGAAAGCGATCGAACTGCCTCTCTGCAGCGCTGGCATCCAAGCCTTCGCGCAACACGGCCACATCAAAACCCGTTCGGGCCATGGACACCAACTGGTCAATCAAGACATCGCCTGTTGCGCGAATTTCACCTTGAAAGCCCAGGCGACGGCGCAACAAAAAGGCCTGACTGTAAGCGCGGCCATCGGTGAATTTTGGAAAATGCAAATCGATGCGATGAACGCCTTCTAAAGACAGGCTGCGAGGATCTGCATCATTGGCCATGCTGATGACGCTGGGGTCTGATGCAATGGCGTTGTGCTCGGTGAAAGAAAGAATTTTCATGGGAATCTTTGAGTCTTCAAGCGAGCTCGGGCTCAGGATGGCGTGCAGAATTGGCCGCCTCTTTGAAGCTGTCTTGACCTACACGCTTCAAAGTTTCAATGAAATACTCTGCGCGGCCGTTTTGGGCCTTGCTTGTTGGTGCGCGAAGTTCAAGGTACTTGTTGATCACGGCTTCAATCACCTCTGGAATCTCGGCTGCAGAGAACGATGGGCCGACTACTTTGCCAGCTCCTGCTTTGCCTGACAGTGCAGAACCATCAGAGCCACCTAAAGTGACTTGATACCATTCTTTGCCGTCTTTATCGACACCCAAAATGCCAATGTGGCCGCTGTGGTGATGGCCGCAGGAATTGATGCAGCCGCTGATGTGCAAGTCGATGGGGCCTAGGTCGTCAAGCTCATCCAAATCTTGGTAGCGTTC
>CANKOT010000215.1 GCA_947484245.1 Comamonadaceae bacterium
CTCCCAAAAACAAAGGCCCTGGTAAATCTGGCCTCATTGCCGAAAACAAAAAAGCCGCCTTTGACTACTTTTTTGAGGAACGGCATGAGTGCGGCATGGTGCTTGAAGGGTGGGAAGTGAAGGCTGTCAGGGAAGGCAAGGTTCAACTGACAGATGGGTATGTGGTCATTCGCAACAAAGAGATGTACATCATCGGTTGTTTGATCAACCCCTTGAAGACTGCCTCAACGCATGTCAACCCAGAAGCGGCCCGCACCCGCAAACTGCTTTTGAAGCGCGAAGAAATTGACCGCCTGACCAGCAAAGTCGAACAAAAGGGGTTTACGCTTGTACCCATCAACCTTCATTGGAAGACAGGCTTCATCAAGTGCGAAGTTGCACTTGCAAAAGGCAAGGCTGAACATGATAAACGCGACACCATCAAAGACCGCGAAGGCAAGCGCGAAGTGGAGCGCGCCATGAAAAGCCGCAACCGTTGAGTTGAATCAGTTCAAATGACGCAATGGATGTGTCAATGGCGTCCAAGGACTTTCGAAAAATAGCGGCCATTCGTCTTGAACAACGTCTGATAACTGCGCATGTGCCCACTTGGGCTGGTGGTCTTTGTCAATGGCCAATGCGCGAATGCCTTCCACCGTTTCACTCTTTGGGCGCAAATGAAAACAGTGGTGCACCATGTCACGCTCCATGCGCAAATCGTCGGCTAAACCCATGGTGCGCGCTTTGCGAATTTGGGCCAAGACAACATGCACCATCAAGGGCGAAGCCTTGTGGAGGCTCGCAAGTGTTTGTTCGGCCCAAGCAGAATTTTCCTGCGCTAAAGCGAGACTGATTTCCAAGGGGCTAGTTAGAGCAAAGCACTTGTCGATAGCCGCTTTGTCAGGAAATTGCGCAGGTTCAAACTTCGTAAATTGACTTTGCACCCATCGCTCCACTGCCTCACCACTTTCAAAGGGCGTGCTGAGCAATGTTTTCCATAAGAGCGGCAACCTCTGGGCCTCAATCAGGCCATCGGCAAGCCCTGCCAAGATGGCCTGATGGCCATTGATTTTTTGCCCAGTGATTCCTAAATATTCACCCAGATGACCAGGGCAACGACTGAGAAAATAACCACCACCCACATCTGGAAACAAACCAATGTGAGTTTCAGGCATGGCCATCTGCGTTCTGTCTGTCACGATGCGAACACTGGCACCTTGACTGATGCCCATGCCTCCGCCGATTACAACACCATCCATAAAAGCAATGTAGGGTTTGGTGTAGGTGTGAATCAAATGGTTCAAAGCATATTCTTCTGTGAAGAAATCACCTAAGCTGTCATCACCAGCCAGAGCCGCTTGGTGGAAAAAACGAATGTCGCCGCCAGCACAAAAATGTCCAAACGCTTCCTCTTTGCCCTGCCCTCGAACCAAGACAGCCAACACTTGCGGGTTGTTCTGAAATTCTAGCAAGGCATGGGTGAGCAGGCGCACCATGTCAAGGGTCAGCGCATTCAGGGCCTTGGGTCGATTCAAGGTAATGCAACCCACACGCCCCAACACTTCTTGCCTTACAAGGGCTTGAGCATTCATTGAAGGATTGATCACATTCACATCAGACATTGCGTTGTCTCCATCCAAACCATTCATTGGCAAACAAGGCCGCAATGACCAGGCTGCCACCGATTAAAACACTGAGCTGGGGCTCTTCGTTGGCGCCCCACCAAGCCAACGCAATACCAAAAATAACTTCCAGCAAAGCCAACAAAGAAACTTCAGGCGCCTTTAACACCCTAGCGCAGATGACTGACAGCGTACACGGAATTGCCAATTGCACAATGCCCAACAAGGCCAGCAAACTGATGTCGTGTGCGTTGGCTTGTAAGGGCCAAGCCATTGGCAGAGTCAGGATGCAAGAGATGATGGCACCCAATAGAACCGATGGAACCAAGTCAATGGAAACGCCCGATTTTTGACTCTGTTGAGTCAGATTCCACTGAGTGGCTCCCGCCAAAGGAACACACAAAGCGATGCTCACACCCAAAAGAAAATTAGGATCACCCAATTGCAATTGACTGACAAACATCATGGCAATGCCCGCACCGGCAACACCAATGGCAATCCAAGTTCGAAGGGGCAAACGGTGAGAGGTCAACAGCCAGGCGCCTAAAGCTGTTAACAAAGGGCCACAGGCAAGGGTAATTAAGACATTGGCAACGGCTGTCAGCGTCAGGGCCATCATGAAGGCTGTGAACATGATGCACCAACACAAACCTGACAACCAAAAATAAGGACTGCGCCAAGGCAGCCGAGTCCATACTCGCCACCCTTGCCAAGCCGTCAGAATGATGATCAGACCCAGCACAGTGAAAGCGCTGCGCCAGAAGGTGACTTCAAAGCCTCTGGCTTGATCAAGATGCCTAGAAACCACACCCGCCATGGACCACAAAGCGGTTACCAGCACCATCAAGGCGACTGCGTAACCGTGTTTGAGTTTCAGCACTGGGGTGCTTTAAATTCTTGGCGACTGAATCGCCAATTAGGCGCGACCAGCGCGCTTACGCTCGTGCTCTTTCAAAAAGCGCTTGCGCAAACGCACGCTCTTGGGCGTAATTTCAACCAACTCGTCATCATCAATGAACTCTACACCGTATTCAAGTGTGAGGTCAATTGGCGGTGTGATTTTGATGGCGTCTTCTTTGCCGGACACGCGGAAGTTGGTAAGCTGTTTGGTGCGTGTTGCGTTGACCACCAAATCGTTGTCACGACTGTGGATGCCCACAATCATGCCTTCGTACACAGGGTCATTGGCCTTCACAAACATACGGCCACGATCGTCCAATTTACCCAGGGCATAAGTAAAAATTTCACCATCGTCCATGGAAATCAAAACGCCGTTTTTACGGCCGCCAATTTCACCCTTGTGCGCTTCATAGCTGTCAAAGATGTTGGAAATCAAACCAGAACCACGCGTCAAATTCAAGAACTCATTGGTAAAACCAATTAAGCCACGCGCAGGAATGCGGTATTCCAAACGCACACGACCGCGGCCATCGGGTTCCATGTTCACCAACTCGCCCTTGCGTTCACCCAAGGCTTGCATCACGCCGCCTTGATGGGTTTCTTCGATATCTGCAGTCACCAATTCAATGGGTTCGTGACGCTCGCCATTGACATCGCGATAAACCACGCGGGGCTTGGAGACAGCCAATTCATAACCTTCGCGGCGCATGTTTTCAAGCAAGATGGTGAGGTGCAATTCACCACGACCCGCCACGTCAAAGATACCTTCTTCGTCAGTTTCTTTCACGCGCAAAGCGACGTTGTGTTGCAGCTCTTTTTGCAAACGATCCCAAATTTGACGACTTGTCACGTACTTGCCTTCGCGGCCAGCCAAGGGGCTGGTGTTGACGCAGAAGTTCATGGTCAAAGTGGGCTCGTCAATATTGAGCATGGGCAATGGCGCAGGATTCACTGGGTCTGTGACTGTGACACCAATGTTCAAATCGGCAATGCCGTTGATGAGCACAATGTCACCAGGGCCAGCCTCGGTCACTTGGACACGATCGAGTCCGTGAAAAGTCAAAACTTGGTTGACACGACCCTTTATAGCAGTGCCATCAGGGCCTTCCATCATCAACACATCCATCATGGGCTTGATGGTGCCTTGGCTAATGCGGCCTACACCAATGCGGCCAACAAATGTAGAGAAATCAAGCGCTGAAATTTGCAATTGGAGTGGTGCTTCTGGGTCACCTGCTTGCGGTGGCACATGCTTCAATACGGTGTTGAAAAGTGCCGACATGTCGGGGCCCCACTGCTCACCAGGTGCGCCTTCTGTCATGGAAGTCCAGCCATTGATGCCAGAGGCATAAACCACAGGGAAATCGAGTTGTTCGTCTGTAGCGCCCAATTTATCAAACAAGTCAAAAGCCTGATTCACCACTTTGTCGGGATTGGCACCA
>CANKOT010000216.1 GCA_947484245.1 Comamonadaceae bacterium
AATTTGCGGTATTGCTTTGGGCCAAGGAGGCGCTGAATATGCCTTTAGAACAAGCCAGTTTGCTTCAAGCTGTGGTTGCTTTTGGGGTCATTTTTGGAGCGGGCATGGCAGGCCACTATGTGGCACTCCAAAACGCTTATAAGGTCCTTCCACTCGGTTTGTGGCTAGGTTTGTCATTGCCGGCCCTGGCTTTTTCAACATCACTTTGGATTGCTATTCCACTGATGCTCATCACTGGTTTTGCAGGTGGCATGCTGATGGTGCCAATGAATGCGATGCTGCAAAACCGAGGCTACACATTGTTAACGGCCGGTCGATCAATTGCCGTTCAAGGCTTCAATGAGAATGCCAGCGTCATGGTCATGTTAGGTGTGTACAGCGGCTTGTTGGCGTTAGAGCTGCCGCTTCAATGGGTGATGGTCATCATGGGCTCTGTGATGACTTTGGGCATGATTTACCTGATGCGAATGGCATCCCAAAAAACAGATTCAACTTGCTCTGCAATTTGATCCCAGTCTAGGTGCACCACTTGTTGTCTGGTACTTTGTGTAATTTGGTCTAGCAAGTCTTTGCTGTTAAAAATAGCGACTGCTTGGGCTGCAAAGCCCTCAGGATTATTTTCAGCGATCAACCAGCCATTGACGCCCGTTTGCACCCAATCTCTGGCAGCTGCGCAATCAAATGCCAATACAGGGATACCACTTGCAAGTGCTTCTAAAGTCACATTGCCAAAGGTTTCAGTTTGACTGGGGAAAATAAATAAATCTGAGCTTGCATAGTAAGCAGCCAAATTTGACTGTGACAACATGCCAGGGAAAATAATTTCTGGATAGCGCTTTTGAAATTGCTCTTTCAAGGGGCCATCACCCACCATGACTAACTTGAACGCTTGGCCTGTGACCTTAAGGGCCTCATAAGTCTTGAGAACTTGGTCTAAATTTTTTTCAGGGGCCATTCTGCCCACCGAAATCAGAACCTTGGTGTCGTCTGTGGCTCCCCAAGAACTTCTCAAGCTTGTGTCGCGTTTGGAAATGTTGAATAATTTTGTGTCGACTCCTCTCGACACAACCTTGAGATTGGCAAAGCCATTTTGACTCAGGGTTCGCATCAACTCCCTTGTGGGCACCATGGTGCAAGCGGTTGCATTGTGAAATTTACGCAAATAAGCAACGATAGGTTTGCGCAACCATCCCACACCATAGTGTTTAGAATAACTTTGAAAATTGGTTCTGAAGTCAGAGGTTACTGGAAGTTTTAAAACTTTGGCTGCTTGTAATGCAGACCATCCCAAAGGACCTTCGGTTGCAATGTGCACCACATCTGGCCGGCGCAATGTCCAAGTTTTGACCAGCGTTTTTTTACTGGGCAAACCCAACTTTAATTCAGGATACCTGGGTATAGGCATGCCACGCATCAACACCTCTTCAAGAGATGAATCACTCATGGGAGAATCGGTTTTTGTTTGACGTGGACGAATCAGTTGTACGTCGTGATTTCTGTGGCTCAAGCCTTGAACCAATTTAGCCAGCGTCATGGCCACACCATTTACTTCAGGGGGCCATGTTTCAGTGACAACCGCAATGCGCAGTGAAGGCCGTGTGGCAGGATAATCTTCTACAACGATGGCAGTTTCGATTGAATTTTCCATGCCCAAATCATCCAATCTCTATTTAACAACTTGATGACAATCAGGTTAAGAAATAAATAAATGATGAAATTTCAATGACAAGATTCGTTTGTCATTGAAATTTCATCATTTGCGTCAATGATAGGTTGATGCACAATTCGTGCTGCCCCAAATTTCACACCAGGAGACGATGTGACTACATTTTTCGAAGCCTTGAGAATTCAGCGTTTTGACGACCACCGTTACTACCATCACAGCCGAATTAATCAATCATTGCACTTCATCAGTGCTATTAGTTTTGTGGTCGCCTATGCATTCCTGCTGATTGACCCCGTCATTTCTGCACTGATTGCTTGGTTGGTGTCTATGACCACTCGTCAATCTGGCCACTTTTTCTTCGAGCCATTGGGTTACGATGAAATTAACCAAGCCACACAAGAACACAAGGAAGAAATCAAAGTTGGCTACAACTTGAACCGCAAAGTTGTGTTGTTAAGCATCTGGGCTATTTTGCCCATGGTGCTCTACGTTGAGCCTGGTTTGTTCGGCATGATTGAGCCTTGGGATAATTTGACAGAATGGGTTAGGCAAGTTGGCGCATCATGGCTTATTTTGGGTGTTGCAGGTTTGCTATTTAGAACCATTCATTTGTTCTTCTTGAAAGATGTGCAAACTGGCTTGGTTTGGATGACAAAAATTATCACTGATCCCTTCCACGATATTATTCTCTACCACAAAGCACCTTTGTATTTGCTCAAAGGCGAGTTGATGGACAACAATCCAAAACAGATGTACCACTGATACTTTGAAAGTCAAAAAAAACCGCTCTGATTAGAGCGGTTTTTTTATGTCCTAAAACTTTGCAGTCGTGCAACGCAATCAGGCGATGTAAACGCGCTTTTCAGCAGCAGTGGGTGTATTGACTTTGTAAGTTCTGCTTGAGATGGTGTCAATGAACAACCACTCGCCTTGAACTTGGGCAGTGGATACAGTCAATTTAAGGTAGCCACGACGTGATGAGTCCATCCACTTCAAATCTTTAACCACGCCTTCAAATATGGCTTTAACTTGTGCAGGCGGTAATGACAAATAAGCCTCCAGACCTGGAGAGCTGACGCTGGATGTCGCAAACTCTTCGCCCACTTTCTGGCCAGACATCAATGTCAAATCACTGTGCCAGGCATTGTGTGTGTCGCCCGCCAAAACAACCAAGCGCTTTTTCAGCTGTGCAGCTGTCGACAAGAGAATTTCACGTGCAGCTGGATAGCCATCCCATGCATCCAAGTTGTAACCCAGTTTGGGCTGGTTCAACAAGGCTGTTTCTGTCGCTGTGATGGGAAAGCCTTGCGCTTGTTTTCCCTTGGCTGTGAGGTAGTCTGTAATGGCTTTTTGTCCGGCCGCTTGCGCTTGTGGACTGGTGTCCGATGGATTCAAAGCTTGCAGAATGGTCAATGGAAACTCCATTCTGGCCATCAAAACTTGCTGCCCAAGCATTTGCCATGTCGCAGTTGAAGTGGCCATCTGTGTCTGCAGCCACTGAACTTGCTCTGCGCCCATCAATTGTCTTGTGGGTGATGACAAAGTTGCCAGCGCACTTGCTTGCTTCGCCGGATTGATCAAGTCGGTAATTTCAACTTGTTGATCACGTCCAATCAAACGCGTGTCGAGCATGTGCAAGCTCAGTAAGTTACCGAAGTTAAAGCTTCTGTAAATCTTGCTCTTGTCTGCACCTGTGCGAATGGGCATCCATTCGTGATAGGCCTGCAAGGCAGCAGCTTTACGAGCTGCAAAAGGACCTTCGGTTGCAGGTGTGTGATTTTCTGCACCATCTTTGTAGGTGTCGTTCGTAAATTCATGATCGTCCCAAACAGCAATCAAGGGCTTGCTTGCATGAAACTGCTTTGAATCTGCATCAGACTTGTATTGCGCATGGCGCAAGCGGTAATCACTCAAAGTTAAAATTTCGTTGGCTGGAACAGAAGTGCGGCCTAGACTTGCAGCTTTCTCAGAGGCGTAGCCAGTTGCAGCATATTCATAAATGTAGTCGCCCAAGTGAATGGCAACATCTGCATCAGAGCGGGCAACTTCAGAATAAACATTGAAGAAACCTGATGGGTAATTCGAGCAGGACATCACCGCCAACTTCACATCGCTCACAGCGCCAACAGGCAAGGTTTTTGTTTTGCCAATGGGAGAGTTGTGTTGTCCAGCTTGAAAGCGGTAAAAGTAGGTCTGATTCGGCAGAAGGCCTGTTGCGTCTACTTTGCATGTGTGACCAGTCTCTGAGTTGGCTTGCGCAGAACC
>CANKOT010000217.1 GCA_947484245.1 Comamonadaceae bacterium
CCTTGAACACCTTTAAAGCCACCCAAAACCCGTGCATTTTGGTTGAGCAAATCAGTACCCGTTTTGAGGTTGTCAAAACGATAGATTACAGCCGTGCGAGCATCTTTGAATGGATTGTCGGGGTGACCGATTGGCAAAATGGCTTGGAACGGATCGGCAATACCGCCAACCAAGAAGTTGGTCGTAGGCGAAGTACCACTGATGGTCCGTGCAGGCGAGCGGTAAGTTCTTTTCGTGTCATTGAAAGCAAACTCAGTAAATGCGGATAAGTTTTCATTGATCCGAAATTTGCCAATGCCCAACACACTGAAGTCCTGACCGGCTGTTTGCACGTCTGTGAATGCATCGCCATCGTAGTTACAGAATGTACGTCCTGACAAGAAGCTCGTAGCTGCAATGCCATAAGCAGATCCACCAACCAGTTGCTTAGAGACATCACAATTCAGTGTGTTCAAGATGTTGGGGGAAGTGGCATTGCCCGTGGTGAAAAAAGACTTTGAATTCAAAGCACGTTCTTTAAAAAAGAACGGCTGGTTGGTGACGTAGCTGTAGTAGGGGTTCAAGCGATTGTTCATCGCCGCATATTCAGAGGCCCTGATGTCAAAGGAGCCATCTCGCACAGTGGTGGCATTCTGGGTCGACAAATCAAAGGACAACATCAGGCTCTTGCCGTCGGCTTTGTAATCGCCTACACCCATGGTGCCGTTCACGTTGCGGCGGCCAAATTCCTGGTTGTCATTGGAGCCGATGCTCGTGGAAACTTGGCCACCCACAAAACCTGATTTGGTGATGAAGTTGATCACGCCTGCCATGGCATCTGAGCCATACACCGCAGAGGCACCATCTTTGAAAATCTCAATGCGCTCAATGGCAGAAATTGGAATACTGTTCAAGTCATACAGTGTCGACTGACCATTGTTAGGGTTCGCATAAGCGGAAGGCGTCATGCGGCGACCGTTGAGCAAAATCAATGTAGAAGTAGAGCCTAAAGCACGCAAAGAGGCCGTCGCAACACCCCTTGAAAAACCGTTTTGGTCCGGCGTATCGTTGTAGCCACCCACACCCATTGAAGGCACAGCCTTTAACAGTTGCAGAACGCTGGTTGCACCTGACTGTTGAATTTCTTGGGCTGTAATGGTCTGAATCGGGGACGTGCCCTCTTTGTCAGCACGCTTCAAATTAGAGCCCGTGATTGTGACTTCTGCCAATCCTGAAGTTTGAGCGATAGACATTTGGCTAAAACCTGTGGTCATGAGAACCATGACAGCCAGGCTGATCTTGGATGGCTTGAACATCTTGAGAACCTTTTTTAAATAATGGTTTTATACAATTTGTCAGTTTAATGACCTTGAACTTATTCTTTAACCGGAAGAACCCTTTGTTACTTAAAAACAACAAGGCAAGCATGGGTTCCAAAAACTGAGCGTGTCAAAATAAGACTTTGATCAATGAGAACGACAACATGAGCTTTTTAAAAGGAAAAAAAATCCTCATCACGGGGGTTTTGTCCAACCGATCCATTGCCTATGGCATCGCCAAAGCGTGCCATGCACAAGGTGCCGAATTGGCTTTCAGCTACGTGGGAGAGCGTTTCAAAGACAGAATCACTGAATTTGCTGCGGACTTTGATTCAAAGCTTATTTTTGACTGCGATGTCGGAGACGACACCCAAATTGAAAACTTGTTCAAAGACTTGTCGCTTCACTGGCCTCAATTTGATGGTTTTGTACACAGCATTGGCTTTGCACCACGCGAAGCCATCGCAGGCGATTTCATGGAAGGTTTAAGCCGTGAAGGCTTCAAAATTGCGCACGACATCAGCGCGTATTCATTTCCTGCCTTGGCCAAGGCTGCTCTGCCCTATTTGAGGGAAGACTCGGCGTTACTCACACTCACCTACCTCGGCGCGGTCAAAGTGGTGCCCAACTACAACACCATGGGTCTGGCCAAAGCGTCTCTTGAAGCATCGGTTCGCTATTTGGCAGATTCTCTGGGCCCTAAAAAGATTCGTGTCAATGGCATCAGTGCCGGCCCGATCAAAACGCTCGCTGCCAGTGGCATCAAAGACTTTGGCAAAATTTTGAGTGCGGTTGCCGCGACGTCTCCCATTCGTCGCAATGTTACCATTGATGATGTGGGCAATACCGCAGCATTTTTGATGAGTTCCTTGTCAGCCGGTATTTCTGCCGAAATTGTGTACGTCGATGGTGGATTCAGCCATGTCGTTGGGGGCATTGGCGGCGTTTAAATTCACCTTTTATTGAGATTAAAAAGCAACGCCTAAGGGCGTTGTTTTTTTTTAACATTTCCGAAAGTCACAATAGCAATTTTCTCTGTTTTGTAACATATTTGATTTATGGGTAATTGAATTGTAATCTTTGGTCTTTTTGCGCCCACACACCTGTGTTTGGATGCAACTAAAAGATAATTTTTATGTTCAATCTCATATTCATTTAGTTAAAAAGGATTCAATAATGCGTCAATTTAAAATCAGTACCTTGAACCGCCACCTTTGGTTGGCTTTCGGTGGCACTGCTTTGACCTTAGCGAGCATGCAAGTTGCACAAGCTCAACAGGTTGAAACGGTAACCATCACAGGTTCCTCAATCAAACGTTCGATTGAAAACCAAAGCGCACTGCCTGTTTCGATCTACTCAGCCGATGAGTTGAGATCTGTGGGCGTAACCTCCACAGAAGAAATTGTGCAGCGTATTACCTCTAGCCAATCTAGCACGGGTGGTAGCCAAAGCATTGGCTCTGGCACCGGCGGTGGCTCATACGCCAGCTTGCGCGGATTGGGTGCCAACAAAACCTTGATTTTGTTAAATGGCCGTCGTTTGGCCTTCTTCGGCATTGGCGCTAGCGCCGTTGACTTGAACGCTATTCCCTTCGCAGCGCTCGACCGCATTGAAGTCTTGCGTGATGGCGCTTCTGCCATTTACGGTACAGACGCTGTTGGTGGTGTAATCAACTTCATTACGAAGCGTGATTACCAAGGCATGGACCTGGCTGTTGAAAATACCACGCCATCAACATCAGGTGGTCAGATCAAGCGTTTCACCTTCTCTGGTGGTCAAGGCTCTTTGTCTAAAGACGGTTACAACTTGTGGTTCTCGTTGGACAACAAGAATCAAGCATCCGCTAAGGCCACAGATCGCGCCTTTGGTGCAACAGGTGTGATTCCAGCGTCCGGCTTGAACAAAACTTCAGGCACCACCTTCCCTGCTAACTTCAACTACTACAACACGGCCGGTGCCATCAAGTCTGGCAACATCACAACGCCTACTTGCGCGCCTCCAGGTTCTTTGTTTCAAAGCGGCACCACTTGCCGTTACGACTACACATCAGCCATTGACATCATTCCTGAAACTGAAAACTTAAACTTCAATACCAAGGGCTCGTTCCGTTTGAGCGGCAATCGTTTGTTGACAGTTGAAGCTGTTCACTCAGAGAACACCAACGTTGCTCGCGTTGCACCAGACCCAGTGACAGGCATGACCATGCCCATCACAAGTCCTTTCTATCCCAAATCCTTTGCTGGTTTGGATGTAACCAAAGGCCTGCTCGGTATTGGCTGGCGCATGGTTCCCGCAGGTCGTCGTGAAAACACCTCTAACGCAACAGCAAACCGTGTCGTGGTTGATTTGTCAGGTGTTGAAGGCGCATGGGATTACAAAACTGGCTTCTACTCAGCTTCTAGCACTGTCTCTGATGGCCCTACCAACGGCTATGTCAGCAAGACCAAAATTCAAGCGGGCGTGACCAGTGGTTTGTTGAACCCATTTGGTAGCAACACCCAAGCTGCGCTTGATTACATCGATGCTGCCAAAGCGCGTGGTACGTTCTCTACAGGTCGTGGCACAGCCACAGGTGTAGACGCTCGTTTCAACCGTGACTGGTTCAAGATGGATGGCGGCAATGCAGC
>CANKOT010000218.1 GCA_947484245.1 Comamonadaceae bacterium
CCATGGTGAGAAGGCGCCTGAAACTTTAAAAGGCGAAGGCATTGCGCCAACCACAGCCAAAATTGCAGGCCGCATGATGCTCAAGCGTGTGATGGGCAAGGCCAGCTTTGCCACCTTGCAAGATGCAACCGGTCGCTTCCAAATTTACGTCACACGCGACGACATCGGCGAAGAAGCCTACAACGATTTCAAGCATTGGGACCTGGGCGACATCGTGGCGGCCGAAGGCTACTTGTTCAAAACCAAAATGGGCGAATTGTCATTGCACGCCTCTAGCGTGCGCATGCTGACCAAGAGCCTGCGCCCCATGCCCGACAAGTTCCACGGCGTGGCCGATCAAGAAATTAAATACCGTCAGCGCTATGTTGATTTGATGATGGACGAAGAGGCACGCAAACGCTTCACGGCCCGCAGCAAAGCCGTCAGCGGTCTACGCGACTTCATGGTCAAACACGACTTTCTAGAAGTTGAAACGCCCATGTTGCATCCGATTCCTGGTGGCGCCAACGCTCGCCCCTTTGTCACGCACCACAATGCGCTTGATCAAGAAATGTTTTTGCGCATTGCCCCTGAGTTGTACCTGAAACGCTTGTTGGTAGGTGGTTTTGAACGTGTGTTCGAAATCAACCGCAACTTTCGCAACGAAGGCATTTCGGTTCGGCATAACCCCGAGTTCACCATGATGGAGTTCTACGCGGCTTATTGGAACTACCAAGACTTGATGGGCTTCACCGAAGCGTTGGTGCGTGATGCTGCCATGAACGCAGCAGGTCATTTGCAACTCACGTATGGTGGCAAACCCGTGGACTTGGCCAAGCCTTTTGAGCGTCTCACCATTCGTGAAGCCATTGTGAAGCACACAAACGCTGGCGACCAAGTTGACGACGCAACATGGCTCACTCAAGCCCTGCAAAAACTGGGCATGAGCGAAGCCAAGAACAAATTGTCTAAAAAATCCTTGGCCAGCTTGCAAGTTTTGTACTTTGAAGAAACCGTTGAGGACAAATTGTGGCAGCCCACCTTCATCATGGAACACCCCACCGAAATTTCACCCTTGGCACGCGCCAACGATCAACGTCCCGAAGTGACCGAGCGCTTTGAGCTCTACATCACAGGCCGTGAATTTGGCAATGGCTTCTCAGAATTGAACGACGCTGAAGACCAAGTGGCCCGCTTCCAAGCGCAGGTGGACGCCAAAGACAGCGGCGACGATGAAGCCATGTTCTTTGACCACGACTTTGTGCGCGCCTTGGAATATGGCATGCCACCCGCTGGTGGTTGCGGCATCGGCATTGACCGTTTGATGATGCTACTGACCGACAGCCCCAGCATTCGCGATGTGATTTTGTTCCCCGCGTTGAAGCGAGAGCACGATTAAAAAAAGCAAGTTTTGAGATCTTGCCTTGGCTTATTGTTTGGGCAAACGATCTTGCGAGTGCGGCGCCACTTTGACATCTGTGACTTCTTTGACCTCAACATCAACCACCTCCGTTGTATTTTGCGGGCCAGCGCGCCAGGCACCAAAAGGTGCTTTGTTGCGGGCCATGTCTTGATAGCGCTGCCAGACCACGGCCACCTCGGGTTTCCGACCACGGAGCAATGACCAGACCGCGCCAGAAATCAAGGCCAACAACAAGATACACAGCGTGCCCAAGACAAAAACAAGTCCTAGCAAACTGAAAAAGATTTTAAAAATCCAAGCGATGAATCGCATATCAAGGCATGCAAGCTAAGGCTTGTTGGTAATTGACAGACCGCACCAAATCTTCCCAAGCTAAAGCGGGTGATTTGGGCAATAGGGCCAAGCGGCGTGCTTCGCTCAACTCATCAGGCTGCCACCAGCCCTTCACTTGCGCTTCGGCAAGACCCTCCAAGACCTCATCAATGACTTGGCTGCCTTTCAAGGATTGATTGCACAGCAATGCCAAATCACACCCTGCTTTGAGCGCCGCCAAAGCACCTTCGGTGAAGCTGATAGGTCGACCATCCAACACGCGGGCGCCCACCATCGACAAATCATCACTGAACACTGCGCCAGTAAATTCCAACTGATCGCGCAAAATATCTTGCAACCATTTTGGGGAGAACCCAGCGGGCCGCACATCCACTTTGGGATAAATCACGTGCGCGGACATGACGGCACTCAACTCGTTGCCCAACCACTCATAGGGCTTGGCATCCTCATTCAGGATGGCTTTCAGACTGCGCTTGTCGACGGGTATGTCAACGTGTGAGTCTGCCTTGACGTAACCGTGTCCTGGAAAATGCTTGCCGCAATTGCCCATACCTGCATGCTGCAAGCCATGCATCAGGCTTTTGGCCAGCATGCTGACATTGCGGGCATCGCGGCTGAAGGCGCGATCGCCAATGACGCTGCTTTCGCCATAGTCCAAATCAAGAACAGGCGTGAAGCTGAAGTCGACACCACAGGCGCGCAACTCTGAAGCCAACAAGAAGCCCACCGCCGTTGCGGCTTTGCAAGCCTTTAAAACACCCTCACCCACAAGACCCTTGCCATCTTGGCTCCACATCTCGCCCAAGCGACGCATGGCAGGCAAATGTGTGAAGCCATCGTTTCTAAAACGTTGCACTCGGCCGCCTTCATGGTCGACGCAGATCAACAAATCTTTTCGCACTGCCTTGATCTCTGCACACAAAGCCGTGAGCTGTACACGACTTTGCCAATTTCGACCAAACAAAACAATGCCGCCAGTTAAGGGGTTTTTCAGGCGTTTTTTGTCAGCCGCTTTGAGCGCAACGCCTTCAATGTCGATGATGAGAGGGGCTTGTATGTTCATTCGGTTTTTTCCACCACGCAATAACTGCCGGCGTAATCGGCCTCATCAGTCACGCTGATGTGTGCTTTGAGATGTTGGGACTCAAACCAGATTTTCAAGGCATCGTGCAAAACAATCACGGGTTGCCCCGAAGGCAGTTTGCCAATTTCGCACGAGCGCCATGTCATGGGCATGCGCATGCCCATACCAATTGCCTTGCTAAAAGCTTCCTTGGCAGAGAATCTAGTGGCCACATAACGAACACCCCGTTCTGGCCATCTGGCACTGCGCGCTTTGTAAGTGGCAAACTCTTGTTCACTCAAGACTTTTTGAGCAAAGCGGTCGCCATGCTTTTCCAAGCTGGCTCTGATGCGCCTGATGTCACAAAGATCAGTACCGATGCCGTAAATCATGTTGGAAGTGTGTTCATTCAATTTTAAAAATGGCCCAAGGCCTTGATCAGCGGCCTAAGGCTTTTAAATAGCCAAAAACTGTAGCGGCATAGCCTACCTCTAGAGCGTCTGCGATCAAGGCGTGGCCAATGGAGACCTCCAACAATCCCGGCACGGCTTGTGCAAATTTGGGCAGGTTGTCTTGGTTCAAATCGTGTCCGGCATTGACGCCCAAGCCCTGTTCGATGGCCGCCTTTGCGGCATCGACGTACTGCGCCAAACAGGCATCGTTGGTCGGTGTGCCAAAGCTTGCAGCATAGGGCTCTGTGTACAACTCTACGCGATCAGCACCGATCTTTTTCACAAAAACCATTTGCTCAGGATCGGTGTCCATGAACAAGCTAACGCGAACCCCTAAGGCCTTGCACTCGTCAATCAAGGGCTTGAGTGTGTCGGCATCTTTGGGAAATGACCAGCCGTGATCACTGGTGAGTTGACCCTCGCTGTCGGGCACAAAGGTCACCTGGTGCGGCCGATAGGTTCGCACAAAATCCATCAATTGGTGAAACGGATTGCCTTCAATGTTGAATTCTCTGTCTGGCCAACGCTTCATCAAGTCGGCCAGGTCAAACACGTCGGAGGCACGAATGTGACGCTCATCGGGGCGGGGGTGAATGGTAATACCCTGGGCACCCGCTTCTAGGCACATCTGAGCCGCCTTCAGAACACTGGGAATGCCCAAGTGGC
>CANKOT010000219.1 GCA_947484245.1 Comamonadaceae bacterium
CATGAAAAGAAACTGGTTTTGCCTTTGGTGTTCTCCAGTACCTTGCTGTTTTTCATTGGTGTGGCGTTTTGTTACTTTTTCGTCTTTGGCCAAGTTTTTAAATTCATCCAAAGCTTTGCGCCCAAAAGCATCACCGCCGCGCCTGATATCGAGGCCTATTTAAGCTTCGTGCTGACCATGTTTGTGGCTTTTGGCTTGGCGTTTGAAGTGCCCATTGTGGTCATTGTGCTGGCGCGTATGAAAGTGGTGAGCATTGAAAAACTCAAGGCTTTTCGCTCTTACTTCATTGTTTTGGCTTTCATCATTGCGGCGGTGGTGACGCCACCTGACGTGGTGTCGCAGCTTGCTTTGGCGATTCCCATGTGCATTCTTTATGAGATAGGCATTTGGGCTGCCCAAATATTCATACGCCATACCCAAGCCCCTGATGAGCCAAAAGAGGCTGATTCAAACGCATCATGAAGCGCCTTTGGCTATTGTTTGCACAAACGGTTACCGTCTTGGTGGCGGTTTGGTTTGTGCTGATCACACTCAAACCCGAGTGGGTCCAAAGGCCCAGTTGGAATACCGAGCTGCAAGTTTTTGAAGTCGCCCCAGGCGCCATCTCGCCCACCGTAAGCGCTGGCAGTTTGAGTTACGCCGCCAAGAAAGCTTCTCCGGCGGTCGTCAGCATCAACACATCGCAAAAAGCCGGACTCGAAAAGAACAAAGACCCATGGTTTCGCTATTTTTTTGGGGACCAAGATGACTCGGCCCAAACCGGCTTAGGCAGCGGCGTCATTGTCAGCCCACAGGGATACATCCTCACCAATAACCACGTGGTGGAAACGGCAGATGAAATTTTGGTGATGCTCAACGATGGCCGCCAAACGCAAGCCAAGGTCATCGGCACCGACCCCGAAACCGACTTGGCGGTACTCAAAGTCAACTTGGATAAATTACCTGTGATGGTGATGAACAATTCCGAGCAGGTTCAAGTGGGTGACATTGTTTTGGCCATAGGCAACCCTTTTGGCGTGGGTCAAACCGTGACCAGTGGCATCATTTCTGCACTGGGGCGCAACCAACTGGGCATCAACACCTTTGAGAATTTCATCCAAACCGACGCGGCCATCAATCCTGGCAACTCGGGCGGCGCTTTGGTGGATGTGCAAGGCAATTTATTGGGTATCAACACCGCCATTTATTCCAAATCGGGTGGCAGTATGGGCATCGGTTTTGCCATTCCCGTCAGCATTGCCAAGCAGGTGCTCGAAGGCATTGTGAAAGACGGCTTGGTCACGCGGGGCTGGATCGGTGTCGAGCCCACAGAACTCACCCTAGAGCTGGCTCAAACGTTTAACGTTAATCGCCAAGAAGGCGTCATCATCACCGGTGTTTTGCAGACGGGTCCGGCGTTCAAAGCGGGGGTTCGTCCTGGCGATATGTTGTTGGCGGTGAATGACCACAAAGTTCAAAATGTGGCGGAACTTCTTGAGCAGGTGTCTTTGCTCAAACCAGGCGTTGACGCCCAACTGAAAATTTTGCGCAAAGAACAAGAGCAGGTTCTGTCGGTCACGCCCTTGCAACGCCCTAAAGTTCGGGCTGAGCGGCGCTGAGATGGCTGAGCGCACCGCATTGCTGGCGCTAACTGATGGTTTGCTGCAACCCGAGCGCTTCAAAGACTATTGCCCCAATGGCTTGCAGGTGGAGGGGCGTCCCCAAGTTCAATCGATGGTGTCAGGTGTCACGGCGAGTTTGGCCTTGATCCAATCGGCCATTGACGCCGGTGCCGACACTTTGCTGGTTCACCATGGTTTGTTTTGGCGCAACCAAACGGGTGGGGTGACGGGGTGGCTGAAAGCACGACTGGCTTTGTTGCTTCAACACGATATCAATTTGCTGGCCTATCACTTGCCACTGGACGCCCATCCCGCCCTTGGCAACAACGCGCAACTGGCGGCGCATTTGGGCTTTAGGGTTGACAGTACGTTTGGTGAGCAAGGCTTAGGCTTTGTGGGGCAAGCGCCAACCGTTTTTGAAAACGGCCAAGCCTTGTCCCAGCTTTTGCAAAGCCGTTTGGGCAAGCAACCGGTGTCAGTGGTGCCTGATGCTAAAAGGCCTGTTCGGCGCATGGCTTGGTGTACGGGCGGCGCACAAAACTTGTTTGAAGAGGCCATCGCCCAAGGCGTCGATGCATTCATCACTGGTGAAATCTCTGAACCCCAAGCGCATTTGGCGCATGAAACAGGGGTGAGCTTTTTTGCTTGTGGTCACCACGCTACCGAGCGCTACGGCGCACCTGCACTGGGGGCACATCTGGCCAAGGAACTTGGCCTCAAGCATGTATTCATCGACATCGACAACCCCGCTTGACGGTTGAATGAGCACCTCGCCATCTTCTGCTTTGCCCGTTGCCATCACCATGGGAGACCCGGCAGGCATTGGCCCAGAAATCATCCTGAAAGCCTTTGCGCAGTCTCCTGAGTTGACCCAAGGGTGTTGCGTGTTTGGCGACCTGCCAACGCTGCAAAAACAACTCAGCTTGCTGGCCCCTTTGTTGCCTAGGCATCTGGCGTTTTTGCCCATCACCGATTTGGCCCAGTTGGGGCTAAGCTTGGGTTCCCAGATACCCGTGATTCAGTGTGGTGAGTCTGCACAGATTGCCATGGGCCACGTCAGCGCTCAAGCGGGGGCCATGGCAGCGGCGGCCATCCGATCGGCCACGTCGGCAGCCCTGAATGGAAAAGTTGCTGCCGTGGTTACTGCACCTGTTAACAAAAAGGCCTTGCAACTCAGCGGTGTGGAATTCCCCGGACACACCGAGATGCTGCAGTCACTGGCCGCGCAACACTTGGGCTTGCCCATCAGCGGTTTGCCGGTTCGCATGATGTTGTCTTGCCCAGGCTTGAGGGTGGTGTTGGTCAGCATCCATGTACCTTTGCGTGAGGCCATTGGCTTGGTCACCCAAGAAAATGTTCTTCAAACTTTCCAAGTGACCCATGACAGTTGGCTCAAAACCCATAGAACAGCTCCGCGCATGACCGTGGCAGGGCTTAACCCCCATGCCGGTGAAGAGGGACTGTTTGGCGATGAAGAGATTCGCTTTATTGCCCCCGCGATTGAAAAAGCCCAAGCGCTGGGCATGCAGATCAGCGGCCCTTACCCACCAGACACCGTGTACATGCAAGCGCACAGTTCAAAAGGACAAAAGGACACGGATGTGGTGGTTGCCATGTACCACGACCAAGGTTTGATACCTGTCAAATACTTGGGGCTGGACAACGGCGTGAACCAAACCTTGGGCCTGCCTTTTGTGAGAACCAGCCCCGATCACGGAACCGCATTTGATATTGCTGGCAAAGGACTGGCTGACGCCAGTAGTTTGTTGGCTGCGCTCAAAGTAGTCAAAGGCCAGCCTTTGTAATTGACTCGGCAGTTCATGACCTGCGCTGAAGCTGGTCGCGAATGTCTCGCAATAACAAAACTTCCTCTGGTGTGACTGGCGGTGGCGCCGTGGGCTCGGCAACCGCCGCGGATTGCTTCAAGCGATTGATTTGCTTGACCATCAGAAAAATAGCAAAAGCCAAAATCAAAAAGTTGATGGCGATGGTGATGAAGTTGCCGTAAGACAAAACCGGCACGCCCGCCTTGCGCATCGCCTCTAAGGTTCGGGGAACCGTATCGGGTACAGAGCCCAGAACCCAAAAATAGCCGGAAAAGTCTAAGTGGCCAATCAGCACTGAAATGACGGGCATGACCATGTCGCCGACCAAAGACTCGACGATTTTTCCAAACGCCCCGCCAATAATGACGCCTATCGCCAAATCCATCACATTCCCTTTGATGGCGAATTCCTTGAATTCTTTGAACATGGAACAGTCCTTAAATTAATTATTAATAGCTCAATTTATCACTTTTTTGAAAATTAATTC
>CANKOT010000220.1 GCA_947484245.1 Comamonadaceae bacterium
GCCTCAGAATCATCTGGCACCATGGCCAAATTGACAAATATTCGGGGCAAATAAAACAGGCCGGCAAACCAGCTGGCCACGAAAACGATGTGAAAGGCTTTGATCCAGAGCATGCCCTGAGTGTAGCCCTGTCGGTGAATTGGACACAAGTTCGCTGACGGGATGGGGCTTAAATTTCTTGCCAAAGAAGCTCGTGAAATGCGCCCAATGGGGCAAAGATCAGGCACAATTTTCAAATGACACTGATACACACCCCCTACCCCTTAAGTCGCCCACGCCGTTTGCGTCGCACAGATTATTCGCGGCGCTTGGTTCGTGAGCATCAACTCACTGCCGATGATCTGATTTATCCCGTCTTTGTCTTAGATGGCAAGAACCAACGCCAAGCCGTTGGCTCCATGCCTGGCGTAGAGCGCTTGAGTTTGGATTTGTTAATGCCCGTCGCAGAAGACTGCGTGAAGCTGGGAATTCCTGTGATGGCCCTGTTCCCCGTCATCGACAGTTCATTGAAAGACCCCTATGGCAACGAAGCACTGAACCCAGAGGGTTTGGTGCCCACCGTGGTGCGCGCTCTGAAAAAGAATTTTCCCGAGCTGGGCATCATGACCGACGTGGCCTTAGATCCATTCACCAGCCACGGACAAGATGGCTGGCTAGACGATGATGGCTACATCTTGAACGACCTGACGCTGGCGCAATTGGTCAAGCAAGCCATGGTGCAAGCCGATGCTGGCGTTGACATGGTGGCCCCCAGCGACATGATGGATGGTCGCATTGGCGCCATTCGACAGGCCCTTGAAAACAAGGGCCATGTGCATACGCAAATCATGGCTTACAGCGCCAAATATGCCAGCTCTTTTTACGGCCCCTTTCGCGACGCTGTAGGCTCTGCCGCCAATCTTGGCAAAGGCAACAAAAAAACTTACCAAATGGACCCCGGCAACACCAACGAAGCATTGCGCGAAGTAGCACTTGACATTGCTGAAGGTGCCGACATGGTCATGGTCAAACCTGGCATGCCCTACTTGGACGTGGTGCGGCGCGTGAAAGATGAGTTTGGTGTGCCCACTTTTGCCTACCAAGTTTCTGGTGAATACGCCATGCTCAAAGCGGCTGCCCAAAACGGCTGGCTTGACCACGATGGCGTCATGATGGAGAGTTTGTTGGCGTTTAAACGTGCGGGGGCAGATGGTGTCTTGACTTACTTTGCCCGCGATGCTGCGCGCCTGCTAGCAAAAGCTTAATCGCTCCAATCTGCACACAAGCTCACAAATGCGCTTTGAAGAACGCCAAAGTTCTTTCTTGGGCCAAAGCCGCCGATTGAGCTTCCCAGGCGCCGCGGTGGTTGCAATTGAACCCGTGATGGGCCGCGTACGTAAACACCTGTGCCTTGGGATGCGCGGCTTTGAAGGCACTCACTGAATCCATCGAAATCCACTTGTCTTCTTCAGCAAAGTGCGCCATGACAGGCACTTTGGCTTGCCTAGCCGACTCGGCCTCGGTGGTCATGCCGCCACCGTAGTAAGGCGCAGCAGCCGACAAACCGTGGAGCATGCACGCAGAACGCCAAGTGAGCAGGCCGCCCCAGCAATAACCCACAATGCCCACTTTGCCGCCGCAAGTGGTGTGCACATGGTCTATGGCCGCTTGAATGTCTTGCAAAGCACCTGGCGCTGGCAAAGCCTCAACGGCAGTTTTAAGACCCATGCCAAGGCCCATGTCGGCCTCTGCATAGCCCAGTTCCACATTGGCTTGAACACGGTTAAACATGGCGGGTGCAATGGCCAAATAACCTTCACGGGCATAAGCGTCGGCTACCTCGCGAATGTGCGCATTGACGCCAAAGATTTCTTGAATCACCACCACCGCAGCTTTGGCGGGGGTGGCGGGTTGCGCCACATAAGCGGGAAATTGCGTACCGTCGGCCGCGACAAGTTGTATGAATGAACCCATGAACGTCTCCTTTAAAAATTAAACTGCGAGCGCACGCTCAACAAAATCAAGCCGATCTTGGCCCCAAAAAATTTCACCGGCCAACACATAACTTGGGGCCCCAAAAACACCCGCATCGATGGCCATTTGAGTATAAGACTCGTAGCGCTCGTGGACCGCTTGGCTGTATGTCTGCTCTAAGCAGGCCGCAGGCAAGTGCTGCTCATGGAGCAACTCAACCAAGGTTTTTTCGTCGGCGATGTTGCGCTGCTGAGACCAAACCGCAGACAAGATAGCGCCACTGATGTTCATCGCCGCATCGGCTCCCACCGCCATATCGACCGCAATGATCAATTTGGCAGCATCGTCACCACTGACAGGGAAAAAAGTGGGCTTGAGGTGCAAGGGTGCACCCAACCATTTGCTAAAGCGCGCCAGTTCCGTCAAACGGTAGGCTTGTCGCTGCGGCGCTCTTTGCCCCAAGGGCAAACCCCCAGAAATAGGAAATACCTTGCCGCCCAAATCAATGGGCATGACTCGAACGGAGGCGCTTGATTTTTTGAGACTGTTTTGAAAACGTTGATGCCCCAAGTAAGCCCACGGGCTTTGAGGCGCGAAATAATAGTCGACTGAGTGACTCACAAAATACTCCTAGATAAGGTAATCTGCGCTTTAAATTAACCAACAATCGACTGTTTTAACAGTTTGGGCACAATTCTGCAGGAGACAAGCCATGCGCAAAGTTTTATTGGTCACCGGAGGGAGTCGCGGTATCGGCGCTGCCACCTGTCTTTTGGCGGCGCAAAAGGGCTGGGATGTGGCTGTGAACTACAGCGCCAATGCCCAAGCTGCAGACGGCGTCGTTCAGCAAATTAAGGCGGCAGGTGGGCGGGCCATCTCCGTGCAGGCCGATGTGGCGCACGAAGGCCAAGTGTTGGCGATGTTCCAAAAAGTGCGCGCCGAATTGGGGCCCCTGCAAGGCTTGGTCAACAATGCGGGCGTTGTAGACGTTTCTGCGCGCTTGGATGAAATGAGCATGGCACGCTGGCGCCGAATGTTTGACATCAATGTTTTAGGGTCCATGCTGTGCGCGCGCGAAGCCATCTTGCAAATGAGCACCCGACACGGTGGTCATGGCGGCAGCATTGTGAACCTCTCGAGTGCGGCCGCACGCTTGGGCTCGCCTGGTCAATACTTGGATTACGCAGCCGCGAAAGGCGCCATTGACAGTTTCACGCTGGGTTTGGCCAAGGAAGTTGCTGGTGAAGGCATTCGCGTCAACGCCATTCGCCCGGGCCTGATTGACACCGAAATTCATGCCTCCGGCGGACTGCCCAATCGCGTGAAAGACTTGGAGCATTTGGTGCCAGCCAAACGCGGCGGAAGCGCCATGGAGGTTGCGCAGGCCATTGTGTGGTTGCTGTCTGATGAAGCCAGCTACACCACCATGAGTTTGGTCGATGTCTCGGGAGGTCGTTGATGTCATCAGAGGGCGCGCGCACCATTCGCTATTACTGGGAAGACCTGCAACCGGGCAGTGAACGAGATTTGGGCAGCATCACGCCCACTCGCGAAGAGATCATTGCATTTGCCACCCAGTTTGACCCTCAACCCTTTCACCTAGACGATGAAGCCGCCAAGGCCTCTATTTTTGGTGGGCTTTGCGCCAGCGGCTGGCACACCTGCTCTATGGCCATGCGTCTGATGGTGACCAACTTTTTGCAACACGCTGCCAGCTTGGGATCACCGGGTTTGGAAAATGTGCAATGGAAAAAGCCCGTCAAGCCCAACGACACCCTGCACTTGACGCACACCATCTTGGAATCAAGGGCCATGCGCTCCAAGCCCGATGTGGGCCTGGTGCGAACTCAGTGGGAAATGCACAACCAGCACGGTGACTGCGTTCTCCACATGGAAGGCTGGGGCATGTTCAGGCGCCGTCATCCAGCTGCCGCGCCTGCCAGCA
>CANKOT010000221.1 GCA_947484245.1 Comamonadaceae bacterium
ATGAAGGCTTTAAAGCCAGCCCGGGCCATGTGCCGGGCATGTTGTAAATGGGCTAAGTGGTGAAGCGCTTTAGCTTCCCATGGCCAGTGCCAACTCGGTGCCTTGCTTAATGGCGCGTTTGGCGTCGAGTTCAACCGCCTGGTCGGCGCCGCCTATGAGGTGCACGCTGCAACCAGCTTCCAGCAATTCGGCTTGCAGTTCGCGTTGCGGGTTTTGACCGGCACACAGCACAACGGTGTCGGCAGGTATCAGCATGTCTTTGTCGCCCACCGTGATATGGAGACCTGCGTCGTCAATTTTGCGGTAGTTCACGCCATTGAGCATTTCAACTTGGCGGTTTTTCAGCGAGGTACGGTGAATCCAGCCTGTGGTTTTGCCCAGACCCTCTCCGACTTTGCCAGTCTTGCGTTGCAGCAAAAAGAGTTTGCGCGGGCTTTTTTCAATCACTGCAGCCTGCAAGCCGCCCCGACTGCGGTATCGGGTGTCTACGCCCCATTCAGCAAAAAATTTGGCCGTGTCCAGGCTGGGGCTGATGCCGGTGTGCAAGAGGAATTCAGCCGTGTCAAAACCAATGCCGCCGGCGCCGATCAAGGCAACGGTAGTGCCTACTTGGCACTTGTCCCGAAGTACATCCAGATAACCCACAACCTTGGGGTGCCCTATGCCTTCAATGTCAGGCACACGCGGGCTCACGCCTGTGGCCAGCACCACTTGTTTGAAGCCGGCAGCCGTCAAGTCTTCGGCACTGACGCGCTTGTTCAGCTTCAATGTGACGCCGGTCAAGTCGATCTGCTTTCGAAAGTAGCGCAGGGTTTCGTGAAACTCTTCTTTGCCAGGCACTTGTTTGGCCACGTTGAATTGACCACCGATTTCGCTGGCACCATCAAACAATGTCACATCAAAGCCACGCCTGGCGGCGGTGGTGGCAAAGGCCAGACCGGCCGGCCCTGCGCCAACCACAGCAATACGCTGTTTGGACGGGGCAGGGGTTTCAATCATCAGCGTTTCGTTACAAGCACGAGGATTGACCAGGCAGGAGGTGAGCTTGCCGCCAAAGGTGTGGTCCAGGCAGGCCTGGTTACAGGCGATGCAGGTGTTGATCTCGTCGGCTTTGCCATGAGCCGCTTTGTTGACAAACTCGGCATCGGCCAGAAAAGGGCGGGCCATCGAGACCATGTCGGCCATGCCTTCGGCCAAAATCTGTTCCGCAATTTCAGGCGTATTGATGCGGTTGGTCGCGACCACCGGAATACCGACCTTGCCTTTTAGTTTTTGCGTCACCCAGGCAAATGCTGCTCTGGGCACTTTGGTGGCAATGGTCGGAATCCGGGCTTCATGCCAGCCAATGCCGGTGTTCAAAATGCTGACGCCTGCAGCTTCCAGGGCCTGGGCCAGTTGCAGCACTTCTTCATGGGTCGAGCCGCCTTCAACCAGGTCGAGCATGGAGAGACGAAAAATGATGATGAAATTTGGACCCACTTTGGCACGGGTTCTGCGTACGATTTCCAGCGGAAAAGCGATTCGGTTTTCATAGCTGCCACCCCAGGCGTCTTCGCGCTGGTTGGTTTGCGTGGCAATGAACTCGTTGATTAAATAGCCTTCAGAGCCCATGATTTCTACGCCGTCATAGCCGGCGCTTTGGGCCAAAAACGCGGCTTTAACATAGTCTTCAATCGTCTGCTCGATCTCTTCGCCGGTCAGTGCGTGCGGGCGAAACATATTTATGGGAGCCTTCAAGGCGCTGGGTGCCACCAAATCTGGGTGGTAGGCATAGCGTCCGAAATGCAGTATCTGCATGGCAATTTTCCCGCCCGCGTCGTGCACAGCCTGGGTTACCACTTTGTGTTTGTCTGCATCTGCCTGGGTCGTCATGCGGGCGCCACCGGGCATGGGGCGGGCACGGTCGTTGGGTGCGATGCCGCCTGTGACGATCAAGCCGACGCCACCTTTGGCACGCTCTGCATAAAAAGCGGCCATGCGCGCAAAGCCGTCCTTGGCTTCTTCCAGTCCCACGTGCATGGAGCCCATGATCACGCGGTTTTTCAAGGTAGTGAAGCCCAGATCCAAGGGGGCAAGCATGTGGGGGTAGGCGGTCATCTCGGGCTTCCTATCGACAATTAAACCTTGGTCACGCAATTCACAAAGGAATCATCGAAACTTCAGTTAACATAATATACATCGTAGAGTTAAAGTACAGAGCTGTCATCACCATTTGCCTCTGGGCTGCGAGCGCAAAATAGCTTGGGAAATGATGGCCTGTGCATCGACCCGGTTGCCAAGCCGGGCAAAATCCAAAGCATTCAGACCTTGCTCATTCTTCAAAAGCGGCTCCGCGCCTTCCTCAATCAAAAGTTTAACAGTGCTGGCGCGACCATACTGGGCCGCCATCATCAAAGGCGTTGTGCCGTTAGGAGACCCGGCGTTCACAAAAGCATGCTGGTCGAGCAAAAGCCGAACAATGTCCTCGTCGCCATGGGTGGCTGCGTAATGAAGCGGTGTCCAGCCTGACTTGTTGATGTCTGCGTCCTTGCTGATTAAAAGTTTGACCAGGGCCAAATGACCTTTGAGCGCCGCATACATCAGGGCACTTTCGCCGGCCTGATTTAGAAAATTCACGTTGGTGCTTTTGGCCTCAATCAGCACTTGTGCAACTTTCAGTGAAGAATCGGCAACGGCCATGATGAGGCCGTGGCGGGCTTCAGGGTCCAGCGTGTTAGGGTCAAATCCGCGTAGAATCAAGCTTTGAACGGTACGCGCATCATCTTGCTTGATGGCCTTGAAATAGTCCTCATAAGAGCCGGCATGACAAAAAGAAAATCCATATAAAACAATGGCTAAAACACCAAACTTAAAGTAATTTATTAAATTAGTCATGGGCGGCTCAAGCCAGATTCAAGGCGGCTAACTGGTAAAAAAAGCTGTTCAAAATTCAGACTGGTTGCCAGTGCAACAGCCTCAATTGGCATGCCTTTGATCGCTGCAATTTGATGGGCCACCAGGGGCACATACGAGGGGTTGTTGGTTTTGCCGCGGTAAGGCATGGGCGCCAGATAGGGGCTGTCGGTCTCAATGAGCATGCGGTCCATGGGCACAAAAGCGGCCACGTCCCGCAAGTCAGATGCATTTTTGAAGGTCAAAATCCCTGAAAAAGAGATGTAAAACCCCATATCCAATGCGGCACGGGCCACATCCTGGCTCTCCGTAAAACAATGAAAAACGCCCCCGGCAGAGCCGCTACCAGCGTCTTCGCCCTCTTCTTTCAAGATATCCAAAGTGTCTTTGGAGGCGTTTCGCGTGTGAATGATCAAGGGTTTGGCAGTTTGCCTGGCGGCACGGATATGAATCCTAAAGCGCTCACGCTGCCAGGCCATATCAAGCACACTGCGCCCGTTCAAGCGGAAGTAATCCAGCCCAGTTTCACCGATACCGACCACCTTGGGCAATGCCGCACGGCTCAACAGGTCGTCCAGCAGGGGTTCGCGCACCCCTTCGTTGTCCGGGTGAACGCCGGCGGTGCACCAAAAATTATCGTAAGCCAGGGCCAGCGCATGAACCTCGTCAAACTCTTCGAGCGTGGTGCAGATCACCATGGCACGATCAACGCCGGCGTTCTGCATGGCCACACGGATCTGCGCCAGATCGCCTTTGAGCTCCGGAAAATTAAGATGGCAATGCGAATCTGTGAACATCAAAAAAATCAAAAAAGGTTCTGGCCCAGTCCTAGCGGGTATTGAGCGCCAGACTGGCGCGGCTGACCAGCGCCTCCAGCATCAAGCCGGGGTTGTAAGGATGCTCGACGGTGCGGCTGGTGATGGCCAATTCTTTGGACCAGGACGCCAAGGCA
>CANKOT010000222.1 GCA_947484245.1 Comamonadaceae bacterium
GAGGGTGAGACCCAGGCCAGCGAAATAGAGGCCTTGCGTCGCGCGGTCATGCAGCAATTTGATCTGTACGTCAAGCTGAACAAAAAAATCCCGCCGGAGATACTCACCTCCATAGCCAGTATTGACGACCCGGGCCGTTTGGCCGACACCATCGCTGCGCACATGCCCTTGAAGCTTGAAAACAAGCAAACGGTGTTGGCGCTGCCCTTGGTGAAGGCGCGACTAGAGAATTTGTTTGAGCAAATTGAACGCGAAGTGGACATCCTGAACGTGGATAAAAAAATCCGCGGCCGTGTCAAGCGGCAAATGGAAAAAAACCAACGTGATTTCTATTTGAATGAGCAGGTCAAGGCGATTCAAAAGGAATTGGGTGATGGCGAAGACGGCGCCGACATCGAGGAAATAGAGAAAAAAATCAAGGCCGCGCGTATGCCCAAAGAGGCCTTAAAGAAGGCCGAGGGCGAACTCAAAAAACTACGCCTCATGTCTCCCATGTCGGCCGAGGCCACGGTGGTGCGCAATTACATTGATGTGCTGGTGGGCTTGCCTTGGGCGACCAAGACCAAGATCAAACACGATTTGGGCAATGCCGAGAAAGTGCTCAATGAAGACCACTACGGCCTGGACAAAGTCAAAGACCGCATCCTCGAATACCTTGCAGTGCAGCAACGCGTGGACAAGGTCAAAGCCCCGATTCTGTGCCTGGTCGGGCCGCCTGGCGTGGGTAAGACTTCGCTGGGTCAATCCATTGCCAAAGCCACCGGACGCAAATACGTGCGCATGGCTCTGGGCGGGATGCGCGACGAGGCGGAAATCCGTGGCCACCGGCGCACCTACATCGGCGCCATGCCAGGCAAGGTATTGCAGAGCCTGGCCAAGGTCGGCACGCGCAATCCTTTGTTTCTTTTGGATGAAATAGACAAATTGGGTACGGATTTCCGGGGCGACCCTAGCAGCGCCTTGCTTGAAGTGCTGGACCCGGAACAAAACCACAAGTTTGGCGACCACTATGTGGAAGTGGACTATGACTTGAGCGATGTGATGTTTGTGGCGACCTCCAACTCCATGAAAATTCCGCCAGCCCTGCTGGACCGCATGGAAGTGATCCGTCTTTCGGGCTATACCGAAGACGAAAAGACCAGTATCGCCATGACGTATTTGCTGCCCAAGCAAATGAAAAACAACGGCCTCAAAGAAACCGAACTGGCGATTGCCCAAGACGCCGTTCGCGACATCGTGCGCTACTACACCCGCGAGGCTGGCGTGCGCTCCCTGGAGCGCGAGCTGTCCAAAATTTGCCGCAAGGTGGTCAAAGCCTTGTTGCTGAAAAAGCTCATCCCGCAGGTGCTGGTCAATTCGGACAACCTGAACGATTACCTGGGCGTGCGCAAGTACACCTATGGGCGCGCCGAAGACCAAAACCAGGTCGGGCAGGTGGCGGGCTTGGCTTATACCGAAGTGGGTGGCGATTTGCTCACCATTGAGGCGGCTTTGGTGCCGGGCAAAGGCTTGATCACCCGCACCGGTTCGCTGGGCGATGTGATGAAGGAATCGGTCGAGGCCGCCCGTACCGTGGTGCGCAGCCGGGCCATGCGCCTGGGCATCAAGGACGAGGCTTTTGAAAAGAAAGACCTGCATATCCATGTCCCCGACGGCGCCACGCCCAAGGACGGCCCCAGTGCCGGCGCGGCCATGGCCACAGCCTTTGTTTCGGCACTCACAGGAATTGCAGTGCGCGGCGATGTGGCGATGACGGGCGAAATCACCTTGCGTGGCGAGATCACCGAAATTGGCGGGCTCAAAGAGAAATTGCTAGCGGCTCTGCGCGGTGGAATCAAACTGGTTCTGATCCCCGAAGCCAATGCCAAAGACTTGCAGGAGATACCAGAAAACGTGAAAAGTGGTCTGGAAATTGTGCCGGTGCGCTGGATTGACCAAGTGCTTGAACTGGCGCTGGTTTCGCAGCCAATACCTTTGGCGGACGAGGAGCCTGCCGAGGCCGTTGTTGTGGTAGGCGCGGTGGTCGTGGAACCGGTGGCGCCAGAGACTTTGAAGCACTGAGCGAGCTAAATTCTCGAAAGCGTGTACAGCTGCCCAAAAAATGCAGAAATTGCACGCTATAATTGAAGACGTTTCGCGGGAATAGCTCAGTTGGTAGAGCGCAACCTTGCCAAGGTTGAGGTCGAGAGTTCGAGACTCTTTTCCCGCTCCACATTCCGAAAGGGAAGCCCAGCGCTTCCCTTTTTTCTTAGTCCGGAAATGCATGTCCGGGCAGGTAACGGTTAAGGCGCGGTAGCAAAGCGGTTATGCCCCGGATTGCAAATCCGGTTAGTCCGGTTCGACTCCGGACCGCGCCTCCATAAAAATCAACGACTTACCTTAAACTTCGTTCAATTAGTGTTTCGGTCTTTTTCATTTACAGACTATTTACAGACTGCGCAGCGGAGTTTTGTACTTTGCAACTGGTGAGACTGTCAAAGCAGTTAGCTCTGTTTTTCTGTTTGTGATGCCGGGGTCTTTGAAATTTCAGCCCATACAGACCCCACCGTACCCCCACCCCCCTTTTTGACGGTGTGACTCCGGCTAGGCCTTACATACTAATCTGCTCACCCGCTTGGTTTTGAAATACAGACTGAGGGTTATATAAAAATTTGAATTTAGTGGGACTCATTGCATGAAATGTAGGCATGGCTAATTAATTTATAAACTGCAATCTTTAAAATGACTCAAAACCAAAACCCGTCATCCGGCAGGCCGGTAGGTATGCCCACCAAGCTGGGCGTCAAGTACGCCACCAAGCCGGTATCGACAATCACGCCGTTTGCTAGTTGGTCACCGTCAAACGCGCCACCGTCGGTGATCACAAAATCTAGCCGCGTCTGATCACCTACCTGGGTTATGCTCCCACCATTGATCGCACTTGCCAGATTTACCCAGGCACCACTACTGCTTTGCTGCCAGTAGCCATTCACGCCCAGGCTTGCAGCCACCAAGATGCTGAAATGCTCTTCTTTACCTGCGCTTACCAGTGCATTGAAGGACAGCACACCACCGGGCTGGGTCATGCCCGTTGGCGGTTTTAGAGTACCTAGGTCGCTTACATTGCTGAATTTGCTAATGGTTGTGGTTGCATCAACGGGCGGTATTGCCTGGGTTGAACTGGCTACCAGCGTTAGGGTGGCATTGCTGGCTACATTTGCTTGGTACTGATCTGGGATGCCATCTTTGTTTCCATCACTAGCCTCAAGGCTATTGATTACACCGTCCCCATCAGTATCCGTGGAACTAGCCGGAGCGGCAATAGTCAAAGAGTAGTTAGCGACAGATGTGTTTGTTAGATCTTTCAATGTCATTGCGATGCTGGCAGCACCGGCAGAAGTACCTACAAACATGGCACCAGCCAACGCCTTGTTGATAGCCGCGGCGGTGCCACTTATTTGTGTACCCGCAGTTGTGGAATCTTGATCGATTAGTCCAAGCAAGATGCCATTACTGGGGTTCAAAGTTAGCGATAGGTTGCTACTGTCAGCGTCGGCAACCGCGACATCGTCCAATGAGAATACCTGCCCTGCAATGTGTGACACCGCAGCCGCTGGGACATTAGCAAAAGTAGGCGCGGCGTCAAAAATTCCAGTCGTAAAGTTGTAGTCGCTCACCCCAGCGTAGTTATTGCCGTCCAAGTCCTTCACGGAGCCGGCAGCAAACTCCACCTTGCCCACTGCCAGATTGATCGCCAAGCCGCCCACAGGCGGCGCATGGCATAACAGGTTAAAAGTAGGCCATGTCCTTCAGGTCAAAAATAATTTTCTGGAGCA
>CANKOT010000223.1 GCA_947484245.1 Comamonadaceae bacterium
TGCAGGTCATATCTCCCACAGTGCGAAAACGGACGTCGCGAACTTGAATGGTCTCGCCATCTTTGGCTGGCGTGAGTTCTGTCACGGGCACCAGTAAACCTCGGCGATCAACCACTTCCCGTTTGTGCGTGTAGTAGATAGAAGGCAGTGCAATGTTTTCGCGCGCAATGTATTGCCACACATCGAGTTCTGTCCAATTGGAAATGGGGAACACACGAAAATGTTCGCCCGGTTGCAATTTGGTGTTGAACAAAGACCACAGTTCTGGCCGTTGTGATTTAGGTTGCCATTGGCCAAAGCTGTCGCGGTGACTGAAGATTCGTTCTTTGGCACGGGCTTTTTCTTCGTCGCGACGAGCGCCGCCAATCAGGGCATCGAACTTGAATTCCTCAATGGCTTCTAGCAAGGTCACTGACTGGTGGACATTGCGTGATTCACCAAGATGGGCCAAGCGCACAGTACCTCGCTTCATGGAGTCTTCAACACTTCGCACAACGAGTTCAGCGCCTAATTCGTTGGCGCGGAAATCTCGAAAGTCGGTCACTTCTTTGAAGTTGTGACCCGTGTCAATCATGAGCAAGGGGTAAGGAATGTGGCCGCCTTTTTGTTGGTCGACAAAGGCTTTTTCTGCACACTTCAGCATGACGAGTGAGTCTTTGCCGCCAGAGAAAAGTAGAGCAGGGCGCTCGAAGGCAGCTGCCACTTCGCGCAGGATGAAGATGGTTTCTTCTTCCAAGGCGTCAAGGTGTGAGTTGCTTAGGTGATGGAGCAGTTCTGGTTCAGTGCGTGCGTTCATGATTGTGCAATTTAGAATTTGTTTTATTTCTGAGCGTGCAAGCCGCACTCTTTGGCAGCTTCGTCTTCCCACCACCATCGTCCCGCGCGAAACTCTTCGCCTAAGCTGATGGCGCGCGTGCATGGCGCACAGCCAATGCTTGGAAAAAACTGGTCGTGCAAAGGGTTGTAGTCCACCTTGTTCACAGCGATGTAGTGCCATACATCACCCCATGTCCAATTGGCCAAGGGATTGAGTTTGATTTGTTTTTTAATGGCCTCGTCGGCTCGGTCGATCAAGGGCACTTCAGCACGATTGCTGGATTGCTCACGTCGCAAACCAGTCACCCAGGCCCGTTGACCTTTCAAAGCTTCTGTCAAGGGCTGAAGCTTGCGCACTTGGCAGCAGGCTTTGCGAAGTTCAAGGCTTTCGTACATGGCATCTTGGCCGTGCGCTTTAACGAAAGCAATGACTTTTTCTGTGATGGGACGATAGACATTCACAGGTGCTTGAGAATGGGCTTGCGTGCGCTCGAGCAGCGCTAAAGTTTCGCGGTGCAGTGCACCTGTTTCCAAAACAAATATTGGAATGTTAAAGGCATTGTGGTTAATCAGGTGTGTGATGACCACATCTTCGGCGCCCAAGCTAGAAGCCTGAGTGACGGGACTGAAATTGGCAACAGCGTGTTGGAGAAGTGCCAAGCTTTCTGCCACTTTCTCTGTGTAGGTGGCGCTTGGTTTTGCATGCAAGTGGATGGCATTGGGCTGATGCTTAGACTCGCCAATGCTGACTGTCGACACGCTCATGCGGCCTTCTTTGCAAAAAAGGGTTTTGTGTCGATTGCTGAACCTTGGTAGAAAGCTGGGAAGCGGTCGAACTGACGTTGTGCTGCGCTGGCATCCAAGCCATCGCGCAACACGGCCACATCAAAACCCGTGCGCGACATGGACACCAATTGGTCGATGAGTACATCGCCTGTTGCGCGAATTTCACCTTGAAAGCCAAGGCGACGGCGTAGTAAAAAAGCTTGGCTGTAAGCACGGCCATCGGTGAATTTTGGGAAGTGCAAATCGATGCGCTTGACACCCTCCAGTGACACCTCGCGAGGATCTGCGTCGTTGGCGATATGGATGACGCCAGCATCTGCTGCTGAGCTGCTGTGTTCTTTGAAGGGAAGAATTTTCATAGTCATTTCAAGGCGGATCAAGCAACTGCAGGTTCAGAATGACGGACAGAATTAGCCGCCGCTTTGAAGCTGTCTTGGCCAACACGGCGCAAGGTTTCAATGAAGTATTCAGCGCGGCCGTTTTGGGCGTTGCTTGTTGTTGCGCGAAGTTCAAGGTACTTGTTGATCACGGCTTCAATCACCTCTGGCACCTCGGCTGCAGAGAACGATGGGCCGACTACTTTGCCAGCCCCTGCTGTGCCTGACAGTGCAGACCCATCAGAGCCACCTAAAGTGACTTGGTACCATTCTTTGCCGTCTTTATCGACACCCAAAATGCCAATGTGGCCGCTGTGGTGGTGGCCGCAGGAGTTGATGCACCCGCTGATGTGCAGGTCGATGGGTCCCAGATCATCCAACTCGTCTAAGTCTTGATAACGCTCTGAAATGGCCGCTGCCACAGGAATGGCACGGGCATTGGCCAAAGCGCAGAAGTCGCCGCCGGGGCAGGCAATCATGTCATTCAACAAACCAATGTTGGGGCTGGCCAAACCTAATGCTTTGGCTTCTTGCCAGAGGTCTAACAACTGGTTTTCGGGTACCCAAGGAAGCACCAAGTTTTGTGAATGCGTGACACGCGCTTCACCGCGTGAATACTTGGCTACCAATTGAGCCGAGGCTTCTAGTTGCTCTGCGGTTGCATCGCCCGGTGCCAAGCCCAGGCGTTTGAATGACAAGGTCACAGCGCGCAGCGTCGGATTTTTGTGCGGCACAACGTTTTGATTCAACCAACGTTGGAAAGCAGGGTCTTGTGTGCTGCTGTTATCCAACGATGAGGCTGTGGCGGCCGGTGCCTTGGGTTCGACAAAGCAAGATGCCACGCGGTCAAATTCAGCTTGGCTGATGGTGTGCGGTCCACCATCTGTGTTCACGATCTCTTTGAATTCAGCTTCAACTTCATCAATGTAGCGCTGGCCTTCAGCCTTCACCAAAATTTTGATGCGAGCTTTGTAAATGTTGTCCCGGCGACCCCAACGGTTATAAATGCGGACAACAGCTTCCAGGTAATTCATGATGTGTTGCCATGGCAAGAAATCACGAACCAAGCTGCCGATGACGGGTGTGCGCCCCATGCCACCGCCCACCCAAACTTTGAAGCCCACTTCGCCCTGAGTATTTTTGACAAGCTGCAAACCAACGTCGTGCCAACCAATGGCAGCGCGGTCTTCGTGAGCGCCTGTGATGGCGATCTTGAACTTACGTGGCAAAAATGCGAACTCTGGGTGCAGGGTGCTCCACTGGCGCAAAATTTCTGCATAGGGTCTAGGGTCGACCACTTCATCAATGGCGACGCCCGCTAATTCATCGGTGGTGATGTTGCGAATGCAATTGCCACTGGTCTGAATGCCATGCATGTCCACGGTGGCCAAAAGGTCCATCACATCGGCCGATTGGTCCAATGGAATCCAGTTGAACTGAACGTTTTGACGGGTGGTGAAGTGACCGTAACCTTTGATGAGACGAGGCGATTTGCCGGGCAACAAATCTTGCTGGGCTTGGGCTTTTGAGAAAATTTCGCTGTTGGGCTGGTCGTATTCTTTGGCAATGGTGGCCAGCACACTCAGTTGTTGGCTGGAAATTTCGCCATAGGGCACTGCCACGCGCAACATCGGCGCATAGCGTTGAACGTACCAGCCGTTTTGAAGGCGCAGAGGGCGAAACTCTTCGTCAGCCAGTTGGCCTTTTTGCCAGCGCTCGAGTTGGTCTCTGTGCTGGGCTGCTCGCTGTTTGACAAACTGGCGATCGAATTCTGTGTATTGGTACATCTCTGAAATTGGTGGGTGAAGGCTTTGGCCAA
>CANKOT010000224.1 GCA_947484245.1 Comamonadaceae bacterium
TATTGCGCCGCGCACCATTGATGTTTACAGCAAAGAGATGGTGGCTTGGGGTGTCGGCCACGAGTTGGTGCACTACGCCTTCATCATGCGCGAGAACCTTTGGCAAAACCGTCGCGCTACCTTTGCCGAAAGCTTGAAGCACCATTGCAATTTGGAATTCAAAGCCATCCCCCGAGCGATTGCCGACGAGATTTGGAACATTTACCACAGCGACACCCAACGCGCCGCCATGTACGACGAGGTAGAGAAAAGCTGCTTTAACGAGCCCAACCAATAGCCCTGCCTGGCTCAAAACTTATTGCAGCAAAGTGGCGATATCAGGATGCTTGGCCTCTTTGGCCATGTCCAAGGCGGTCAAGCCGCGCTCGTCTTTGAGCGATTTGTCAGCGCCTTTGGCCAGCAGCAGCTTGACCGTTTGCATATGGCCTTGACCGGCTGCCCACATCAAGGGGGTGAGGGCATCTACCGGCGCATGGTCTATGGGGGCACCAGCTTGCAGCAGGCGCTCGGCCACTGCGCTGTGCCCCATGCCCGCCGCATAGACCAGCGCCGACTTGTGCAAACGGTCGGTGGGTTCATGCTTGGCACCCTGCTTGAGCAATAAATCCACAAAAGGCAGACTGCCCGCGTAACTGGCGGCAATCAGCGGCGTAACCTTCTCTAAAGAGGGCAAATTCACGTCTGCACCGGCTGAGATCAGCATATGGGCGATATCGATGCGGTTTTTTTCAATCGAGATGTAAAGCGAGGTCTTGCCCAGCCGGTTGCGCGAATTGGGCACGGCACCACGATCCAAGCTTTGTTTCACGGCTTCAGCGTCGGTGTTGCGAGCCGCCACAAGCAACTGCGCGTTCACGCTGGGGTTGGATTCTGCTTGTGCCCATGCCTGAGTAGCCATGCACAGCCCCCCGATCAGCACAGCCAAGCTGCTGAAATGGGCGAAAAAACAGGTCGAAAGCGAGTTGTATTTGCGGGTCATCGTCAATCCTTAGGCTGATGGGGTCTTAAGGGGTTTCCCTAGTTAGGTCTTAACCATGTACCAAACACCCGATGTGATGAGTAAGATTAGATGTAGGAAATTTTCCTAGAGACTGCATTGTGTTCAGAAAGCACAAGGTTATCGCAAAAGGAGAACAGTTTTTCAAAACTGAATTTTTCCCATTTTTTTCTTCAAACATTGGCCGACAGGCTCAAGGAGTACTCAATGCAACACATCGGAAAGAAAATTTCCCTCACCCTGGCCACTTTGGCCATTGGCATGTTGACTGCGGGCGTCGCCCAAGCAGACACAGCCAAGGCAGTTTCAGTGTCTCAATCACAACTGACGGCTGCAGACAAGGACGCTAACAACTTCCTGCACTCCAACATGAACTATGCGCAAACGCGCTACTACCCCAACAAGCAGATCAACACCGGCAACGTCAAGAGCCTGCGTCCTGCATTCACTTTTCAAACAGAAGTTTTGGAATCCATGGAAACCGCGCCCATCGTTATCGATGGCGTGATGTACCTCACCACTTCTTACAACCATGTGTACGCCATCGACGCGGTCACTGGCAAGCAGTTTTGGCATTACAAACACAAAATGGGCCCCGTCACCACCTATTGCTGCGGTCCTAACAACCGTGGCGTGGCCATCATGGGTGGCCATGTGTTCATGGGCACCTTGGACGCCAAGCTCGTCGCTTTGGACGCCAAGACCGGCAAATTGGCTTGGGAAACCCAAATCGCTGACCCCGAATTGGGCTATTCAGAAACCATGGCGCCTGTGGCTGTCAACGGCCGCATCCTGATTGGCACCAACGGTGGCGAATACGGCATCCGCGGTTTTGTCAAATCCTTCGATGCCAAATCCGGCGCATTACAGTGGACTTTCCAC
This sequence comes from Comamonadaceae bacterium, assembly GCA_947484245.1. The sequence goes on from CANKOT010000224.1 coordinate 1,880, forward strand.
ACCATTCCTGAAAAAGGCCATGAAGGTGTGTGGGCTGTCAATGACGCCACCAACCGCAATATGCTGCGTGACATCAAGGCCGAAAAAGCACAGTTGGCCAAGCAAGGCGGCGATTTCTACAAAACCTTGGGCGGTGGCGTATGGATGGCACCTTCGGTTGACCTCGAAACCAACACCGTGTTCTTCGTCGTGGGCAACCCCTCACCCGACTTGTACGGTGCTGAACGTCCTGGCGACAACCTTTATACCAACTCTATCGTTGCGGTTGACTTGAATACCGGTGCTCACAAATGGCATTACCAGTACATCGCTCACGATGTATGGGACTTGGATGCTGTGTCACCAGTCATCTTGACAGATGCCAAGGGCAAAGACGGCAACATGACCAAAGTGGCCATCCATGCCGGCAAAACCGGCCATGTCTATGTCCACGACCGTAAGACGGGTGCCTTGATCCGTTTCTCTGAAGCCATGGTTCCTCAAGACGGTTTGTGGACATTGCCTACCAAAGAAGGCGCCAAGATGATGTTGGGTGCCAACGGTGGAGTGGAGTGGAGCCCCATGGCTATTAATCCCGAAGCACGTTTGGCTTTTGCTGCCAACTTGCTGCAACCCATGACTTACCACGTTGAAGCTTCCAAGTACCCCGGCGGCAAGTTGTGGTTGGGCGGTGCGTTCAAAACCATACCCAGCGAAAAGCAAAGCGGACGTCTGTCTGCGGTCAATCTTGACACTGGCAAAGTGGCATGGAAATTTGATACCGATGAGCCTTTGATTGGCGGCGTTTTGGCCACTGCTGGCGACCTGGTGTTCAACGGTGAAGCCAATGGTTTCTTCCGCGCTTTTGATGCTAAAAACGGCAAGAAACTGTGGGAATACCAGACCGGCGCCGGCGTGAATGCGCCTGCTGTGTCTTATTCTGTGGGCGGCAAGCAGTATGTTGCTGTGGCTTCTGGTGGTAACAACCAAATTGATGCCAAGCGTGGCAACTCTGTGGTGGTGTTCTCACTTCCCTAAGTGAGTCATTAGCTCTTAGCCAAAGGCCTGTGGCGCACGCAAGTGCCCTCAGGCCTTTTTTTCTCGATGATGGATGAAGGTGTATGAAAACTCTATTTACTTTGTTTGTTTCAGCAGTGCTCACCTTGGTGGGCAGCGTCACTTGGGCGGCCGATGAGATGCCAGCTAAAGCCGCGACGTGTTTGGCTTGCCACGGTGTCAACGGTAACTCGGTCATGCCTGGCGTGCCCAGTTTGGCCGCGCAAAACGCCCGCTATATCTATTTGCAATTACGCGACTACCAAGAAGGCCGGCGTGACAATCCCATGATGTCACCCATGGCCGCAGGCCTCACACGCCCAGAGATGCAGGAGTTGGCGAATTATTTTTCCCAACAAAAACTCAGCAGCAAAGGCTTCAAAGCCGATCCAGACAAAGCCAAACTGGGTTTGGCTAAGGCCAATGAAACACTTTGCGCCATGTGCCATTTGGGTGAGTTCAAAGGCCAAAACGAAATTCCCAAAGTGGCGGGTCAAAACTTCGATTACGTGGTGAGCATGTTGAAAGCCTTCAAAGCCAAGACGCGCACCAACGACGCGGGCAATATGACCAGCGTGGCCAGCACCTTGAGTGATGAAGATATTGAAAATCTGGGGCATTACATTGCTGGACTAAACTAGTAGTTATGTATGACAACACCTTCCCCGCGCCTGAGGTCTACCGCGACCCCAAAAGATGGGTGTGGTGGTTCTCTTTGGGTGTGCCCGCCCTGATGGGATTGGGGCCTTTGCTGATGTTGTGGCAGGGCGACCCCAAGATGCTTTGGTGGCCCTTGGTGTTTTTGTATTTGGCAGTGCCTTTGGCTGACGCCTTGCTTGGCGAAGAGCGCAGCAACCCGCCCGAGTCGGCGGTGGCGCA
>CANKOT010000225.1 GCA_947484245.1 Comamonadaceae bacterium
TAATTCATTCGGAGAACCACCATGCTGAAAGGCAAAACTGCACTCGTGACCGGCTCTACCAGCGGCATTGGCTTAGGCATTGCCAAGGCCTTGGCCACGCCAGGCGCCACCATTGTTTTGAACGGCTTTGGCGACCATGACGGGCCCGAGGCTGAAATTGCGGCATTGGGCGCCAAAGTCGCCTATCACGGTGCCGACATGAGCAAGCCTTCCGAAATTGAAGCCATGGTGAAGTTTGCCCAAGAGAAATTTGGCAGCGTCGATATTTTGGTCAACAACGCAGGCATTCAGCATGTAGCCCGCATAGAAAACTTCCCGATTGAGCGCTGGGATGCCATTATTGCCATCAATCTGTCTAGCGCATTCCATGCTTCACGTGCTGTGCTGCCTGCCATGCAAAAGGCCAACTGGGGCCGCATTATCAATGTGGCATCGGTTCATGGCTTGGTGGGCTCTGCAGAAAAGTCAGCCTATGTGGCGGCCAAGCACGGCATTGTGGGCTTGACCAAAGTGACTGCCTTAGAAAACGCCAAGTCGGGCATTACCTGCAATGCCATTTGCCCTGGCTGGGTGCTCACACCTTTGGTTCAAAAACAAGTGGACGCCAAAGCAGAAACTCTGGGCCTCACCAATCAAGCGGCCACTGAGTTGTTGTTGGGCGAGAAAGAACCTTCTATGCAATTCACCACACCTGAAGAGTTGGGTGAGTTGGCAGTGTTCTTCTGCTCTGCTGCTGGCAACAACATTCGCGGCGTGGCCTGGAACATGGACGGCGGCTGGGCAGCTCAATGAAAAAAGCCACCTCAAGTGGTGGCCTTTGACTCAGTGTTAGGGCTTGTGAATGAGCACCACAGCCCTGGCTTCCATGCTCAGGCCCTCACCCACAGGGCCCATTTTTTCAGCCGTTTTGGCTTTGACATTCACAAATGATTCTGGCACGCCCAAAGCTTTGGCAATGGAAGACCGAATGTCAGAGCGATGCGGTGCCAACTTGGGCGCTTGCGCAATGACGGTGCAATCGACATTGCCCAAGTGCCAGCCTAAATGTTTGACATGCTCATGAGCTTTTTTCAAAAGCATGACGGAGTCAGCGCCTTTGTAAGTGGCATCGGTGTCTGGAAAATGCTGACCAATGTCGCCCAGGCCTGCAGCGCCGAGCAATGCATCGGTGATGGCATGCAACAACACATCGGCGTCGGAGTGACCTAACAATCCTTTGTCGTGGGGAATATGAACGCCGCCCAACATCAACGGACGGCCTTCAACCAAGGCATGTGTGTCCCAACCTTCGCCTACTCGAATGTTCATGTTCTGCTCCTGAGCAAATCTTCAGCCAATGCAAAATCTGGCGGATAAGTCACCTTGAAATTGTGCGGACTGCCTACTACCAACTTGGGCGCAAACCCTGCCATCTCCATGGCGCTGGCTTCATCGGTAATGCCGTCAAAATTTTCAGCCGCCTTGGCCGATAAGGCTGTGTGCAATTGCCCTGCTCTGAACATTTGCGGCGTTTGCGCTAACCATTTGTCTTGGCGCGGCAAGGTTTCGCTCACGCGTCCATTCGACGAAGCTTTTAAAGTATCGGGCAATGGCAAGGCCAATAAGCCGCCTATCTCATCGTCCAAGCACGCATCAATCAAGCGATTGATTTCCAATTCTGAAATGAGACAACGCGCCGCGTCGTGCACCAAAATCCAATCGTCAGCTTGAACACCTTCTGAGTTTTTGGAACCCTCTGCCAGCAAATGGGTTAAGCCATTCAACACAGACTCGGCACGTGTGGCACCACCGCATTTGATTCGGTCAATGCCAGGTGCTATCCGGGTGCCGTCTGGGTCAAGGGCTTGATTTGGCCAATCATGAGAGTCAGTGGGCGACACCACCACGAGAATCTTTTCTAGCCTGCTTACAGATTGCAGGGCATTCAAGGTGTGCATCACCATGCTTTGGCCAGCAATCAACTCGTACTGTTTGGGCATGACGGTGCCAGCGCGTGAACCGGAACCCGCGCAAGGCACCAGCGCAAAACACCTGGTTACAGGCGCTGTGTTTTCTGCGTCTTGAAGGCTGACTGCTGCAAAAAGGTCAGATAGATCAGTAGGGTCAGAGGGTTTCAAAGTGCGTCTATTCAGGATTGCCAATACGCCAACTATACTATTGGAGTTCATGCAATTACCCGCGCTTAGCTTAGGAAAACGCTTCACCCTGCCCCGTCCCATGGGATCGGCAGACGCTGTGCTATTGGCGCAACTGGCCGAACGCGAAAAAGCTCAAGGCCGCCTGACTGCAGTGGTCACCTCTGACGCCGCCGACACCCAGCGCCTGATGGACGAGGTGGTTTTCTTTGCACCGGACCTTCGATGCGCCATTTTTCCCGACTGGGAAACGCTGCCTTATGACACGTTTTCGCCCCATCAAGACCTGATCAGCGAACGCTTGGCAACCCTGTGGCGCATCAGCCAGCGCGACAAAGCAGAAGGCGCCGACTTGGTGTTCATTCCGGCCACCACCGCTTTGTACCGATTGGCCCCGCCCTCATTTTTGGCAGGTTACACCTTTCAATTCAAGACCAAGCAAAAGCTGGACGAAGCCAAACTCAAAGCCCAACTGACCTTGGCAGGCTACAGCCATGTGAGCCAAGTGGTCAGCCCTGGAGAATATGCGGTGCGCGGCGGCCTGATTGACTTGTTTCCCATGGGCTCGCAAGTGCCCTACCGCGTTGATTTGTTTGACAACGAAATTGACTCCATTCGCACCTTCGACCCCGACACGCAGCGCAGTTTGTACCCCGTGCCCGAAGTGCGTTTGTTGCCAGGCCGCGAATTTCCCATGGACGAAGCGGCGCGCGCCAAGTTTCGCAGTCGCTGGCGTGAACTGCTAGATGGCGATCCCACCAAAAGCCGTATTTACAAAGACATCGGCAACGGCGTGGCCACAGCAGGCATTGAATATTATTTGCCGCTGTTTTTTGAAGAAACCGCCACGGTGTTTGACTACTTGGGCGCTGGCAGTGACAAGCCAGCCACGCTGGTTTTGCATGGCGATTTAGAGCCCGCGTTTCAACGTTTTTGGCAAGACACCAAAGACCGCTATCGATTGGTGCAAGGCGACCCTGAGCGACCTGCTTTGCCGCCCGAAGCTTTGTTCTTATCGGCCGAGCAGTTTTACACCGGTACGAATCAGCATGCGCAATTGGCTTTGCGCCCCGGTGCCAGAGACACTGTGGGTGACAGCCAAGACAGCAACGCCGACAACACCTTGGCACAACCCCTGCCCGACCTGACGGTGGTGCGGGGCGCAGAAGAGCCATTGGCCAAACTGCAAGCACACATTCGGAGCACGCCAAATCGTGTATTGATATTGGCCGAGAGTGCGGGCCGCCGAGAAAGCCTGCTGGACTTTTTGCGTGCAGGCGGCGTGAACCCACCAGCGTTTGACAAGCTGCAAGAATTTCAAGCCAGCGATGAGAAAATTGGCATAGCCACTGCGGCCTTGAATTCAGGCTTCCATTGGTTTGAAGCCGGCATCGATTTGGTCACAGAAACTGAATTGTTTGCAGCAGGCGTCACCACACGCAGGCGTAAGAAACAAGAGCAAGTGAGCGATGTTGAAGCGCTGATCAAAGATTTGTCAGAGCTGAATGTAGGCGACCCCGTGGTACACAACGCACACGGCATTGGCCGCTACCGCGGATTGGTGAACATGGATTTGGGGGAGAAAAACGCCGATGGCACACCTGCGTTGCAAGAGTTTTTGCATTTGGAATATGCCGACAAGGCTA
>CANKOT010000226.1 GCA_947484245.1 Comamonadaceae bacterium
CCGTTCCGGCTGATAAAAGAAGATACATCAGCCTTGATGCGGCGCGGGAAGCCTATGTTCAAAACGTCAATTTTGGTTGCTTGAATGACCCTGTTGGCAGACCCACTGAGCGGGGTTTGTCGCTCATTCCGTTTGCACAAATGCATCAACTTGCAGAAGCTTATGTCATGTCATTTATGCAAGGTGTGTGGTCTGAGGGCTTGGATGCTGGCACCGATCAACACTTGAAAATCATGGTTGAGCGTGCAGGCTTGAACTGGCCCGCCGCCAAAGATATTTTAAAAAGTGATGCCAACGAATTGCTCTGGCGCGCCACGGCCGAACAAAATAGGCAGTCACTTTTTGCGCTGGGCTTGTGGGGCGTTCCCTCCTTTAAATTTGAAGATACCGCGGTCTGGGGTCAAGACAGATTCTGGGTCGTTGAAAAAGCCTTGCACGATCAATTTGATCTGCCTCCATCTCATTGAATCATGATATTTTCAAGCAGTACCTTTCGAACTTTCCTGGCAGTTTCAGCCCTTGCAGCGCTTGTCATTTGCACGCCCGTTTGGGCAAAACGACCCAACATCGTTGTGATGTTGGCAGACGACTGGGGCTTCAGTGACGTGGGCGCTTTTGGAGGTGAGATTCAAACACCGAATCTGAACCAATTGGCAAATAGCGGCATTCGCTTTTCTAATTTTCATGTCAGCGCGTCTTGCTCTCCGACCCGATCAATGTTGCTCACAGGCGTCGACAATCACCTCAATGGTGTGGGCAACATGCGCGAGACCATCCCACTATCCCATGTGGGCCGAGCCGGATATTTGAGCGTGCTCAATCAGCGTGTTGTCACGGTCTCAAGCTTGCTACAAGACAGCGGCTACAGAACCTATGTCGCTGGCAAATGGCATGTAGGCAAAGAGCCGCACAACTTACCGCCGGCCAGAGGATTTGATCGGTCCTTGGTAATGGGCGACAGTGGTTCGGACAACTGGGAAACCGGTAAGTTGTACATGGACCTCACAGACAAAGTATATTGGTTTGACAACGGGCAAGAAGCCAAAATGCCCAAAAATTTTTACTCATCTGATTTTTATATCAGTAAAACGCTTGAGTACCTCAAAGCGGACGCTAAATCAGACAAGCCCTTTTTTGCTTACATCGCTTTCCAGGCCAACCACATTCCTTTGCAGGCACCTCAATTCTTTATTGATAACTACAAAGGACGTTATGACGCAGGCTGGGATGTACTGCGCAATGAACGTCGAGAAAAAGCCATCGCCCTTGGTCTCATTCCAGCCAACTCCAAAATGGCCAATTTGCCCTCAACGCATGTGGCTTGGAACTCTTTGAGCGCGGCTGACAAAGCCTATCAAGCGCGTCGCATGGAAGTTTATGCAGCCATGGCTGAGGCTATGGATTTTCACATTGGTCGCCTGATCGCTCACTTGAAAGAAACAGGTGAATTCGATCAAACGGTTTTTATGTTTCTGTCTGACAACGGCGCAGAGGCGACAGATCCTTATGCGGTGGCAGTCGGCCGTTGGTGGTTGGATCAGCATTACAACCGAGAACTCGATCGTTTGGGCAGCAAGGGCACTTTTAGCATCATTGGCCCCAACTGGGCAAGTGCAGCCGCAGCACCTTTGAGCACCTACAAGTTTTTTGCAGGTGAAGGTGGCATTCGGGTGCCCTTGATTATTTCGGGCATCCCTAACATGCCAAAGTCTGCAAGCAACAAGGTGCATGCCAGTCTCACGCACGTCAATGACATCGTGCCAACCTTGCTTGACTTGGCTAGCATTCAACATCCTGGCACCCTTTACAAAGGGCAAACTATTTACCCCCTAAGTGGTCACAGCCTGATGCCAGTCATCACTGGCGACGCGAGCAGAGTTCGAGGGCCAGATGAAATACTTGGTTACGAGTTGTCTGGTAACCAAGCCCTCTTCAAGGGCGACTATAAATTGCTGAGTAATTTGGCACCCGTTGGCGACGGCAAATGGCATTTGTTCAACATCGTCAAAGACCCAGGTGAATCACACGATCTGCAACTTGAGATGCCAGACCTCTTTTTAAGCATGCAAGCCGACTATGCCAAATGGGCCAAAGCCAATGGTGTGCTTGAAATGCCGGAGGGCTACGACCCTATTGATCAAGCCATCATCAACTCGCTGGTCTTTGTTTACTGGCCCAGGTACAAGATGATGCTGATCGGTCTTTTAAGCTTGTTGCTGCTAGGCACATTTTGGTTTTGGCGTCGGCGCAAACACAACGCGCTTTCACCAGTTGCTCATTGAGCTAACAGCATGGCGCCGTCTGGTTACTTTGACAGCCCTTGGCCTTGCGAAGACGCGGGGCCAGCTAGGCTTCAAACGCCTCACAACACGAACTGCTTGAATTTGCAACTTGGCATGAAGCTGGCGAGCACTTCCAAACGCACACAGATGTCGACCATGACCGTATTGGGCGCACCCGGAGAAGTGTTTCTTCTTACACACTCTGTACTTCGTACTTACATGGGCTTGTCCACTACGGCACAAGTTTCTCGCATCGATCCTGTCACTCTTGAAACGCTTGAAAGTTCCCCTAGGCTTGAGGGTGGCCCCATGTGGCCAGGCGGTATGGCTGTTCATGCCAATGGACATATCATTGTGGTGTATGGCCGGTATGCTCATAAACTCAACCGTCAATGCAAACTGATCGCTTCTTATCTGTTGCCCTTGAATGAAGCTTACAACAGCTTTGTAGTTCTCGACAACGGATTGATCGTGACCAAAAATCTGTCTGATACAACACCCGCTCAACTCACGACGCTTCACCCAGACAGCTTCAGAGTGGCTAGCAGTTATGTGATGTGCCCCGAAGCTTCCATCGCGCGTTTGAGTGCTCATGGCAACACGGTGTATGTGGTGGGCGTCAGTTGTGTTTTCAGATACCACTGGCATGAAGCTTCGCAACAATTGGTTCGCGATGCCAATTGGGAATTTCATTACCTTCAAGATTCAACACAAAGCTATGGCTGGGACATGGTGATAGACGGCGAACACGGCTGGTTCATGGACAATGGAAAGCACAACTATTTCATGAGCATGCTGGGTGCGGGCATTCACAAAGCTGCCAGTCGACTCATTCGAGTGTCACTGAAGAATGCTCAATCACATCAAAGCTGGGAAGTCAGTGGCTTGCCTCATGGCAGCGTTACGAACCCACCCTTGATCGATTTGAAACGACGCATTGTGTTGGGCTACGACTCTGCCAACCGCCATTTACGCGCTTGGAAAATTGATTCAAGTCAAAACGACAATGAACACGACGTTGAATTGACGCCTCTTTGGCACCATAAAAATTTTGGCGCTGCCAGCCACATGCTGTTGTTTGCCAATACGGGCGAAGTGTGCGTCAATGACTACAGCCGCTTTGACGAACAGGTGATTGTGTTGGACATTGAAACAGGCCAAGAAAAAGCGCGGGTAAAAACTGGCGGATTCATGCAGGGCGTGGTTTTTCCTAGCGCTGGTTGGTACCACGATTTTTACTGGTGCTCGATGGACCGCCTTGCCCGCATCTATGTGGCTTCTGTTTAACGAATCGATTTTTGCATGACTAAAACCATTCTGATCACTGGCGCGGGCTCTGGTATCGGCAAAGACTCAGCATTTGCCTTGGCTGCCAGAGGGCACCGCGTGCTGGCCACCACCCAAAATCAGGCGCAAGCTGAAGCCCTAAGCCTTGAGGCGCAAAGCAAGAGCACGCCTTTAGAGGTTTTTAAGCTAGACATCACCTTGGAAATTGAC
>CANKOT010000227.1 GCA_947484245.1 Comamonadaceae bacterium
ATGAGCGAGATCAACACCACGCCCTTGGTGGACGTGATGTTGGTGCTCTTGATCATCTTCTTGATCACGATTCCTGTGGTGACCACTTCTATCAAGGTGGACTTGCCCAAAGAGAAAAACTTGGTGCGAGATACCAAGCCAGAGACCGTGATCATCTCGGTGGATGTGAAGGGTAAGATCTTCTTGTATGACACGCCCATCAAAAATTCAGACGACTTGCTTCAGCGTATGAAAAAGTTTGCTGTCATGAAGCCTCAGCCCGAAGTTCAGATTCGGGGCGATGGCAAGAGCGACTTTGAGTCTGTGGGCCGAGTGATGTATGCGGTGCAGCGCGCCGGCATCACCAAGGTCGGCTTCATCACTGAGCCGCAATAAAGGAAAAAATCATGGGAATGAACGTAGGCTCAGGCTCTGGGAATGACGAGCCAGAAGTGATGATGGACATCAACACCACGCCATTGATTGACGTGATGCTGGTGCTCTTGATCATGTTGATCATCACCATTCCGGCGCAACTTCACTCGGTGAATTTGGACATGCCGGTCTCCACGCCGCCGACTAAAAAGATAGACCCCGTGGTGATCAAGATTGATGTGGACGCAAACAGCGTGATCAATTGGAATGGCAAGCCCATTGCAGGGCGTGCCGACCTAGAGGCCAAGCTTGTAGAGGCAGCAGCCGTTCAACCGCAGCCAGAGTTGCACATCCGCTCACACGCCAAGGCCAAGTACGAGTCTGTGGCGCTGGTGATGGCCAGCGCACAACGCATAGGCTTGAACAAGCTGGGCATTGTGGGCTCTGAGCAGTTTATCAATTAAGCTTTTCGAAGATTTGTTCGTGACCCATACGTTTCCGCGCTTATTGGGAGACGTCGGCGGAACCAATGCCCGCTTTGGATGGCAAGATGGCAGCACGGCCGACATTCAACACGTGCTGGTTCTACCCTGTGCTGCGCATGAAACTCTTGAAGCAGCCATTCGATCCTATTTGTCGCTCAAAAATTTGCCCGCTCCTCGCACCTGCGCATTGGGCATCGCCAACCCAATCAAAGGTGATGCGGTTCGCATGACCAACCACCATTGGTCTTTTTCAATTTCAGAAATGCAACGCAATTTGAACTTGGCACAGTTCAAGGTCATCAATGACTTTACTGCGTTGGCTCTGGCATTGCCCTTCATTCCTGCCAGCAACTTGGTTCAAGTAGGCGGTGCAAGCGACATGGCCCAAAGCATCGCGCCCAAAGCACTCATTGGCGCTGGAACGGGCTTGGGTGTTTCGGGTTTGATACCTAGCCATCAGAATGGCCATTGGTTGGCCATTGCAGGCGAGGGAGGCCACACCACCTTGGCGGCTCAGTCAGATGACGAATATCGGGTCATCGAACTCATTCGCCAACGCTACGGGCATGTTTCTGCAGAGCGGGTGTTATCTGGTCAAGGCCTGGTTGACTTGTATTTGGCATTGCGTCAATTGCAAAAACAAGTGCCAGTGGATGTCTCTGGTGCAGCTGAAATTACAGCCTGGGCCTTGCAAGACAATGACCCCCTAGCCCTTCAAAGTCTTGCGATGTTTACCGGGTTTTTGGGTTCAGTCGCTGGCGATTTGGCACTCACATTGGGTGCTCGAGGGGGGGTGTATCTGGGGGGCGGTATGGTGCCGCGGTGGTTAGGTTGGTTTGAAACTTCTAACTTCAGGGAGCGGTTTGAAGCCAAGGGTCGTTTTAGCACCTATTTAAAAGACATTCCTGTTTGGGTCATCAATGCCCCGGAGTCTCCAGCCTTGTTGGGCGCCTCTCGTTCGTTCAACGACTAAAGCCCATGCAAGCCCGAAAAAAAACCGCTTTGCAGCGGTTTTTTTGGGTTCCTAGAACAAGCTAGTCAATCAGTCTGCGTACTTGCCGCTGGCATCCACAGCCGCTTTGATTTTCTGGATTTCTGCAGCCACAAACTTTTTGTGCTCTGCAGGTTCAACGCGCTTGTCAGTGACGACCAAAGCGCCCAAGCCTTCTTGCTTCTTGATGAAATCGGGGTCCTTCAAGGCTTTTTTCATGGCTTCATTCAATGCTGTGGTGATGGCTGCGGGCGTGCCCTTAGGTGCATACAGACCGTGCCAAATGGTGAGGTCGAAATTCTTCATGCCCATTTCTTGCAATGAAGGGTAATACTTCAACGATTTGTGATCAGACAAAGGCTTGGCGGTGGTCACTGCGAAGGCTTTGATGCGGCCAGACTCAATTTGCGCTGTGGTGTTGGTGGTTTGATCGCACATCACGTCAACTTGACCGCCGACCAAAGCATTCATAGCTGGTGCTGTACCGCCAAAAGGAATGGTGGTCATGGCTTCTTTGGACTGCAATTGCGCTTGCCACAACATGCCGCAAATGTGCGAAGCTGAACCCAAGCCTGCATGGGCAATGTTCAACTTACCGGCATTGGCACGAATGTAGTTTTCAAAATCGCGGTAAGTGTTGGCTGGCAACTGAGGCTTGCCGACCAAGGTCATGGGCACATCGTTGACCATGCCCAGGAACTCAAAGTCTTCCAGGGGCTTGTAGGCGAGTTTGCGGTAGAGGGCTGGGGTAGCAGCCATGCCGATGTGGAACAGCAGCAAGGAATGGCCGTCTGGGTTGGCACGTGCCACCTTGGTAGCGCCAATGGTGCCGCCAGCGCCCGCCACGTTTTCGACCACAAAGTTGCCCCCTGGCATGGTCTTGGCCATGGCCACGGCAAGGTCACGGGCGACTTTGTCTGTCGGGCCGCCTGCGGCAAAGGGAACCACGATCGAAACAGGCTTGGTGCCTGGGAAATTTTGAGCATGCGCAACCATTGTTAAGGCAGCTGCGGCGATCACTAGCAAACGTTTCATCTTCATCTCCTAATTTGGAACGCGAAGTGTAGTGGGACATTGCCTCAAAAGCTATTGGCAATGTTACTGACAATATGAAAATTAAGGTCTTTTAGACCTTCATTCGCAAGCTTTCTGAGCCATATCAATGCTTTATTGATAACTGCGAGCGTCTTCAATGACCTTGCCATCGTTGTTCAAAGAGCCTGGGGCCACCAACAACACGTCGCTGCGCAATTTGGTGACGTCGCGAATGGCTTCTGCAATTTGGGCCTTGAGCGTTTCAGAACTGCTGTGAGAAGCAGTTTCCACATGCAAGGCCATGCTGTCATTGGCCATTTCGCCCTGAACCACCAAACGGGCTTTCAGCACCGCTGGGAAACGTTTCACCACTTCAGCCACCTGGCCCGGATGCACAAACATGCCTCGCACTTTGGTGGTTTGGTCGGCACGCCCCATCCAGCCTTTGATGCGTTGGTTGGTACGACCGGTTGGACAAGCACCCGCCAAGACGGCAGACAAGTCACCCGTGCCAAAGCGAATCAAGGGGTAATCGGGATTCAAGCTGGTAATGACCAACTCGCCCACTTCGCCTTCAGGAACCGGGTCTCCAGTGCCAGGACGTACGATTTCAACAATGACGCCTTCGTCCACCACCAAGCCTTGGCGGGCACTGGTTTCGTAGGCGATGAGCCCCACATCGGCGGTGGCATAGCATTGATAGGCATCCACCCCTTGGGCTGTCATCCAATCGCGCAGGCTGGGAGGAAAGGCTTCGCCAGAGACCAAGGCTTTTTTCACAGAGGGCAGGGCCACACCCATTTCAGCCGCTTTTTCAAGAATGATTTTCAAGAAACTGGGGGTGCCAATGTAGCCCGCCGGCTGCAACTCAGCCATGGCTTGCACTTGTTGTTCGGTTTGGCCAATGCCGCCAG
>CANKOT010000228.1 GCA_947484245.1 Comamonadaceae bacterium
CACTTTACCGATGCATGCGCCTTGGCATTGTTTGACTTGATAGCCGAAGCAAGGTTTTCCTTCTTCCACTTTTTCGAGACCCATCAAGGCCTCACAAAGTTGGTACTTTTTGGCGACGGCGGCAAGGTAACCAAGCGCTTCTTTTTTATTCGGAAAAAGCCCATACAAGTTGTCTTGAAATCCTGGCTGCAAATGCTTGTGCGTGATGAGTGTGGGGCGTTGAAGGCCCGAGGGTTCTTCACTCAATTGCCATGCGCACAAGTCCTTGGAGCGACGAAGTTTGATGTTCGCGCTGGGCATACGCTCTTTGATGAGCTTGGCCTCTAATATCAAGGCGCTCAATTCGCCACCGGTTTCTATCCACTCGATGTGATGAACCTGTTGGGACAATTTCATTTCTTTGCGAACGGTCAGTGCACTTTGGAAATGGCTCATGACACGGCTACGCATTGAAATGCTTTTGCCAATGTACAAAGGGGCGTGGTGTTCACCGTAAAAAATATAGCAACCTGGTGTGTCTGGAATCGCGTCGACAACAGATTGGCTGATGTTGGGGGGCAAGCTGACACTGCCCAACAACTGATTCACCGCTTCAAGCAGTCGCTCATCGCCAAAAGTCTTTTCACAAACACGCCAAAATTGAAGGAGCAAATCGGCATCACCCAAGGCTCTGTGCCTCGCACTGACCGTTAGCCCATGCGCAGCGACGATGGTGTCCAGGTTGTGCCTAGCTTGTTGCGGAAAAAGCAGTCTCGAAAGTTTAACGGTACAAAGCACTTTGGGCCGAAAATCCATCCCCAATCGCTTGAAAGAGGCTTTGATGAATCCATAGTCAAAGCGGGCGTTGTGCGCGACAAAGATCTTGCCCTCAAGCTCTCTTTTAATTTGCAGCGCAAGTTCGTCGAATGGGTGTTGGCCCGCCACCATTTCTGGCGTAATGCCTGTCAATCGCTGGATATTTTGAGGAATGAAGGCTTGGGGATCTACCAAACACTCCCAGGCAGTTTCTTGACCATGAGCGAGTGTCTTGATACCGATCTCGGTGATTCGGTCACGCTCGGAATTGCCGCCAGTCGTCTCAATGTCGACAAAGGCCAGAACAGGGAATTCGGTTTTTGTAGACTTCATTGAAATGTCACGAGGTGAAAGCTGCATTGATATTTTTAAGTCAATAAACCCCTGTTGAGGTGAGCACCTCAGCAGCTTTGCGGAGCGTCATCAAGTTGTTATTTGTTTCTCTTGCGCTATGCAACTTTTAAGTGCGTTGGATTTAAATTGGGTCAACCATTTTGGTTTTGTAGTTGGCTTTTTTGAAATTTGATTCAACTGCTCTTTTGTTGCTCTACTTACGATGTAGTTGGTTTCACATTTGCAGTAATCTTCAAAGTTGCTTGCTTCTACTGCGTTGCCTTTAATTCCTTTGTGCAGGCCCACCTGCTCGTTTACACAAGCTTTTTGCAGGTCTGCTGAAGTTTCGTCTGCATGGGACTGCATGCAAAAAAGCATAAAAGTGAGCACTAATAAATTTTTTGGAGATGTCATGGATTTCCTGAAGGTGACTAGACCGATTACTTGGAATTCTTGCCAGATGCCAAAACAATTTTGCAAATATGTTCCAGCCGTTCAATGTGTTCATAGGCTCGCCAAGGTGTCACATCAATGGCAACAACGCCATGACCTTTGATGCCAACAATGTCGTAGCCAATAAAGCCCTTGTCATCTAGTTGCAAATTAGCGCGGCATTGATCTGCAAGTTGTTGACTGATTGGCTCAACATCCAGAACATTGGGGGCTACTCGTGTGTAGCGATTTAGCTCTGGGAATGATTCACTGATTGTGCTCAGGTCAATGCCTGCGTGCATTGCTGCAATGCAGTAAGTTGGATGCAGATGCACCACAACCCTTACTTCATTGCTGTGTTGCCCCATTTTTTTCTGAAGCCCATAGTGCAACGGTATTTCACCGCTAGGTTTTAAGCTTCGGCTTATGTCTGTGTATTCAAGTTCTTCCCATGAACTCTCAAGCAGCTTAATTTTTTTAAACTGGTCGGGCTGCAAAGTTTGCTTGCGAACACCGCTGGGCGTGATGTAGAAATGGTCACGATCATGGTGCCGGATGCTGACATTACCATCCCTGCTGGTAATCCAGTTACGCTTGTAGGCATCTACTAAGGTTTCACAAATGGTTTCTAGCATGTTGTTTAAATATGAATTTGTTGAGTCTGTGGGCTTATTGGAAACACAGACTATTGAGACAAGCCTGAGAATTTAAAAATTTAATTTTTAAATTCTTTCGCTTTCTCAAGTCTTTGCTCATCTGTCATCTCATCACAGCGGCTGCTTCGATCTGGCATGCGAAGCCATTCTTGTGTCCCTTTTCTCGGACCATAAATTCGATCAGATTGTTTGAACACAGCCCATGTCACGAAGGCCATGGTGATGACAGCTGCATGGCCCGTCATGTTGTAGCCAATGTTCTGGATATCTCCAAAGTAAACTCCAAAAGCCAAACACCAAAAACTGGCCAGCAGTATGGTGGCCAGGTACCTAACAAAAGCCGGCGCATGCCTCAGAGGATTGAGGTTTGGGTCTAAAAGACTGCGCAATTTCTGAAAACTGAATTCGAATAAATTTAGGGTTGAAGTCATTTAAATTTCCTGTGAAGTTGTTGGTTCGTGTGTTGATAAGTGATGAGCTGATTGACTGATACGAATTGTTTTGACGCTTGCATCTTTAGACTTTTTTGTACGGGGTGTTGCAAGCCAGTTCTCAAACAATGCGTGCCAAGATCCAGCCAGTCAAAGCGATGTGACTCAGCGTCACGAGCACAGATGCACCGTGCAGCCATTTGAAACGCAGCCGGTCATCAGAGTCAGTGGCTCGATTGATTGCTGGCATCAGCAACTGCCGCACGGGGATGGTCGTTAAAGCAACGGCCGCCATAACAATTGCAGCCATGGTGTCGTGAGACCACCACAATAAAGCGGCAACGGCCGCCGTAGCCACCACAAACAAATAGAACCAAGGAAAAGCAAGCCGCAGCGTAGCACCAGCAGATGGGGCTGGAAGTGCTTTGAATAAAAAAGCAGCAAAGCCAAAGGAGTACAGGGTCATGCCGCCGAACAACAGCGCGGTGACCAATATTGCCAATGAGTGTGTCATAGCGAGCGAATTAATTTGAGGCGGGATTGGATGCAGGTGGCAGAGGCAAGCCTTCTGCGATGGCTACTTGTTCCAGTGCTTTTTCAAAAAGCATTCGGGCAGAGCCAGCGACATGCTGCAAGTAGGCGTGCAGTCGCGCGTCAGCAGCGCTTCTGTTGGCACACTCGCTACTGTATTTTTCAAAGGATGAGACCTGCAGAAGCAACTCTGCCAAGTGGCTGGGACACTCACATGCGACCGTCGTGGAAAGTCCAGCAAATTGAGTTAGGGCAGCATCGTCAAACAAGGGGGGTGAGACCGTTTGTTCTCCAAGGCCCACTGAAACAGGTGGAGTTGAATGACGAACGTCAGTAGCTTTTCTTCCTTGTGCATCGTTTTTCTGCAAAGTCGCTAGCCATTGCCGCAATGATTTGTCATCTGAAGGCTCTGATAAAACTTCAACCCCAGCATTCGTTAATTCTGCTCGTGCTGCTGCGCTGGAAAAGCGATACAAAACCGCCGCTGAAGAGGCACGCCATGCGTCTTGGGCTTTAAGTAGTTCTTTGTGAATGCCAGTTTGAAGGCTTCCAGCTTGCAAGATGATCATGTCGGCGGTGCCTTCATCCGA
>CANKOT010000229.1 GCA_947484245.1 Comamonadaceae bacterium
CCCCGGGTGTTTGCCTGTTGATTGACACCCATTCGAATTTGCCCTGCATCACCTGCAACTTCAGCAAAGCTCAAACCTGTTTGGCTTTGAAGTACGAAGAAAAGATCGCGAACTGTTTGTTGCTGCGCTGAAGAAAATGCAACAAACCCAGTGCCTCCGTCACCACCGGCAAGAGGTGCTTGATTTAAGAAGCTGTAAGTGATGGTGGTGGGACTGCCCACACCGCCCGTCTGCCATCCCGTGTAACTTCGAAGCAAAGTCTCTGGTCCGATTGCACTGGTGTCAATCAAGGACATGAGGTCAAAGGTCTGACTCTTTCTCAGAACATCATTCCACGTGTCCAGTCTTTCGATGTTTCTAAATTCATACAGAAAACCTGGCGTATTGGTCTGATAGGCCACCACTTTTCTGGCATCAGCAGACACCTGCAAAACCAAATCACCAGGATTGTTGTTGGGATAAATGCCCAAGGTCACTTGGTCGCTACCGCCCCGCCCATCAATGAAGATCAAGCCTTGCGGTCTGTTCCAGGGCCCGACCCAAAAGAGGTCATCGCCCTTTGAGCCATAGCCCTTGTCGCCATCTTGTTTAAAGCCATGCACCTGGTGAACGTTAATGAGCGTATCTCGGCCACCAAAGCCATCCAAGGCATAACCTGCTTCTAAGTCAACGAGGATGGGTGAATTGGAGGACCAATACCAAGCTGTGGCATCCCATTTCGAAAATCCAACGGGCACTGTGATCTTGTCATTGCCAGGCCCACCTTGAACAATGCCGCCTTTTTCAAAGCTCAATTCATCATCACCGTCTAGCGCATCGTAATTGTCACCCGACTTCACCGTGTAGATGTCTTTACCCGCAGTCCCTTTGATATTGGCCATCGTTCAATCCTTCACTTCAGATGTATCCGATGGTCTTGCTGGGGAAGTTTGCCAAATTGGGCATTACCGCCAATGCTTGGGCTGGCGTCAGTCCCAGCCAACCTACTAAGTCAGCCATGAACTGATCTGAAGAGAACTGCGGAATCCACTGGCCTCGATAAGGTTTGTAAAGCGATGCATCGTCGATACCGGCCGTCTGCAGAGTGGGGAATGTGCTGCCATAGACAACGCCGCCCTTCACTGGCCCGCCCAAAGCAAACCAGTGGTTGCCCCAAGCGTGGTCTGAGCCTCCGCCAGATGCCGGATCTAATGTTCTGCCAAATTCACTCATGACCACTGTGATGACATCGTTGTTCATGCCATAGGCCTGAATTGAATTGTCAAACGCCACCAAGCTGTTGGTGACTTCACCGATATTCAACTCCAAGCCAGGATTGGCGGCACTGGTGGACATCTGATCTGTGTGGGTGTCGTAGCCGCCGTCTTGTACCAAATAAATTTGTCGGCGTGCGCCAGCTTGTTTGGCATACGCCAAATTTCTGGCCAAATAACGCAAGTCTCTTCCAATTTGAGCATCTGCAAAAACGCCCACAGGTGCAGTGCCATAACTTTGACCCAAGGCAAATTGAACGGTGTCCTTGTAAGCGGCTTGCAAACTTCTAGAAAATTCGGAGTCGTACACATTGCCAGACTGAAGCCTGCTGGCCCACTCCACCCTTTGCCTGACCACGCTGGCGGGGTCGGACAACTCAGCATTGCCCCAACGCGAACCGCTTGAGCTGTTGGCAAGACTCAATGCCGTTCGGTTACCCACAACAGCCGTGTAATCTCTGGCCATGGCCACCAAGGGTTGAAAGCTTTTCATCTCAGCTGGCATGACATCCATGGCTCGACCACCCCAACCACTGGTGTCTTCATCGCCCATCCACCCCTGTACCCATTGCTCTTGTTCTGTGTGAGAGCCTAAAAAAGGCGGCAATTTAACAGCGTTGTTTCGAAGCTGCGTCATGGTGGTGGGTTGAACCAAGGCACCTGCATTGGCAATGACGGCCATTCGTTTTTGTTCAAACAAATTGGCAAAGCTTCTGTTGGCTGGCGAGAGGCCAAATTGGTGGCCAATGTGCGTGCCCGACAATCTGACCAAACTGTCTTTGGGCAGTGCCAATGAAGGTCTGGCCTTGGCATAATCATTGTAGGCAGCATCCATGGGCACCAAGACATTGTTGCCATCGAATCCACCCGACAAAAATACCACCACCAGCGCTTTGTAATCAGCGGCTTGAACCTCTTTAACCGAGGCCAGCGTGGCGGCAATGCCTGCCAAAGAAACAGCGCCAGCGTGAGATAAAAAATTTCTGCGATTGATCATTTTGAAACTCCAAACGCAGGTGTCACAGCGGCCATGTCCAGAATGGCGCCAGCCAGCCTAAGACCTTGGTCTCTGTTCCACAAATTTTTGTGGGCATCGATCAAGCTTTTAGAAACGCTGGCGGACAATGCGCCCCTGAAAAATCGGTCATTCATCAAGTCCATTAACTTTTCATCTGAAACTGCCTGTGCAGTTTTGAAAGTCGCCACATCACAACCCGCATCGTTCAGGGAGGTTTCATTGTCAAGCGCCCAATTGAAAAATCCCATGCGACTTGAAAACTCAACAGAATTCAACAATTTCTGCTCTGGGGCCAGCACATTGGTCCCCTGCGTTCTGTGGTTGGGCGGGTAAAAATTAAACACAGAGTAGGCATTCAGCGGCTTTTGATTGTTGCTTTGAAATACTTCATTGGGTTTGTCTGTTCGCTTGATGGCCACCTTGCAACCCAAACCTCTGAATCCAGACGCATAGACCAACACAGGTTCTTTGATGCGCCCAAAATTGTTGCTGGCTTTGCCATAAACATCACCTGCCCTTGCTTCAGGGTCCGTCAAAATAGCGGTGATCACCTTGGCCAAATTTCCCTTGGTGTCTTTGAACACAGTGGCCACGCGTTGTAAATAAGCAGGCGAAGGGTCACTGGTCGTCATGCCTTGAATCAAGCGAAGCGACACGAAGGGTGCCGTGTTGGGGTGATTGACCAAAATGTCTACCACACTGTCTAAGTCTTTGGCTGCCGTTTGTCCGGCTGGAATGGTTTTGCCTAACAAGGTTTTGCTGTCGGTGTCGTGGCGGCCAGCATTCTCAATCATGGGCTTGCCATAGTTGGCAAAATTTCGATTGCTGATCAGACCCGTTGGATTGGGCACAAAGCGCCAACCCGTTAAGGCGCGCGTTATTTCAATCACATCTTTTTGCGTGTAGGTTTCAAGCACCTTGCCACTGGCATCGCGCTTGGGTGTGCCGTCCATGTTAAGTTGCACCAAGCCGACCGAAAAAAGTTGCATCAATTCGCGACCGTAGTTTTCATTAAGTTGCGATTTTGAGTTTTGAGAGTTGTCCAAATAGAAACCCATGGCAGGGCTGATCGTTAAACTCTTGAGCAAGTCGCCATATTGACCAAACGCATGGGTCTGCAACATGTTGAGATATTCCAAGCCGCCATATTCTGCAACTTTGCGCGTAGACACCACCAAAAAATTGGACAAAACCCAAGAGGTCCGAATTCTGAGCTGGTCTTCACCACCGATGAAAAGATTGAACAAATTCAAATTGTAAAAATCTCGCATTCTGTCGGATGCAGGTTTGTCACGCTGGTCGTCGTAGTTCACCATGCTTTCTGGCGTAATTATTTTAGTAGACGTCATCTTCATTTGCGACGCAATCCACGCGTCGATTCCCTGAGCCTTCACCTGCGCTTGCATGGCAGGAGATGGCCCCATCGACGCTTGCTCTAAAAATCTTGAAGCGGCGAAATGGTTTGAAGCAGC
>CANKOT010000230.1 GCA_947484245.1 Comamonadaceae bacterium
CGCACTTCACCCCCCCATCACCCAAGACGCAGCTCAGCAAGTCAAAATTCATTTGGCCGCAGCCTTGCGCTTGGCCGTTTTAGATGAATTTGAAGAAGGCATTGACAATCACTTCACGGCCTGTGTGCCGGGTCGTACTGATCAATTTTATGTTCTGCCATTTGGCTTACATTGGTCAGAGGCCAAGGCCAGTGACATGATGATTTTCAATGAAGCGGGTCAAACCATTGAAGGACGGGGTGTTGTTGAATTGTCTTGTCAAACGATCCACGCCCCCTTGCACCGAATTACGGGCGCCAAGGTGGTGTTGCACACGCATCAGCCATGGGCTACTGCGCTGAACATGCTGCAAGACAATCGACTTGTGCCTGCCACGCAAACAGCGGCATTCTTTCATGGCCGAATTGCCTATGACGATACTTATACCGGGCTGGCTTCTGCCATAGAAGAAGGCGAACGTCTGGCTCATTTGATGGGCGACAAAACTGTGTTGTTCATGAAGAATCATGGTGTGGTCACGATTGGAGACACTGTAGCTCAGGCTTACAGGCGTTTGTACAAGTTAGAAAAAGCCTGTCAAACCCAGGTGCTGGCCATGAGCACAGGCAAGGACTTGAACATCTTGAGTGACGAGGTCATCCAAAAAGTTCTCACCCCGTCTGGCGCCGACCGCCATCCACGAGGTGACCGAGAAAGACTCTACTTCGAAGCCATGATGCGCATCCTAGACCGCACCAACCCCGGCTACGCTGACTGAAGGCGAATTCTTTCAGAGGGTTGGGTGTTCATGGTCATTTGGAACAGGCCTGCTGCTAGGCCGATGGCAACAGCCAGTTGCCAAGCTAGGTTGTAGTTACCAAACATATTGAAAATATAACCACCGCCCCATGCGCCTAAGAAAGAGCCTACTTGATGGCTCATGAAGGCTATGCCCGAAAGCGTGGCCATGAACCTGAGGCCAAACAATTGAATGATGAGGCCGGAGACTAAAGGCACAACCCCAAGCCACAACGTGCCCAAGACTGCGCCAAACACAAGCGTGCTAACGGGTGAAGGTGGGTAAGAGAAGAACACGTACAGGGCCAAAGATCGAAGGATGTAAATGCCGCCGAGCAGCATGCGCTTGGAATACCGATCGCCTAGCCAGCCAAACAAATAAGAACCAATGACATTGAATAAACCGATCAAGGCCAATGTGTTGCTGCCTACCGTGGGGTCCATGCCGCAGATGTCAAGATAGGCAGGCAAGTGGGTGGTGATAAAAACCAATTGCAAGCCGCATACAAAGAAGGCAATGGCCAATACTCGGTAGCCCTTGTGACCTAAAGCTTCGGTGATGGCATCTGTGGCAGATTGCGGTTTGCCCACAACGGATTCAATTTCAATTTTGTCGGCCTTGCTGCCCCAAAAGGCCGCTGGCAGCATGACACAAGCCAAGCCCAAGAACCCAACAGCTGCCATTTGCCAGTTGAAGTTGGTAATGAGTGACTGCGTCAGAGGGGAAGCAATGGTTAAACCCAGTGAACCAACGGCAGAGACCGCGCCCATTGCGGCTCCTCGTTTGGTGGCGCTCACGGTGCGGGCTGTGATGTTCATGGCAATGTTGGAGGCGGTGCAAGACAAGGCAATGCCCACACAAAATCCAATACCGACTGTGACCATCCAAGTGGCATCGGCAAATGTTAAAAATACCAGTCCGATGATGTAAATTAAGACACCCAGAAGTGCCACAGGCCGTGTGCCGTATTTATCGGCCCAGATACCCACAATGGGTTGCGTTGCGCCCCAGACAATATTTTGCAAGGCTATGGCCAATGAAAAATCAGCTGCCGTGATGCCAATGTCACGAATCATATGAGGCTGCAACAATCCAAAACTCTGCCGCATGCCCATGGCCAAACTCAGCATGATGGCGCCACCCCCCAAAATGCACCACACCTGCATTGGCGTTAAATCAGTTTTTTTCATCATGCAACTTTTAAATAAATGGGGTCAATTAATTGGGGTCATTTTAAATCAATGCCCGTCCTGACACAGGCAGTCCAAGCATCGTCATCTAAAATCAAGCAATGACCACATTCAACGCTACAAAAGTACTCAAAACACTCACCATCCTTTTGGTGAGTGCCATTGCATTGTTCAGTCTCTACGTTTACATCGCACTCAACTGGAGTTATTCAAACGGCGAGCGCGCAGGCTTTTTACAAAAGGTCTCGCACAAGGGTTGGATTTGCAAAACATGGGAAGGCGAACTTTCTTTGGTGGCAATGCCTGGCGCCGCCCCCGAGAAATTTCTCTTCACGGTTCGCGATGATGCCATTGCTCAAAAAGTAAGTGCCGCAGCAGGCAAGCGAGTCACCCTAATTTACGAGCAACACAAAGGGCTGCCCTCCTCCTGCTTTGGCGACACCGATTACTTTGTGGTTGATGTCAAGCCAATTGAATAGCCCCTTCAGCAACTGACCTACATCTGGGGTACAAAGCCCAGAACTTCGCCATAAAACTTCAGCTCAGTTTCGAGTGAAGACACAATGGTCGAAGCCTGCCTAAACCCATGCCCCTCGCCTTCATAGGCCACATAGGCGTGCTTCAAGCCTTTGGCTGCACACGCATCTCGAAAGGCTTCTGATTGGGAGGGTGGTACCACTTTGTCATCTAAACCCTGAAACAAAATAAGCGGCGAACTTAATTGATCCACGTGCGTGATGGGTGAGCGCGCAATGTACAAATCTTTTTCAGCAGGATACGCACCAATCATGGTGTCTAAGTAACGCGATTCAAAGTCATGTGTGTCGGTAGCAAGCGTGGTGCAATCTGCCACGCCATAGTAGGAAGCACCTGCAGCAAAGCGTTTGCTATTCACCAAAGCATTCAACACCGTAAAACCCCCTGCACTGCCGCCCCGAATGACCACCTTATCGGCAGCACAAACACCTTGTGCAATAAGAGACTCAACCACAGCCAAA
The DNA here is from genome assembly GCA_947484245.1 of Comamonadaceae bacterium. The sequence continues at coordinate 2,967 of CANKOT010000230.1, forward strand.
ACATCCTCACAATCGACCACGCCCCACTGGCCGCGAAGCAAATTTCGATACTGCCGGCCATAACCTGTTGAACCGCCGTAGTTCACATCGACCACAGAAATGCCGCGAGAAGTAAAGTATGCGTACTTCATCGAAAGCGTGGCCGAAGAATTGGCGGTGGGCCCGCCATGCACCACCACCATCAAGGGCGGTTTCTCTGAGGGTTCAAAATCTGGATGGTGTGCTGAATGCAAAATGGCAAACACTTTTCGACCATCACTTCGAACAGCACTGATCTCGTGAGGACTCGGAAAATAACTTGCATGAACCGGTGCTTGAATTGAACTGACAACATTAGAAACTTGCCAAGTCAGCAAATCAATTTCAATCAGTTCAGAAACTACTTTGCCACTGGCACCCACCGCATAAGCTTTGCTGCTAGAAACACTCAGCGATGGCTTGAAATCGGTCAGCTCTGAATTCAAATCTTGCATGGCACGCGTCTTTGGATCAACACGCACAATTTTTCTAGCGTCCACAGCGCCATGCACCGACAGAACATGTCCATCAGGCAAAACAGACAAGGCCCGCATGCCCAACTGCCAAAGTGGAAAACCCCATTCACTGGCCTCTTCAACCAAATGCGTTAGCTTGCCCTTCAAATCAACTTGCCAAAGATTCCACCAACCGCTCTTGTCGCAGATGAAATAAAGCTCGTTGTTCGGCCCCCACTCGGGCGACAAACATGAAGTTTCAACATTGCCCGCCAAGACACGCACATTGCTC
>CANKOT010000231.1 GCA_947484245.1 Comamonadaceae bacterium
TCATTCAGCTTGTATTCCCGCTGCTTTGGCAATGCGGCTAAACCGTTCTAACTCGTCTTGCTGGAATTTTTGCATGCTGTCTCCAAAAAAGGGCATGCTGTCCGCGCCGGACGCCTTATTGAAATCGGCGCCCTCTTTGGAGTCGCGTATTTTCACAAGCGCATCGATGAGTCTTTTCTTGATGGCCTCTGGTGTGCCGGCTTTCACATAGAAAGAAGTCCATGCGTAGTTCACATATTCTGGAAAGCCGCTGTCAATGAAGTTGGGGACGTTGGGGAAATCGGGGTGTCGTTTTTCACCAGAAACAGCAAGCGCTTTGAGTTTGCCTGACTTGATCAAAGCGGCTGCACCGCCTAGGTCTGCAATGCCAATGTCGAGTTGATCACCCATGAGGTCGGTGAAAATTTGCGCACCGCCTTTGTAGGAGATGTGATTGAACTTGACGTTGGTCATGCTGGTAAACCATTCACCAGCCAAACGATAACCCGCTGAGTAATTGGCCAAGCTCAAAGGTTTGTTAGGGTTATTTTTAGAGTGTTCAACCACATCCTTCAAGCTGTTGAATTTGGAGTTGCCATTGACAACCCAGACGTTCATATTTCTGGACAGACCGGCCAAGGGTGCAAGGTCAGTCATGGGGTTGTAGGGTAAATTTTTGATGCTAATCGGATTCACTGAGATGGGCGAGTTGCTGGCCAGCAAAATAGCATGCCCATCGGCTGGCAGAGCCAACAATGCTTGAACTGCAATGATGCCACTGGCGCCAGGTTTGTTTTCGACCAGCGCCGTTTGACCGAATTGTTTTGCCAAACGTTCGCCAAAAAAGCGAGCCGAAGTGTCAGAACCGCTGCCCGCAGTAAAGGGCACAAAAATACGAAATGGCTTAGTAGGAAAGTCTTTGTCCTGTGCAAAGACCTTACCCGTCAAAGCAATGGCCAAAGTCGCCACAAAAAAGAAATGTCGCTTAAGCATGTTCATTCTCCTGAGTCAGTTGAAAATCACAAACGTGTCAAAAATGGCCAAAGATTGTCTGCACCCTGTTTCAAAGCCATTTCTCCAATCCGAGTTTGCCAATGGGTTTCGTTGCCAAACTCGTCGCGCCACGACCAAAGACGACGCGTTAGATGGTGCAAATTGTGCTCACGCGTAAAGCCCATGGCACCATGGACTTGGTGCGCAATTTCTGCGCCTTTTCCAGCAGATTCGCCAACCCGAGATTTGGCAACAGCGATGAAGAAGGGTTCTGGTGCTTCGCTGGAAAGCTCAATGGCTGCATCTGCGGCAGCTGCACTGGCGGCCACATGGCCGGCCAAAACGGCAAGCATGTGTTGCACAGCTTGAAATTTACCAATGGGCCGACCAAATTGAACGCGATCATTTGCATATTGGATCGAATAACCCAATGCACGCTGTAACGCACCAGCCATTTGGACAGAGCGCATCAAAGCACCTTCGCACAGCAAGCGTTCTTTGGCCTCTGCTAAGGGTGCAAAGGCAATGATCGGTGCATTTGTAAAATCAAATTGAACTCTGGGTTCGCCCGCTAAATTTTTTACCAATTCTGAACGGCTTTGGGCCAATGCGTCACGCTCGATTAACACGACACAGGCCTGCCCATCGCGGTGCGCCACGACAACCAGATGATCGCAAGACAAGCCCCATGCAACTCGGTGGGCATGACCCGATAGGGTGGGAGTGTTCTGACTCCCATTCAGCTCCAAACTGTCTTTGGCATGAGATACGCTGACAGATAAAACACCTTCAGGAACCTTCAGGCCCGCTGCGCTGAGTAATCGGCTGGCTAAAAAAGTCTCGGCCAAGGGAACCGGAGCGGCATGGTAAGCACTGCGTCGCAAAACAAACATCGCATCATCAAAGGACAGGCCACTGCCGCCTTGTTCTTCACTCAAACATGCTTGTGGCAGGCCAACTTCTTCAAGGGCTTGCCAAAGCGCTTGAGGCCACACGCCAGCTTCGCTGGACATGAAGACCTCTTTAAGGCAATGCGCCTCACAGATGCGGTCAACTGTTTTTTCCAAATCGTCTCGAATATCACTCATCTCAGCCCCAATCCTTTTGCGATCATTCCCCGCAATATTTCGCGAGTACCACCCCTGATGGTGAAGCCTGGCGCTTTGAGCGTGGACATTCCCAACAAGGCATCGAAGTCGAGACTTTCGTTGTCCATGAGCGGTTCTGAAGGAATCAGTTGACGGAAAATCTCGGGAATTTCGCGTTCAAATGCAGTGCCGATGTCTTTCACCAGAGCAGCTTCTAATATGGGTTTTTCGCCTTTTGTCAGCATGCCTGCCACCGAAGTTGACATGCGCCTCAAAGTGGTTAGGTGCGCAACAAAGCGTCCAATTTCATTGACGGATCGAGCATCGGGCTTTTCTGCCAACTGCTCCATGGAGGCCAAAAGAAGTTGGTACGTGCTGAGGAATCGATCGGGCCCGGAACGCTCAAAAGCCAATTCACTGGTGACCATGTTCCAGCCGCCACCCACTTCGCCGACGACCATGTCATCAGGCACAAAGCATTCGTCAAAAACAACTTCATTCCAGTCGTGGGCGCCGTAGATGTTAAGAATGGGACTTAATTTCAAACCTGGAGACTTGAGGTCAACAATGAACTGCGTCATGCCAGCATGGCGGTTTTCTTCTTTGGGTGCTGTGCGAACCAAAGCGATTAAGTAATGTGCTCTGTGTGCACTGCTGGTCCAGACTTTGGTACCTGTGATTTTCCAGCCACCTTCAGCCTTGACTGCAGACGTTCTAACCGCCGCCAAGTCAGACCCAGAGTCTGGCTCACTCATTCCGATTGCAAAAAAGCATTCCCCTGCTGCAATTTTGGGCAAGATCAATTGGCGAGCACGTTCGCTGCCATGGCGCAAAATTTGATTGCCACTTTGCCGATCGGCTACCCAGTGCGCGCCCACAGGCGCACCACCAGCCAACATTTCTTCCGTCATGACATACCGATCGAGTGCTGTTCTTTCTTGACCGCCGTATTTTTTAGGCCAAACCATGCCGATGTAGCCGGCTTGCCCGCACTTGCGACTGAACTCTGCATCGCCATCGGACCAAGAGTTTTTGCGAGGGGTGAAGGTGCCTGCATCTTTCTCTTTTTGCAGGAAGTCACGAACTTGCTGTCTGAGCGAACTGGCACTCTCTGGCAAGGTCACTGCAGGAAATACAAAATTATGCATGTCATTCTTTCTCCGCTTATTAGATTCGTTCTATCTTTATACTGCCTTTAACGAATGTCAAGGAAGCAATAGACAAGCAGGTGACTCTGGTTGGCTTTGATTAAGCGATGATGGCGGGAATCCTTAATCCGTCACCCTCATAAGGAATATGATGCGTACAGGCATTTACAGTTATCCGAATACCCAAAGGGTCATTTTCGGTACGCCCTTTGAACAAGCGATTTCAAAAGAGCTTGAAACCTTAGGCGCTCAGCGTGTTTACGTCCTGAGCAGTGGCAGCCTTTACCGTGATACCGAAGTGGTCAATCAACTTAGAAGCGTTTTGGGTTCGCGTTGTGTCGGCCTTTTTCATGAAATGCCCGCTCACACTCCCCGCATCGCTGTCGTCAAGGCGGCACAGGAAGCGCAACAGGCTCAAGCCGATTTGATCCTCACGCTGGGCGGCGGATCCATGACAGATGCTGGAAAAATGCTCACGCTTTGTATGAGCAATGGTATTGAGTCGGCACAAGATCTAGA
>CANKOT010000232.1 GCA_947484245.1 Comamonadaceae bacterium
ATGTGGCCAAAGCCATCAAAAACGCCTTCGTTGGCCAAAATTTGATTGGCTGTGGCCAAGTCTTCTAAGAGTTGTTGAATCGCAGGTGAAGTTGGCATGGTGGTTTTCTTGTTGTGTGAATTTACAGTTCAATTTACTTCGTTAGAAACAAACGAGTCCAGTGCTGATTCCACTTCTCAGCCTCGTCAACCACGAGGGCTGGATCTGTCAGCACATAATTGAAGTTGTTCAAATTTGATTTCACCTTTTGACTGGCAGGCGGACGTCCCATGCTGTTCAAAAGTGTTTGTGCTTCAGGCGAAAGAATAAAGTCTGCCAACAAAGCAGCGGCATGCGGGTGTGGCGCATTGCGAGCAACACCCACACCTTGCGGGCGTGCCAGTGTTGGCTCTATCGGCACCCAATCGATGGGAGCGCCGCGTTGCTTCAAAGATTGGGCGTTGGCGTTGTAGATGGTTAAGCCCACATCGGTCTCACCCGCAGCCACCATCTGCGCCAACAAAATGTGCCCTTTGCGCACATCTGGTTTTTGCTCTGACAATTTCTTGAAAAATGCCATGCCCCGTTGTTCGCCCATCGAATTGACCAGGCCACCCATCCACTCGGCATCTGTCGATTCAATGGCAATTCGGCCTTTCCACTTTGGCTCTGTAAAGCCTTCGTAGTGTTTGGGCAAGTCTTCGCGTTTCACCTTTTGTGTGTTGAAAGCCACCACAAAGAAGTTCACACGGTCGGGCATCCACATGCGGTGCTTTGGAATCATGCCTTGCGGCAAATCTACAATGTGCGTACTGTGAAATTCGGACAGCATTTTTTCACGCGCCAACATCTCCATTTCAGGTCCATTGGTTTCCACCACATCCACCGTATGGCGCTTGGCACGGCCTTCATTCACAACGCGCTGAACCACACCGTCACTCAGACCACGCCACACCGTCACTTTGATGCCGTATTTTTTTTCAAACTCAGCCATCAAAGGAACAGACTCGGTTGGGGCCAAGGAGGTGTAGAGCGTGACGGCACCTTCTTTGCGCGCGCGCTCTAAAAGCCAGGCCTCGCGATCTGGTGCCTTGTTCATGAAAATAGCATCGTGTGGGCCACTGCTTTGGGCCGCCGCTGTTTGAGCCCATGCCGGCACGCTCATGAAAGCAGATACCAGACAAAGCGCAAGCCTGCGCGAAATGGCTTTTGAAGTTTTTACAACTGGATCAAAACAAACTTGCTGCATGAAGCTCTCCTTCAAATTGAGGTCAAGATGGATTTCACTCGTGCAGGGTTCATGGGTGCTTGGCGCATCCGGACACCCGTGGCATCAAAAAATGCATTGGCCACCGCTGGTGGCACCACGCGGCAGGTGGCTTCGCCCGCGCCTGTAGGCGGGGCTTCTGGTCGGTTGATCAACACAATGTCAATTTCTTCAGGTGTGTCTTTGATGTCCAAAATGGGGTAGCTGTTCCAATCGACACTTTTGACTTTGTCAGGCGCAAATTGCACCTCTTCAAAAATAGTTCTGGAAAGTGATTGAACCAGTCCGCCTTCAATCGTATAGCGCAAGCCTTGTGGGTTCACAATCAAGCCGCAATCGTGAGCCACTGTGAATTTTCGGCCCCAAATTCGACCTGTCTTGCGGTCCACTTCAATCTCTGCAACAACCGCCACGATGGTGCCTGCGCGTTGTGCGTAGGCAATGCCACGGCCACTCAAAATAGGGCCGCGCCGATCCCGCTTGGCATTGCCTCTGGGTTCCCAACCCGACTTTTCGGCAGCCGCTTTGAGCACCGCAATGTCTCGGGGTGCCTTGGCATATTTCACACGGAATGCCACAGGATCTTCGCCAGTGGCGTAGGCCAATTCATCAATGAACTGCTCGCTGGCAAAATGAATTTGCAAACCCACTGGATCGCGCACGTGCGAGGTTCGCAAGGGCGAAGCGCTGGCAATCAAATCGGGAATCACTTCCCATGCCAACATTTTGTTGTCAAAGGCATAGCTTTCCGCAGGCGTGGCAAAAGTGACGCCGCCCTTGGGTGGCAAGCCCAACTCCATGCCCACCAAACTGTCTCTTGGATCTGACTCGTTGCTGTCAATGGTGGCGCGCGAGAAAGCACGGGTTGTGAAATCGTAGGCCACCACTTTGCCAGAGGCATCAATGGCAGCACGTGCGCGGTGCACCGATGCCGGCGCTTTAGGGTCCCATGCCGTACCGTCATGCCGCATGCCTTGCACGCGCACAGGCTGCCCCACCATTTTTGAAATCATGGCAGCGTCCAATACGGCATCACCTGCATCGTTGCGACCGTACGAGCCTGGGCCTTGGACCCAGAAGGCCTCAACCGTTTCTACAGGCACCTTCAGCAGCGCCGCCACGCCATCGCGAGCGTAATGGGGTTTTTGCGAGCCTGTCCAAATGGTGATTTTGTCTGCTTTCACATCGGCTACAGCGCTGGCCGGGCCCATGCTGGCGTGAGATTGGAAAGGCCATAAATATTCAGCCTCCACCACCTTCACAGCCGACTTCAAGGCAGCAGCCACATCACCGTTTTTGATGTCCTCAGAACGCTTGCGCGTTGGCGCTTGTCGAATGTGCTCATGCAGTTTTTCAAACTCAGGAAATGGTTTGCTGTTGGCCACCCAAGTGACCTTCAAGTCCTTGGCCGCCTTCACGGCGTCCCACTCACGCTCGGCCACCACGGCCAAGAAATTCTTTTCGCGCACCACGCGCGCACCCTTGATGTGCTTGATCGAAGACTCGTCCACCTTCTCTGCCAAACCTCCTGCAACGGGTGTGCGAATCACCCGCGCATGCAACATGCCCGGCACTCTCACATCTGCAATATTGCCTTCCGTACCAAAGACTTTCCACGCCACATCGTTGCGCGGCAAAGACAATCCCACCACTTTGTACTCAGATGGAAGCTTGGGTTTGGCAGCGCCCTTGACATCCATTTGATTGCCAATTCGCTTGTTCCACTCTACTTTGGAATTGAAATACTTGCCGCCGATCAGTTCGGCATAGGAGACTTTTTGTGCATCGTTGCCTTTGACAGAAATGACACCATCAAAAATACTCAAATTGGCGGCAGGCACATTCAGTTTTTCAGATGCCAGATTGAGCAAAATGCGACGTGCTTCTGCAGCTGCATTGCGAAGCGGTCTGGCGCCTGCCTGAATACCCAAGGCGCTAGAGGCGCCGCCCTGATTCAAAGAAGTGGCTGAGTTGCCCATCACAATTTTCACTTTGCGATAAGAAACGTCTAACTCCTCTGCCACGATTTGGCCAATGGCCACGTCTAGGCCTTGGCCCAAATCTACTTTGCCGTAATAAGCCACCACACTGCCATCGGGTTGGATCGCGACCCAAGAATCTAGCTCTTCTGCTTTCAGAGCTGGCTTGATGGCGCTGATGGTCGCCAACGTCGTGCCTACAGCGCCACCTGCGGAGGCAGCTGCATTTCCTGCCGCTTGCGCAAAGGCTTCAGTTGGCAGACTGCCACTGGCGACTGAGACAACCAGCGCACCGGCTGCACTTAAAAAATCACGCCTTGAAGTCCCACTGACAAATTCTGATTTGTCTTGTTCCATGTCAATGGGATGGGCGTTGTCTTGATTGAGCTTGTGTGTCATATGATCTCCTTAAGCCATCAAGGTTTGAGCGCGCTTGATGGCGCGCAAAATGGAGACATGCGTGCCGCAACGGCACTTCAAGCCATCGAGTGC
>CANKOT010000233.1 GCA_947484245.1 Comamonadaceae bacterium
ATTGCGAACCACAGCCAGTATTTCTTCAGGTCGGGTGGGTTTGGTCAGGTAGACATCGGCACCTGCCTGATAGCCTTCTGTGCGTTCACTGCCCATGACTCTGGCGGTCAACATCACAATGCCTATGAAGGGGTGAATATCTCGCAGCCATTTACACAAACTGATACCGTCTTCATTGGGCAAGTTCAGGTCTAACATGACCACATCGGGCGTCATCATGGCCAACATGGCCCGCATATGTTCGCCGTCATACGCACAACGCGTGGCGTAGCCCGCAGCTGTCAGCACCAAAGACAGTTCATCGCTCACGCGCAAATTGTCTTCAACCAAAAGAACCGTTCCCAAGTCTTGGGTGCTTGGGTCTTCGCTCGCGCCAAGGTCTTTTTCTTCATGCATGCTCATGCCCTGATCGAAAACTGAAAAGTCACATTGTTGTATTGGTGAGCGTAATGAATCTCTGTGCCCAACGCATGGGCCATCGACTGAGCCAACCACAAACCCAATCCCGCTCCTGATTGTTGTTTGGCAGTTTCAGATCGGTAATAGCGTTGAAAAACCAGTTCGGGGTTGGGCGCACCATCAGGCGGCACTTCATTGAAAACAGTGAACACAATGTCAGTGACATTGGCTTGGCAAACAGCCTCCACTTTGAACTCAATCAAGCTCTCTGGCACAGCGTATTTGATGGCGTTGTTGAGCAGGTTGTTGAGAATGGCTTTGACATAGTAAATATCAGTCTGAACCACCAAACTTTCATCACATCCCCGAACAATGGTGTAAATGCGTTCATTGGCATGACTGTTTTTCACCACGCTCAGTATGACACCAAGAGGCAAGGGCTCAACGTTGACTGGTATATAGCCTTGTTCGTATTTGTCGATTTCAGAGCAGCGTTCAATGATGCCGTCAATTTCATCCAAGGAATAACTGATGGCGTTGACCCGTTGCAAGGACTGATCGTCCCCTGACAGTCGTTGTCTAATGGAACTCAGTGCCAAGGCACTGGCCATCAAGGGATTTTTCAATTCATGGGTCAGCATGCCAATAAACTGTTTTTGTTGCTTCAAACGAACAGTTTCTTTTTCTAAAGCTTCATTGCTATTTTGAAGCTTGGTTTGCAGTGATTTGACACGCTCTTTCACCAAGAGGTCGTAGGTCCAAGCCGTTAAAAGCATGATGCCCAGCGGAACAATAGATCTGGCAAACATCATGCCGAAAAACAAGGGTATGTCTTCCACCCCGAATGCATTGACAATGGGCTTAAACAGATTGGACGAGCTTGGGAAAGGCATCATCAGAGATAACAGCAAAACAGCAAACAAGATTTTTTCAGATCGCATTCGCAACTGATGTCTGGCAACCACGCCTTGAGCTATCAATAAAATAACGCAAATCACTTGGCCACATTTATAAACAACTTCAATGACTGAAAATGCCGACAAAGGGTCTATAAATCCATAGACAAAGTTAGCGAAAATTACTGCCATCACAGCCCATAAATACTTAATAAATTGACCATCTTTAAAAAGCAGAGTCGCAAAATTCATCCAAATAAAGAAGAACGAAAGAATCCCTGCGATCATTGCAACAGGGAATATCCGGTAAACAAGTGTTTGATCTACACCGATTAAAAAAGACAACATGCCCAAAGCACTGATCCACGAACTGGCCAGGGCAATAGAGACAGATAACAAGCCCAAACTCACCCAGTTGAATCGGATCACCATTCTGACAATGGCAAATACCGCTGCCAACAGCATCAGGGTCGAGAGCATGATGACGAACATATCGAGTCTGCGTTGAATCTGTTCGACACGTTCTTGCTTGTCCACCAGCACGCTCAAGCGGAAATTAAACTCAGCCTGCATTCGCAGATAAATAGGGCTATTGTTTTGCACAACGCCTAAAGACAGGGGCCTCGTGACCGCTTGGGCAGCATAGGTCTGGCTTTCCCATTGACTGGGATCGAATTCATTGGGTTTGTAAACCGTTGCCTCTGTAAGAAAGGCTGGTAAGAACTTTAAATACTGTATATCTGTATCTGGCTCGGCACCCAATTGCTCAATTTTGAGCCACACCGAATTACCCGAAAACCCCAACTTTTTTATATCGTTCAGCGGTTTGAAGGTTTGGTTTTGAACAGATTCAATCGCCATTTGTCGGCCCTCGTCAATAAAGACCGAATAGCTGAACTGACTGGGGCTCGTCTGTATTTCGCCAGCCCAAGCCGACAGCACACTGGCAGCCCAGAGCAAGGCAATACCCATGCAAAAACAAAAAAGCTGTTTCAACTTCAAAGAGTTCATGGAAGGTGATCTTACGGATTCCAGGGGCATAAGCTTGCATTTTGAAGAAAGGTTTTGATCGACCAGATTGATATAAACCCAGTCCGACAAGCTTTCACGCCCCGCCATGCAGTTGTACTGTGCAGGATTTACACAAGGCTTCAGCACACACACCCTGTGCTGGGCTGTGTGCTGTCTGCTGGCTACACCGCTTGCTTTTGCAGACACCTTGCCCAGTGCGGGCAGCTTGCAGCAAAGCAACCAAACAGGACGTGAATTCAATATTCCGATAAAACCACCCACCAGCAGCTTGCCACCTGTTCAAGCCAAGCAAATAAGCAGTGGTGGTGCCACTGTTGTCGTGTCTCAATTTCTATGGGTAGGCAACAGCTTGTTTTCAGATGAAGTACTGAATCGATTAACCAAGGATATGTTGGGTCGTCCTATTGACTTTGCCAAGCTGGAATCAGCTGCCATGTCTGTTGCCAATCTGTACCGTGCAGCGGGCTATGTGGTGCAAACCAAATTGCCCACACAAGACATCGCCAATGGTGTTGTCACGATTGAAATTACCGAAGCCACCTTCGGCAAAGTGCTGATGGATGGGCCCAGCTCCAAACGGGTTGACGCCAAACGTATTCGAGAAACCATTTATGCATTTCAGCCCATAGGCGCCAAGCTCAATTCAAACAATATCGACCGCGCCTTGGCAGTGCTCTCCGATTTGGCAGGTATTCGTGTCAATGGGCAGTTGCTGCAAGGTGCGCAAGCGGGGCAAACCGATTTTGTGGTGACCACGCAAGATTTGCCAGCCATTTCCATAGACAGCTCTGCCGACAACGCAGGCGCTCGCTCTACCGGCCAAGACAGAGTAAGTTTGAGCTTCAAGTTGAACAGCCCTTTGCGCCTAGGCGATCAATTCACTGCCAATGCGATGCGCTCTAAGGGCAGCGATTACGTGAGAGCGGCCTACCAGTGGCCGGTGGGTCACAGGGGTTGGACCTTGGGGCTGAATGGCTCACACCTGAATTACAAAGTCACGGATGCGGCCTTCACCGCCCTGCCCCTGAGAGGGAGTGCCAATGCCTTTGGATTGGAAACGACTTACCCATTGATATGGCGCAACCGCTACAAGCTCAATGCGGTGCTGAGCTGGGATATCAAGACCTATGAGAACCTGCGCAGCGAAGAAGTGGTCACCAGCTACAACACTCGCGGAGTGAACGCTGGATTGCAAGGTCAGTTTTCTGATGAGTGGGCAGGGGGCGGCGTCTCGACTTGGCAACTGATGGGCGCAGGTGGCCGCTTGAAGAAAAAAACAGACACGTCAGACAGCTTGAATACAGGGCATTTTGAAAAAATCAAATACAACTTCACACG
>CANKOT010000234.1 GCA_947484245.1 Comamonadaceae bacterium
CATGGGTTTAAGTACACACGTTTTGGACACCATGCATGGCTGCCCCGCAGCGGGCATGCAAGTTAGCCTTTTCACCACGGAGGGGCAATTTGCCACGCTGGTGAAAAGTTTCACATTGAACGCAGATGGGCGTAACCCTGATGGCCCTCTCTATGACAACGCGAGTTTGCAAAAAGGCACTTACCGCTTGGTATTTGATGTGGCGGGTTATTTCAAGACCAAGGGTGTGAAGCTGCCAGAGCCTTCGTTTTTGAACCAAGTGAGCTTGGATTTTGGGGTGGCCGATGTCACGCAGCACTACCATGTGCCGCTGTTAGCAAGCCCTTGGAGCTATTCCACTTACCGCGGCTCTTAAATTCGCAATTATTTCTAGCGGAGGACCCCTTGCGAGGTGGTAAATCAATAAAATCAGTTTTTGACCAGAATCCAAACCAACCCACACCCTATGAGCCAAGTGACCAACACTGTTCGTTTTGTGCTTGACGGCAAAATCGTCGAAGCCCAAGGCGCACGACGCACCACCACCGTTTTAGATTACTTGCGCGAAAAATTGCATCGCAAGGGCACCAAGGAGGGTTGCGCTGAAGGCGACTGCGGGGCTTGTGTGGTCATGGTGGGCTCATTGAATGCATCGGGCCAAGGGGTTGACTACGTGCCAGTCAATAGCTGTATTCAGTTGTTGCCAACCCTTGATGGCAAGTCTGTCAAAACGGTTGAGAGTTTGAAAAAGCCCGACGGCACTTTGCATCCTGTGCAACAAGCCATGGTCAACTGTCATGGGTCTCAATGCGGTTTTTGTACGCCTGGCATTGTGATGAGTTTGGTCAACTTGGTGCAGGTCAACTCTTCTCCCAAACGCCAAGATGTGAGTGACGCGCTCAGTGGCAACCTGTGCCGCTGCACGGGCTATGCCCCCATTTTGGATGCCGCGGCCAAAGCCTGCGGCAACAAGGCCGCCTTGAAGCTAGATGATGCGGCTGATATGCCTTTGCTAAAAGAAATTCAACGTGCTTCCACCCCCACGCTCAGTTTAGAAGGCGAGATCATTGTTCAACCCGTGGTTCGTACCCGCAAAGGCAATGAATTTGTCTCACCCGCCACCCTGGATGAAGTGGCTGACTATTTGGTCAAGCACCCCACATCGACATTGCTTGCTGGCAGCACCGAAGTGGGTTTGCAAGTTAACAAAAAATATTCACGCCCCGACCACATTGTGTATTTGGGCAACGTGACCGAACTCAAGCAAGTCAAAGACACACCTCAGGCTTGGCACATTGGTGCCGTGGTCTCGCTCACTGAAGTGGAAACATTGGTGGCCAAGGCTTACCCCGATTTTGCAGAGGTGCTGCGCCGTTTTGGCTCGCCCCCCATTCGCTCTACCGCCACATTGGCAGGCAACATTGCCAACGGTTCTCCCATTGGCGACACCATGCCTTGCCTCATGGCCTTGGGCACCACGCTCACGCTGCGACGTGGCGACAAATCGCGCACTCTGTCTTTGGACAAGTTTTATACGGGCCAAAAACAAACTGTGTTGCAAGCGGGTGAATTCATTGAAGCGGTGGTCTTGCCCAAGCCTCAAGCGGGTCAAGTGTTTCGTGCGCACAAAGTGAGCAAGCGATTTGAGCAAGACATTTCTGCCACCTGCGCGGCCATCACTTACACCTTGAAAGATGGCAAGTTGAGCGGCGTGAAGTTGGCATACAACGGCTTGGCACCTTCGCCTTGTAGAGCGCCCAAACTTGAGGCGGTTTTGGAAGGCCAAGCGCCTGCCGATGTGAAGGCTTCCGATTTGGATGCCGCCATTGCTGCCAGTTTTGTTGCTCGCGATGGACTGCGTGCCTCGTGGGCTTATCGTTCCTTGGTGGCCCGCAATTTGGTCCTAGATTTCATTGAAGAACAAACTCAAACAATCACGGAGGTGGCTTAAATGAACGCGCCTATTTCTTTGCACAATTTGTTGCCCGTATCGGGTATTCAACAAGGCACCGATGTCATTCACGAGTCTGCACATTTGCATGTGACAGGCAGTGCCACTTTCACCGACGACATGCCTGAGTTAGCGGGCACTTTGTATGCTGCACTCATCTTGTCGCCTGTTGCGCACGGCGAACTGATTGGCGACGGCATTGACCGCGAAGCTATTTTGCAAGAGCACGGCGTGGTGGCGGTTTACACAGCCAAGGACATTCCTGGCGAAAACAATTGCGGCCCCATTGTTCACGACGATCCTTTCTTGGCTGTTGGCAAAGTGGAATTCATTGGCCAAGTGGTGGCTGTGGTGGTGGCACGCGAAATGTTGTATGCCCGCGAAGTAGCCCACAAAGCCAAAGTGTTGGTGAAAGAACTGCCACCCATTTTGACCATTGACGAAGCCATGGCTGCACAAAGTTTTGTCATGCCTGCCAAGGGCATTACACGCGGCAATGCATCAGAGGCCATTGCCAAGGCGCCGCGCAAAGTGAAGGGCAGCACCGAAACCGGTCAGCAAGAACAGTTTTACATGGAAGGCCAAATTACTTACGCGGTGCCGCGTGAGGATGGCCAACTCACTTTGTATTCGTCAACGCAGCACCCAGATGGCAATCAGCGTGAGGCAGCCGCTGCCTTGAACTTAAGCACCAACGATGTCGAAGTGATTTGCAGGCGCATGGGCGGCGGCTTTGGCGGCAAAGAAGGCAATGCCAGCATTTTCAGCCAAAGCGCTGCGCTGGCTGCATTCAAGTTGCAACGCCCTGTGAAGTTGCGCGTGAACCGTGACGACGACATGATGATCACTGGCAAGCGCCACGATTTCCGCATTGATTACGAAGTGGGCTACGACGATGAAGGCCAGATCTTGGGCGCCGACATCACGCTCTTGTCGCGCTGTGGTTACAGCACCGATTATTCAGGTCCTGTGAACGATCGTGCGTGTTTGCACATCGACAACTGCTACTACATTCCCAATTTAAAACTCATCAGCCATCGCTGCAAAACCAACACCCAAAGCGCCACGGCCTTCCGTGGTTTTGGGGGGCCACAGGGCATGTTTGGCATTGAAACCATCATTGAGCAAATTGCCAATGACATTGGCAAAGATCCTTTGGATGTTCGAATGCTGAATATCTACAAAGACCCTGCCGTGTCTGGCAACCCTGCCACCATGGTCACGCAATATGGACAAACCATTGCTGACTGGGTGGGTGACAAGGTCATCACCCAAGTGGCAGCAGAGGCCAAGTACCGCGAACGCCGCGACAGTGTGAATGCGTTTAACAAAGTCAATAAACGCCGCAAGCGCGGCTTGGCTTTGGTGCCCTTGAAGTTTGGCATCAGCTTCACCGCCACCATGTTGAACCAAGGCGGCGCCTTGCTCAACATCTACATGGACGGTTCGGTCAGCGTCAACCATGGCGGAACAGAAATGGGGCAGGGCCTGAACACCAAAATGGCGCAAGTGTGTGCCGATGGTTTGGGCATCGATTTGTCCTACGTTCGCGTTACCGGCACCGACACGCAAAAGGTGCCCAATGCATCTGCCACATCAGCAGCAAGCGGTGCCGACATCAATGGCGCAGCCATCATGAACGCAACAGCTCAAATGCGCGCTCGCTTAGCACCAGTGGCTGCCAGCATGTTGGGTTGCAAAGACACCGATGTGAACTTTGCCAACAACATGGCC
>CANKOT010000235.1 GCA_947484245.1 Comamonadaceae bacterium
AAGCATCATTGGCAAAGCTGGCTGAAACCGCGGGCTTGCCGCTTGAAAAATGCGATGTTTATGTCACTGATTTGGGCGGCGCGTTTGGACGCAAAGGCGGTCAACAAGATTATGTGGCGCAAGCGGTCAACATTGCCAAACAGTTCCCTGGCACGCCCATCAAAATGATTTGGTCACGAGAAGAAGATCAGTCCCACGATTTCTAT
The DNA here is from genome assembly GCA_947484245.1 of Comamonadaceae bacterium. Next base: position 207 of record CANKOT010000235.1, read on the forward strand.
CGACCCGTTTCTCAGTGCTACATGAAAGCGGGTTTGGATAACAAGGGCAATTTGGTGGGTATGACCCTGCGATCATCGGGCCAATCCATCAACGCATGGGTCAATCCTTCAGCCATCAAAGATGGCAAAGACGAGCGCCAATTGCAAGGTTTTTGGTCACAACCAGGCGACGCACAATTGGGTTACACCTTCCCCAACTTGCTCACCGAATACGCTATTCGCAACACCCATGTGCCGGTCGGTCCATGGCGCGGTGTGAACACCAATCAAAACGGTGTTTACATGGAGTGTTTTATAGAAGAGGTTGCTCGCGCTGCGGGCAAAGATTCTTTGGCTTTTCGTCAAGCCTTGATGCAAAACCATCCTAAGCATTTGCAAGTCCTCAATGCCGCCGCAGAGAAGGGCGACTGGGGCAAGCCCGCAGCACCGGGTGTGTTCAGAGGCATTGCGCAGTTTATGGGCTATGGCGCTTATTCAGCAGCGGTGGCTGAAGTGACTGTCAGCCCCAAAGGCGAAGTGAAAGTATTGCGCATGGTCTTGGCCACGAATGCGGGCCATTTTGTAAATCCGCACCAAGTGGCGGCTCAAGTCGAAGGCGGCGTGGTCATGGGACTGAGCGCCACATTTTTTGGCGAATGCACGGTCGAAAATGGCCGCATCAAAGAAAAGAATTTCGACACTTACCAAATGCTCAAAATGGCTCAGATGCCTAAAGTGGAAACTGTTTTGGTACCCACATACGACTTCTGGGGCGGTGTGGGGGAGCCCACTATTTGCGTGGTGGCGCCTGCCGTGATCAATGCCATTTCCGCTGCAATCGGCAAGCCGCTCAGAAATTTGCCTTTGAAAAATGCAGGCTTGAAGTTTATTTGATGAACTTCATGAATTGATGAAAGTCAATTGAATGTCATCGCCGCAAGGAAGGCCCTTCAATGGGCATTCCTTGTGTGCGAGATTTTAAAAATAATTCCAATTGCCGAAGCTCTGGGCTGCCAGGGGCAGGCACCTCTGCTTGAACGCCTGAGTAGCAGGCTCTCAGTCTTCGGTCGATCGACCCCATGCCTTGCCAACTCAACTTGAAAATAGGGAATCCGGTGGGGTGACCGGGTGAGATGACATCGGCGCGCATGGTTTTGCCGATGTTCAAGTCGTGGCAATGTGTACAGGCCAAATTCATTCGACCCATGCGCGTGGTAAAAAGTTTTGCGCCCGCGTTCAGTTCAACTTGCCAACGCTGTTGGCTGTCTTGGTTTGGCAATATTTGAAATGGCAAGCCAGCACTGCTTGAATGCAAGAGGGCACTGAGAGAAAGTAACTCGGTATTTTCAAGGCTATTCAATGGACGTTGAGTCCGCTGTGAACAAGTCAAAATTTGATCTTCCATGTTGATCAACTTTTGTTGTTTGTCAGACCACTTGGGAAACTGCGTTGCAACCGATTTCATTGTTTCAATATCGCCATGGCACTGCGCGCATGAAGGCTGACCCGCAGGGCCTCTCCAGAGCGTTCTACCTTGCTCCAGCCACAAACTGATGGGATTGGTGCTGGCATCACTTTGCATGGCTTTCAGTGAGGGGCTTAGAAATGCTTGGCCACTGAGTCGATTCAAAGGACCACTTGGCAGCTTGAAAGGTTCTGAAGAAATAATTTGTGCCTTGCAGGCCAATGAGCCGCAAAAAAGCAGGCTCAGAAAAGCTGATTTGAGCATGGCTTTAAATGACCAAGCGTTGTTGGGTTTCACCCATTTGTCCCGTATCGTCTTGCCAAATGACTTTGACAATACCGCCTTCCGCAGGCACCAACACAGGAAATGCCAGGTAAACAGGGGAGGTCATGGCAGTCCCCAAATCAGCTTCCATGATCAAACGATCATTCAAATAGGCTCGCACCGTATGGATGATATTTTTTGGAATTCGGTGCCCAGAATCATCCACGCGGAAGCCGGAATTCATCGGATGCGCGGCAGACCAGCGAGCTTCGATACTACCGCCAGCTTTAACCTGGCCTGTCAATGCAAGTCGAGTGAGAATGGGTGAGTTCATGTGAAATTAAGAATCATCTAAACAGGCGGTGGACGTAATCACAGTGGGCGCGTGATTGGCCCGCTCACTGCCGTCATTGAACACAGCGACAAGCCACACGGATTGGCTGGCAGCCAGTCTGAGGCGAGTTTTCAAGGTGTATTGAACGGGTTGGCCCATGATTTTGAGGTGAAGCGCCACGGGGTTAGGGTTCTCGGGCAAGATCACTTTGAGTGCCTTGAGATGAAGTCCCGATGGCGCTGTAATTTGCGCCTCTAACGGAACTGCATTGCCGGTGTCTGCCAGCCTTGGGAATACGAGTTCAATGCCATCTGAAGACAACTCGTTCAGGGGTCTGGAAAGCACCGAGGTGTGAGGCGCAAGCAAGCAAGTTCCCAAGGCCCACGCCAAACTACTTCGGCGCATGGGGCTGTGCTCATTGGAAGATGTTGGGTTCATGCGTAATTTCTTTATCGCCATGATTGCAAGCTTGAAACGATTAGCGCAATTTGTTCATTCGTCAGAATAACGCGAGCCGGACGGACAAGTTTTAATTCATGCGTGCTGCCAAAAGGTGGCATCAAGGTGTCTGGATTGATTTTGCGAGCATCCACCACCCATTGTGTCAATTCTTGAGCAGAAAATTTTTGACCCACACCTTTGAGAGAGGGCGCAAAATTGCTGACCATGCCTTGAACACCCGGCATGTCGTGACAAGCAATGCAATTGCCGTATTGCTTGCTGGTCATGAGTTCAAAGCCGGATGATTTACCTTCAGCAGTTTGTGCCAAAGCATTGGAAAGACTGAATGAAACACCCAAAATGTAAAACCATAATTTCATGCTCGGCATTGTGTCATTGAGTGATCTGGATTGCTGAGTAAAGGCAATCAGATGAAAAGGAATAGTTGGAACAACATTAAAGGGTTTACCCTTGGCTGTGAATTGCATTTTTGAATTTTTAAAACATGCATAATATTTCCAGTCTACGCGGTCGGTTAATTGCATCACTCGTTTCCCACTGCACATTTTTGAACAATCAAGCCAACATGGGACTTTCACACATGACCACCGTTCTTCAAAGTTTTGTCGCTGGACATTGGGTCGGCCAACAACCCGCCCAAGCCCTTCACAGCGCCATCAATGGGAAAGAAGTGGCCTTTGCCCATGCCGAGTCCTTGGACTTTGCAGAAGCCCTTCAATACGGCCGAACCACGGGCCTCAATGGTATGTTGGCCATGGGTTTCCAGCAACGCGCAGCAGCTCTTCGCGCATTGGCCAAATATTTGGGTGAACGCAAAGAAGAGCTGTATGCCATTTCAGCCCACACAGGTGCCACGCGCATTGACTCATGGGTGGACATCGAAGGTGGCACAGGTACTTTGTTTGCCTACGCTGGCATGGCCGCCAGCGAGCTGC
>CANKOT010000236.1 GCA_947484245.1 Comamonadaceae bacterium
AGGTGTCAAAGGCGCCTCCTCGCGCGGTATTTGTTACACCCAAAAATCACTGGAAATTTTTCACAAGCTGGGCGTGTTTGATCGCATTGCCAAAAAAGGGATTCAGTGGAGTGTGGGCCGTACTTTTGCGGGTGATGATGAGGTCTACAACTTTGACCTCAAGCAGCAAAGCAATTTCAGTCTTTCAGAGCAACCTGCCTTCATCAACATCCAACAGTTCTACATTGAAGGCTACTTGGTAGAGCGAATTCAAGAACTGGGCTCTGTCGATTTGCGCTGGCAATCACGCGTCACAGCCTTCAAGCAAAACAAAGACTTTGCAACACTCAGCGTTGAAACACCCGAAGGCACTTACCAACTTCAAGCCGAACATGTGATCGATGCCACGGGATCGCATACCCCGTTTCACGCCTGGACTGGCGTCGGCATGGAAAGCAAAAAAGGCGATGACCGTTGGTGCATTGCCGATGTGCGCTTTGACACGCACCCCCCCACCGAACGCCACACCTGGATTGAAGCGCCCTTCAATGAAAACCGTGCTGTTTGGCAGCATCTGATGGCCGACGATGTCTGGCGCATTGACTACCAAATGGAACCCAACGCCGATGCTGCCTACATCAGCCGTGAAGACGTGGTGCGCGAGCGTTTAGAGCGTCAATTTGGCAAGAAGGTCAAGGTTGACATTGTGTGGGTGGGCCCCTATGCCTACAAGAGCCAGTGCCTGACCAACTTGCGCATGGGCCGCGTGTTTTTCATGGGCGACACGGCCAAAATTGTGAACCCCTTTGGCGCGCGGGGTGGCAACACCGGCGTGGCCGATGCGGACAATTTGGCTTGGAAATTGGCAGCGGTATTGCGCGGCAATGCCGACGCAGCACTGCTTGAAAGTTACAACGATGAGCGGCTTGAGGCTGCGCAAGAAAACGTGAAAGTCACGCGCCGTACGGCACGATTTTTACGACCTGCAGATGGCGTAGAGCGCGCCTTTCGAAAAGCCACCATCAGCTTGGCCAAGCAATTCCCTTTCGCACGTTCTCTGATCAACACCGGGCGCATGGCAGTCGCCAATACATACCGCGGCTCAAGGGTCTGCGGAAACAAGGGCGGCACCTCGATTCAAAACGTCAAGATTCAATGGCGTCCAGGAAAAACAGGCACACTGAATGACCTGCTTCAATGGGCCGACGGCCGTTTGCTCATTTTGGTATTTGGCAAGCAGTCCAAGGCGTCGCTCAAACGACTTCAAGAACTCAGCACTTCAGGCCTGCCTGTTCGATGCGTGCAAGTCCTTGCCAAAGGCGACAGCGCACAAGCTCGCGAATACATTTGGGACAAGCAAGGCCATTTGAAAAGCGCCTGCGCCGCGGTGCCAGCCGGCGGTTGGGCCGTGCTTCGACCCGATGGTTATTTAGCAGACACCGGCCAAGCTGTGAATGGTGATTTGATTGCCGCTGTAGCCACCTCTTTGTGCCTTTGATTCAATTCGGACTCACCATGATGAAAACAGAACTGAACTTGCAAGACGCCGATGGTTTTTATGAGCAATTGTTGAATGCGCATGAAGGACTTAGCGCAGAACAATCAGAACAATTCAATATGCGCTTGATTCTGCTGCTGGCCAATCAGGTCGGCGATGCTTCCATCCTGCGAGATTGCATTGAATCTGCGAAGAACTGAGCCAGATCCTGTCCTGACTCTCGAAAACTGGGCGCTAGCCCATTAAAATCATGGCTTTAGTCCATTCTTGACATTGCCCCTTGGCAATCTCAACCAACCTAGCCCATGAGCAACGAGACCACCCCCGCCATTCAGCAACCTGGCCTTGAGAGCCTGTCCAAGTCTTTTGAGCCTGCCGCCCTTGAAGCCCATTGGGGTCCTGAGTGGGAAAAGCGTGGCTATGGCGTCGCAGGGCACCGCGGCACTCAGGCGCCTCAAGCAGACGCGCCCAACTTCGCCATCCAGTTGCCTCCTCCCAACGTCACAGGCACCCTGCACATGGGCCATGCGTTCAACCAAACCATCATGGACAGCCTCACACGCTACCACCGCATGATGGGCTACAACACCGCTTGGATTCCTGGCACAGACCACGCTGGCATTGCCACGCAAATTGTGGTGGAACGCCAATTACAAGGCCAGGGCATCAGTCGCCATGACATGGGCCCCACACCCAACGTGGCGCGCAAAAACTTTGTGTCCAAGGTCTGGGAGTGGAAAGAACAATCTGGCAACACCATCACCGAGCAAATGCGCCGCATGGGCGACAGCGTGGATTGGACGCGCGAGTACTTCACCATGGACGACAAGTTGTCCAATGTGGTGTCCGAGACCTTTGTGAAGTTGTACGAGCAAGGCCTCATTTACCGCGGCAAGCGTTTGGTGAGCTGGGATCCTGTGCTGCAAAGTGCGGTGTCCGATTTGGAGGTTGAAAACATCGAGGCCGATGGCAAGATGCACTACATCTTGTACCCGTTTGCCGATGGCCCTCAACTCATTGATGGCGTGATGCAAAAAGGCATGACCATTGCCACCACCCGTCCGGAAACCATGCTGGCCGATGGCGCGTTGGCCGTTCACCCCGAAGACGAACGCTACAAACATTTGGTGGGCAAAAAAGTAGATCTGCCTTTGTGCGATCGCCAAATCCCCATCATTGCAGACGACTTTGTTGACCGTGAATTTGGTTCCGGTTGCGTGAAGATCACGGGCGCACACGATGCCAACGACTACGCATGTTCCATGCGTCACAACTTGCCCCTCATCACCATCTTCACATTGACGGCCGCTGTGAATGAAAACGGCCCCAAAGCCTACCAAGGCATGGACCGCTTTGTAGCCCGCAAGGCTGTGATCAAAGACTTGGAAGCTCAAAGTTTGCTGATTGAAATCAAGCCGCACAAACTGATGCTGCCCATTTGTGCACGCACCGGTCAAGTGGTGGAGCCCATGCTGACAGACCAATGGTTTGTGGCGGTCAACAAGGTCAGCCCGCAAGACCCCTCTGGCAAAAGCATTGCACAAAAAGCGATTGATGCCGTGCACACCGGTCAAGTGAGTTTTGTGCCCGAAAACTGGGTCAATACATACGACCAGTGGATGAACAACATTCAAGATTGGTGTATTTCACGCCAGCTGTGGTGGGGCCATCAAATTCCCGCTTGGTACGACGAAGAAGGCCATGTGTATGTGGCCGAGTCAGAAGCTGAGGCACAAGCGCAAGCCGATGCCAAAGGCCCCGGCAAAAAACTCAAGCGCGATGAAGACGTGCTGGACACCTGGTACTCCTCTGCGCTGGTACCCTTTTCCACCATGGGTTGGCCCGAGGCCGTCGCCGCTTCAGGCACCCACAAAACTCAAGACTACGACTTGTACTTACCTTCATCGGTATTGGTCACAGGCTACGACATCATCTTCTTCTGGGTGGCTCGAATGATCATGATGACCACGCACTTTACGGGTCGCGTGCCTTTCAAACACGTTTACATCCACGGCTTGGTGCGCGATGCTCAAGGCAAGAAGATGAGCAAGTCAGAAGGCAATGTGCTTGACCCTGTGGACCTGATTGACGGCATTTCTTTAGAGCCTTTGCTGGAGAAACGTTCACAAGGTTTGCGCAAGCCCGAGACTGCACCGCAAGTGCGC
>CANKOT010000237.1 GCA_947484245.1 Comamonadaceae bacterium
AAAATGCAATTGGTTGACTGGGATCAGTCCCGTCAACAATTTGGTGCTGGTAAAACCGGCATTTTGTTCAGCACCCCTGCACACTTGAAAATTGTCACAGACATGGTGGGTGGCAAATTTGAATGGGGCACTGCTCGCTTCCCCCTTGACAACAAAACGCAAGGTGGTGTTCCAACAGGTGGAAATGCCGTCGTCATGTTGGCCAAAGATCCTGCCAAGCAAAAAGCTGCATGGGACTTTATCAAGTTTGTTACAAGCCCTGAAGCTCAAAAAATTGTGGTCGAAATGACAGGCTACCTGCCTACCAACCAGCGAGCCTTAGGTGCTGATTACTTGGCGCCTTTCTATGACAAGAACCCCAACTTCAGAACTGCTACAACGCAAATTGACAAGTCATTGCCTTGGGGCGGTTACCCAGGTGGCCAGTCAGTTCGCATTTGGCGTGCACAACGTGATGTTGTGGCTGCCGTGATGCGTGGAGAAAAGACACCAGAAGCTGCATTGCCCGAATTGATCAAGGCAACTGAGGGTCTGATGGAGTAATTCAAACTGAGTTGCCCGTGTTGCAATTTAAAACTAACAGCCAGGGCAAGCCTGGCTGTTTTCACTTGGATTTTTTATGTTAATAGCCCAACTATCAGACACACACATCAAACCTATTGGCCGACTTGCCTACAAAAGAGTGGACACATCGTTGATGTTAGGTGTCGCCATTGATCATCTTCGTCAATTACCACAAACACCTGATTTAATTGTAATTACGGGTGATTTAGTAGATGAAGGTTCAATTGAAGAATATCAAATACTGCGTAAATTTTTGACTAATTTACCAGCTCCCTACTTGCTGATTCCCGGAAACCATGATGATCGCGACAACATGCGAGTCGTTTTTAAAGACCATCCATGGATTACAGAAACTGGATTTTGGCAATACTCAGCGACCTCACCTAACTGGCCTATTCGGATTATTGGTCTTGACAGTGTGAATCAAGGCCATAGCAGTGGGTTGTTATGCCAAAGTCGACTCAATTGGTTTGAAGATGCTTTGATACAAGAACCAGATATGCCGACTCTGGTCATGATTCACCACCCACCATTTAAAACAGGTATTGGACACATGGATGATATCGGCCTTGATGGACAGAAAGAGTTTGCCAACATCCTCAGCCTTCATCCTCAAGTACAGCTCGTAATTTGTGGCCACTTGCACCGAAACATTAGAGCAACTGTTGGAGGCCGGGCTGTGATGACTTCTCCTAGCACTGCTCATACCGTTCAATTGGATATCGCAGAAGATGCAGCTTCCATGTATAGGATGGAACCACCAGGCTACTTGCTTCACTGGTGGAATGGCGAGGGACTTGTAACGCATCATGTGCCCGCTGTCTCCAGCGCAGGTCCTTTTCCATTTTTTGATGATTCAGGAAAACTACTTCTGTAGCTTTAGCAAGATCGACTCGCACAAACGAGTCGATCTTTGATTCAATCAAATTTCATTGATTTCATTCAACTCAAAAGCTTCCATCACTGCAATTTCGGAATACTGCACTGCATTCAATTGGTGGCGATAGGCCTTGAAAGAATGTAATTCTGATACAGCTTGGTTACCTGCATCGTAGGCATCAGCAGCAAGCTCATGCTCTTTGGCAGCTTCAGAAAAATGATGCGCAGCCATGCGATGGTTTTCGCTAGGGCTCTCAAACTCATCCGCAAAATCACCTTCGACGTCGACTTCATGTACATGGTTTTCAGATGTCATTCAGATTCTCCTTGAATTGAGGGATGACAGCTCCAAGAGTTGTCCCTTTGCAATTTAGACCTGCACCATGTCTATTTAATGAAAACAAGATGACGTATTGATGCGACTGCTCTTTCCTCGCATGCTAGCTTGAGAAGTGCTCCTGTTTTAAGTTGTCTTGATTCAGTCACAACTTGCTGGCACCCTCATGTCAATCATTTAATGCAATTTGAAAAGTCTTCTGCAATGAACCAAGAGTTTTATATTCCAGGCCAAGTAGCACTAATTACTGGAGGCAATGTTGGAATTGGTCGCATTACTGCGATTGAATTAGCGAAAAAGGGTTTTAAAGTCGTTATTGCAGGACGTTCACTTGAAAGAACTCAACCTGTTTTAGATCACATCAAATCGCTAACAGTTGATGAGCAGGCCATATTTCTGCCTTTGGATTTGGCTAGCCTTGCATCAGTTAGGGCGTGCGCACAACTTTTTCTTGAACTCAATTTGCCCTTACATCTTCTTGTCAACAACGCAGGGGTGGCTGGTCTGAGAGGTCTAACCAAAGATGGATTTGAGATGACTTTTGGCGTTAATCACTTAGGTCACTTTTTGCTGACTCAATTGCTGCTTGAAAAATTGCAATCTTCAGGTCTTTCTCGCATCGTCACTGTATCAAGCCGTGCCCACAAGCGAACAGCAGGTATTGATTGGAATGCCTTGTGTCAGCCAACCCATTCGTGGACTGGCATTGAGGAATACGCAGTTTCAAAACTAGCCAATTTGCTCTTTAGCGCAGAACTGGCAAAGCGCGTTCAAGGAACTACCGTTTCAACATACTCTTTACATCCTGGCGTTGTGGACACCGAGATCTGGCGCGCCCTGCCCAACTGGGCCCGTCCATTTTTAAGGCTGCGAGGTTTTCTGACACCGGAGGAAGGGGCACGCACAACATTGCACTGCGCAATGCATGCGCCCCAACTAGAGTCTGGCTTGTACTATGCAGACTCTAAACCGCAGCAACCAGCAGCGTTGGGGCAAAATTCTGAATTGGCCGCTGAGCTTTGGAGACGCAGCGAAGTTTGGGTCAAGCAACAAAAGCTGTAATGTTCTTGAGGGTGGGCGACGCGTGTTTCTAACTTTCGACCCTAGCAGTGTGAAGACTCCTATGGGCTACTGCTTTCCTCAATGAATTCACTGGGTTATAAAATATTTCCTCAAGAAAAGGTCGTTTGCATCTTAAGAATGTGAACTCACTACAAATTAGGTTGCTATCGGCAGACCTATGTTGAACGCGAGTTCTTAAATGAATCACCTAACTAGTCCTGAGACTTCAGCCCACGCCTTAGTACCCGCGTTTCACCCAAGGCAAACAACACGAAGGCATCGTCCGCTACGCTAAGCTTGCTTCTTGCCTTGGGCAACTCGTCGATGGGCGCATCGATGGCGTCGTCGCACAGTCGAAAGGCGCCCCAGTGCACGCCCATCGAGAGCTTGCTTTTGACGTCTAGATGGATCTGCACCGCGTCTTCTTCGTTGACATGCTGTTGCTGCATGAACCAGCGTGGCAGGTAGCAGCCCACAGCAATCTGCGAGAAGTCAAAGCCGCCGAAGCGTGCGCCAATATCGGCGAAGTCTTTCGAGTACCCAGTGTCGCCCGAGAAGAACATTGAGAACGGTTGCTTGTTCACCTCGGCTTGCGCCACGAAGCCACCCCAAAGCGTGGCGTTACGGTCCCAAGGCGTGCGGCTTGACCAATGCTGCACCGGCACAAAGTGAATTGTGACTTCGCCCGTGGCCGCCTTAACGCGAAAGGACTGCCACCAGTCCATTCGGTGAACGTTGGTGATGCCCTCTGCCTTCATCCACAAGTCAAGGCCCAGCGGCACGATGAAGA
>CANKOT010000238.1 GCA_947484245.1 Comamonadaceae bacterium
AACAAGCGGCAATGCATGCCAATGCTCATCATCTTGGGACGATTCAAACCTTGCGGATCGCCTTCTTTGTAGAGGGCATCGAAGGTGTCTTTCATGTACTGAAAAAACGGATCGGCGTGAGAATAACCCTGGGGTAAAGCAAACCGCATGTCATTGCAATCTAAGGTGTATGGCACGATCAATTGGGGTGCTATTTGGCCATCACTCTTTTCAACCTTCATCCAAAAAGGCAGGTCGTCACCGTAGTAGTCTGAGTCGTATTCAAAGCCACCAAAGTCTGCAACCAAACGCCGCGTGCGCGGACTGTCGCGGCCGGTGTACCACCCCAGTGGCCGCTCGCCGCTGAGCTTTTGCAAGATGTCTATGGCTTCAGCCATGTGCGCACGTTCGGTGGCTTCATCAATGTTTTGGTAGTGAATCCATTTCAAGCCATGGCAAGCAATGTCGTACCCCAACGCTTGGAACGCAGCCAGCAGGTCGGGGTGCTTTTGCAGGGCAGTGGCCACACCAAAAACCGTCAAGGGTAATTTGCGCTTTTCAAACTCGCGCAAAATTCTCCAAACACCGGCACGGGAACCATATTCGTAGATACCTTCCATGCTGATGTGGCGATCTGGATAAGCGGCAGGTCTGAACATTTCAGACAAAAACTGCTCAGAGCCTGCATCGCCATGCAACACGGAGTTTTCGCCGCCTTCTTCGTAATTCAAAACAAACTGCACGGCCACGCGAGCTTGTCCGGGCCATTGCGCATGGGGCGGTATGCGGCCGTAACCTTGGAGGTCGCGGGGGTAGGGCGCCGTTGCGTCGTAGGCTGAGTAGGTCATGACAAGGCCAATGCAATATCGTGGGTGGGTATTTTTTTGTGGAAGCTCAAGCTCTGCTCTACAAAGCCTAGGTGTTCTTCCATGAGGCGGGCTGCCAAATCGGCGTCTTTCTGGGCCATGGCTTCCACGATGGCGTCGTGTTCATGGGCTGAGTGTTGTGCAGCGTTGAGCGACTGATACATCAGGGTGATGAGTGAGCAGCGAGATATGAGCTCCCCCAAAATTTGCGCCAACACGGGATTTCCCATGAGCTCTGCAATGCGAACGTGAAAATCACCCAGCAACTCAGTGCGACCCCTGACGTCTTCTTGGGAGATGGCTTCTTTTTCTTGTTTGGTGTGCGCTTTCAGTGCGCGAATTTTGGCGGGTGTGATGTCGCGCACAAATTCACGCGTCATTTGAATTTCCAACATGCGTCTGACCGCAAAAACTTGCTTGGCTTCTTCGGCCGAGGGGGCCGCCACAAATGCGCCCCGTGCCGGCTCCATGCGGATGAGTTTGTTTTGGGACAACTGAAACAAGGCTTGCCTGACCAATGTGCGAGAGACGCCGAAATGGGTGGCCAGCTTTTGTTCAGCCAATTTGGAACCGGGCATGAGCCGATGTTCCACGATGGCTTTGGTCAGTGCGCTCACAATAGCGTGTGTTGAAGAGGGTTCCATGCAGAATCATGATAGCTTCAAATGTTAAAAGTGTATACACTTTCGGTAGGCAGATTTAAGGAAATTCACCATGGGTTTGAGTACGCACGTTTTAGACACGATGCATGGCTGCCCCGCAGCGGACATGCAAGTTAGCCTCTACACCACGGAGGGTCAATTTGCCACCTTGGTTAAAAGCTTCAAACTCAATGCGGATGGCCGAAATCCGGATGGCCCTTTGTATGACAACGCTGGCTTGCAAAAAGGAACCTATCGGCTTACTTTTGATGTGGCGGCTTATTTCAAGGCCAGAGGGGTCTCCCTGCCGGAGCCTTCATTTTTAAATTTGGTGACCCTTGATTTTGGGGTGGCCGACGTCTCCCAGCATTACCACGTACCCCTCTTGGTCAGTCCTTGGAGCTATTCGACCTACCGAGGTTCTTAGGTTCTCAACTATTTCTCATGCAAGTTGCACGAGAGCAAGTCGAAATCAATAAAATGTTACACAACACCCTATAACAAATTAATTCCATCATGAGCCAAGTGACCAACACAGTGCGTTTTGTGCTTGACGGCAAAATCGTTGAAGCCCAAGGTGTGCGCCGCACCACCACCGTTTTAGATTACCTGCGCGAGCAACTGCATCGCACAGGCACCAAGGAGGGATGTGCAGAGGGTGATTGCGGGGCCTGTGTGGTCATGGTCGGTGAACTCAATGGCAGCGGCCAAGGGGTTGATTACAAAGCCGTCAACAGCTGCATTCAGTTACTGCCTTCCCTCGATGGCAAATCCATCAAGACTGTTGAGAGCTTGAAAAAAGCCGATGGTGCTTTGCACCCCGTGCAAAAAGCCATGGTCGATTGTCATGGCTCGCAGTGCGGTTTTTGTACCCCAGGCATCGTCATGAGTTTGGTGAATCTGGTGCAAGTCAATCCCAATCCGCAGCGCCAAGAAGTCAGCGACGCCCTCAGTGGTAACTTGTGCCGTTGCACAGGCTACGCCCCCATTTTAGAAGCCGCATCCAAAGCGTGTGGCAATCAAGCTGCGCTCAAACTGGACGATTCAGCAGATGTGCCCTTGTTGAAAGAAATTCAACGTGCGGCCACTGCAACGCTGAGTTTGGAAGGCGACATCATTGTTCAACCCGTGGTGCGCACGCGCAAAGGCAATGAATTTGTGTCGCCCGCCACCATTGCCGAGGTGGCCGATTACTTGGTCAAACATCCCGCGGCCACCTTGCTCGCTGGCAGCACCGAAGTGGGCTTGCAAGTTAACAAACAATTCTCACGTCCTGATCACATTGTGTATTTGGGCAATGTGTCAGAACTCAAACAAGTCAAAGACACGCCTCAGGCTTGGCACATCGGCGCTGTGGTTTCGCTCACCGAAGTTGAAGGCTTGGTGCTCAAGGTCTATCCCGATTTTGCCGAAGTGCTGCGCCGCTTTGGTTCGCCCCCCATCCGCTCAACCGCCACATTGGCCGGCAACATTGCCAACGGTTCTCCGATTGGCGACTCGATGCCTTGCTTAATGGCATTGGGTACCACGCTTACTTTGCGCCGTGGCGACAAAACGCGCACGGTGTCCTTGGACAAGTTTTACACAGGCCAAAAACAAAGCGTGTTGCAAGCTGGTGAGTTCATTGAAGCGGTGGTGTTGCCCAAGCCACAAGCGGGGCAAGTATTTCGCGCACACAAAGTGAGCAAGCGTTTTGAACAAGATATTTCTGCCACGTGTGCCGCCATCTCATACACCCTGAAGGCTGGTAAATTGAGCGGCGTGAAGTTGGCATACAACGGCTTGGCCCCATCGCCTTGCAGAGCCCCCAAACTTGAAGCCGTGTTGGAAGGCAAAGCGCCTGCCGATGTGAAGGAATCCGATTTAGATGCCGCCATTGCCGCCAGTTTTGTGGCGCGAGACGGCTTGCGTGCCACATGGGCCTACCGCTCTTTGGTAGCGCGCAATTTGGTGATCGATTTCATTGAAGAACAAACCCAAACAACCACGGAGGTGGCTTAAATGAACGCGCCCATTTCTTTGCACAATTTGTTGCCCGTCTCGGGCATTCAGCAAGGCACCGATGTCATTCATGAGTCTGCACATTTGCATGTGACAGGCAGCGCCACTTTCACCGACGACATGCCTGAGT
>CANKOT010000239.1 GCA_947484245.1 Comamonadaceae bacterium
GATGCACTGCGTGCGGCTGGCAAAATTCCTGCAACCTTCAGCAACTTGTTGTTGGGTATCACGAAGGCTTCTTTGTCGACCGACTCGTTCATCTCTGCGGCTTCCTTCCAGGAAACCACCCGCGTGCTTACCGAGGCTGCCATCATGGGCAAGCGCGACGAGTTGCGTGGTTTGAAAGAGAACGTCATTGTGGGCCGTTTGATCCCTGCCGGTACAGGTTTGGCTTATCACAAAGCACGTGCCGCCAAAGATGCCATGGACGAGGCAGAACGCCGCGCCATTACCGAAACCGAAGCCGTTGAATTGGCTGAAGCCCAACAGTTGACCGAAGACGCAGCCAACGCTGCCGGTTCGAACTCCTGATCCACATCTGGTTTCGGCCGGATTGTTCAACGCCTCTGAACCGTTACTACGGCCAGAGGCGTTTTGTTTTGAGGATGTTTTCATTCACAATGACGGCAACATGTCTCTTCTGATTTTCAGCTCTGTTTTGGCGCTCCTGTTTTTTTGGGCGGTCGGTGCTTACAACCGTTTGGTGGTGTTGCGCGCTAGCGTGGCCAAACAATTTGCTGCCGTTGATGCGCAGTTGTTGCGTGTCTTGGTGTGGCTGCAGGGCAATTTGCCTGCCTCTATGCGCGACATGTTGAGCGAAATGGAAGAGGCGGCATTACCCGAAGCGCTGTTGAAAAATGAGCGTGATTTAAATCTTCTTAAAATTATCGAAGAATTGTCTGACAGTTTGGATGCTGCGAGGACGCAACCGCTTTCACCGGTGGTCATGCAAAAGGTCAATCAAAATCGCTTGGACTTGGCGGCTTGGGCAAAAGCAGAAGTGCGTGCGGGCCAAAGTGGCGAGGCCACCTGGTTTATTGACCCCTTGCCCTACAAGTTTGATCGCCTCAAAGCACAGGCTTGGCCTCTCATGGACGCCTACAACAAAGCCGCCATCAAATACAACGAGGCCGTGATGCAATTTCCGGCCAGCGTGTTGGCCAAGCAGGTGAAGTTTGTGCCTTTACAAACTTTGGACATTGCAGATTTGCTGGCTTGAAGACCTGATGTTGCTGCTTTTTTGAATGGTCTCATTGCCGCAAAATTTACAAGCACCGCTTTGGCAGTTGTTACAGGCCACGGCAGGTGTGGCGCAAGCGGTGCACAGCGGCCGGTCCATGACGGCCACCATCGATGCCGTGCCCAAAGACATTCGCCCAGGCGTGCAGGCCTTGTCGTTTCAAGCCATGCGCTGGTGGGGTCGTGCCCTTGCGCTTCGAAAAAGCCTAGCGCGCAAAGCACCGTCGGCTCAAGCCGATGCTTTGCTTTGCACTGCGCTGGCCTTGTGTTGGCATGACGACTTGGCACCTTACCCGGTGCACACCTTGGTCAATCAAGCGGTAGAGGCTTCCCGCAAGCGCAAAGACATGCGAGCACAAGCGCCGTTCATCAATGCTTGCTTGCGTCGGTTTTTAAGAGAACGTGAAGCATTGCTCAGCACCACCGATGCAGACATCACGGCAAAGTGGAATCACCCA
The DNA here is from genome assembly GCA_947484245.1 of Comamonadaceae bacterium. The sequence continues at coordinate 1,530 of CANKOT010000239.1, forward strand.
GCGTGGTGGATCAAACGTTTGCAAGATGATCATCCAGATCAATGGCAATCCATTTTAGAAGCCGCCCAATCGGCAGCCCCCATGACACTGCGCGTGAGCACCCAACATCAAAGTGTGGCGACTTATATGCAGACGCTTGAAGCGTTAGGCATGTCCGCCAAAGCGGTGGCTCAAGTTGGCGTACAATTGGCCAAAGCGGTACCTGTTCATCAGCTACCGGGGTTTGAGGGGGGCCATGTGTCGGTACAAGATGCCGCCGCACAATTGGCTGCACCTTTGTTGTTGAACGGGTTGAAAAAATCCGAGGCACCTTTGCGTTTGTTGGATGCGTGTGCAGCGCCGGGTGGCAAGACCGGCCATTTGCTGGAGTGTGACCCTTCTGCAAATGTGCTGGCTTTGGATGTGGATTCCAAACGTTGCGAGCGTATTCAGCAAAACTTAGATCGCCTGCAAGTGAAGGCGCAAATCATTGCAGCCGATGCGGCCGATACGGCAGATTGGTGGGATGGCCAAACTTTTGATGGCATTTTGTTGGATGCGCCCTGCACAGCCTCTGGCATTGGCCGTCGGCACCCCGATGTCAGGTGGCTAAGGCGCGAAACTGATGTGCAGCAACTGGCCAGTATTCAAGCCAAGTTGCTCAAGGCGCTTTGGCCACTGGTCAAACCGGGGGGTAGGCTGCTTTATTGCACTTGCTCGGTTTTCAAGGCGGAGGGTGCAACTCAAATCGAAACGTTTGTTCAGCACAACACCGACGCCCTGATCTTGCCTTCTCCTGGCCATTTAACACCCTCAATTGCCACTTCAGACGCCAGTCTCCGCGACAATGTCATGGGTGAACATGACAGTTTTTACTACGCACTGCTGGAAAAGCGTTCAATCTGAATTGAATGAAACTTGGCGCACAAGCTTTTGGCTTCGTGTGCTAGCGGTGTTGGCGTTTTCTAGCATTGTTTTGGCTATGCCGGCTGCAGCCCAAACCACGGCCAGCCCTGCTTTGGAGGTGGCTGAGTTGCGCCTTGAGCGTGCCGACGGGGCTTTGCTTTTGCAAAGCAGCTTGCGCTTAGATTTGAGTGCCGTGGTGGAAGATGCGTTGCAAAAAGGCGTGCCCATTTATTTTGTCACCGAAGCCGAACTCACGCGCGATCGTTGGTATTGGTATGACAAAAAACTGGGTGCCGTGTCGCGGCATTATCGATTGGCCTATCAACCACTCACGCGTTTGTGGCGCTTGAATGTTTCGCGTGAGCCAATTGGCGCCGTGGGGCTGGCCAGCAGCTTGTCGCAAACATTTGAAACCTTGCCCGAAGCTTTAGCGGCCATTCGCAGAACAGTCAATTGGAAATTGGCTGATGTTGCCGACTTGGATGGCGACAACAAATACACCTTGGTCTTTAAGTTCAAGCTCGATGTGTCGCAGCTTCCAAGGCCTTTCCAGATGACTGCAGGCAGCCAAGCCGAATGGAATTTGGCCACGCAAAAAACATTGCGCCTCACTTCAGACATGGGCCGTTAACCCAACGCGGCCATTGAAGTCTTTGACATGAACCAAAACAAACAAGATCGCATTGTCACGGGAGCACAAGCTTCAAAAACTGTCCGTTGGCTGGTGGGCATTGGAGTTGCTGTTTTGTTAACCATTGGCTTGGGCTTGTTGGTGCTCTTAACACAAGCCACCAGCAACCGCGCCCTTTACGACCGCAATTACGACCGCCTTTACTGGGTCAACACCGTGGTGGCGGCCTTTCTATTGTTGGGGCTGCTTTGGGGCCTAACGCGCTTGATCATTCGCGTACGTCAAGGTCAATTTGGCTCCAGATTGCTGGTTAAATTGGCGGCCATTTTTGCATTGGTGGGCGTCGTGCCGGGTGTTCTCATTTATGTGGTGTCTTACCAGTTCGTATCGCGCTCCATAGAGAGTTGGTTTGATGTGAAGGTGGAGGGCGCCTTGGTGGCGGGTCTCAATTTGGGCCGCGCCACTTTAGACACACTGACCGGCGATTTGGCCAAGCAATCGCGCGTGGCTGCCCAGCAGTTGGTGGATGTGCAAGAAGCCAGCGCAGCGCTCATGCTAGACCGCGTGCGAA
>CANKOT010000240.1 GCA_947484245.1 Comamonadaceae bacterium
GGTTGTGTGACCTAACAAATCGCCTTCAATCAGAATATCTGACACCGCTTTGGCTTTGTCGGCCTCAAGACCACTGGCCAAAAGAAGCGATTCAGCAAATACTCTCAAATCTTCTACTTTGTATTTCATAAATGTCTCCTAATGATTGAAAGCCATCCTTCACTTAGACGGGCTGGCCATGGGGCACATGTTAACTTGACACGGTGTTTCAGCAAGGCGGGTCATACCAAGAGATAATTGTGCATTCTCAGGCCGGTTTTCAAAGCCTTGATTCAACTCAACTTGATTTAAAAATGAAAAGTCATTCGCTTCGCATGGACGGGGTTGATACCCCCATCATCCCCACCATTGCGGCCTTGGTAAGAAACAACCCCGGCACCATTTCATTGGGCCAAGGTGTTGTCAATTACGGCCCCCCAGCAGAAGCCATTGCCGCCTTGCCCGGTTTGATGGGCGATGGCAGTTTGCACAAGTACTTAGGCGTCAGTGGACATCCTGGTTTGGTTGAAGCCATTCAAGTCAAACTGTCGAATGAGAACCAAGTTCAATTAGGGTCAGAAGCCATGCTCATGGTCACGGCAGGCAGCAACATGGCCTTTTTGAATTCGGTATTGGCCGTCGCCGACCCCGGTGATGAATTCATCTTGCCCATGCCCTTTTATTTCAACCAGGAAATGGCCATTCGCATGTGCGGTTGTGTGCCTGTGCCTGTGGCCACCCATGACGATTTCAGTTTGAATGTCGAAGCCATGGCTGCAGCCATCACGCCGCGCACGCGCGCCATTTTGACTGTATCCCCCAACAATCCGACAGGGGCTGTTTATTCCGAAGCTTCACTGCGCGCCATCAATGCCCTCTGCGCCCAACGCGGTCTTTACCACTTCAGTGACGAAGCCTACGAGTACTTCACCTACGAAGGTGTGAAGCACTTTTCACCTGCCAGCATTCCGGGTGCCATGAAGCACACCCTGTCTTTTTACTCCATGTCCAAAAACTACGGCATGGCCAGTTGGCGTGTGGGCTATGTGGTGTTTCCAGCCGACTTGTTTGATGCCATGAACAAGGTCCAAGACACCAACCTCATTTGCGCTCCCATGCCCTCTCAATTGTTGGCATTGCAAGCTTTGCAAAAAGGCAAGCCATGGGTTGAACCTAAAGTTCAAGCTCTGAGCCAAGTGCGTCAAACGGTTTACAAAGCTTTAGAGGGTTTGGGCGATTTGGTGCAGTTTCCCAAAACGAAAGGGGCGTTTTATGTGCTGATGAAACTGCCTGGCTTAAAAGAAGGCGTTGAGTCCATCGCCTTCAACCGCGCCATGACAGAGAAATTCAAAGTAGCGTCCATTCCTGGCTTTGCATTTGGATTGACGCAGACACATGAGGCCAATTACCAGCGCTTGTCTTATGGCGCGCTAGAGGCCGCCAGTGTGACGGAAGGTGTGCATCGCTATGTTGCAGCTGTACAAGATTGGTACAGTGCTTACTGAAGCCCACCCTTGAGTGCATCAGGCACGGGCAAGGGCATGACCTCAATGCCCTCCTCGAGTAAATCTTGCGTCTCCTCTATCGAGGCTTGACCTCGAATATTGCGCTCTTCCGATTCACCATAGTGCATCTTGCGTGCTTCTTCTGCAAAGTTTTGCCCCACGTCCTCTGTGTTGGCAATAACGTGCTTGACCATCTTCATCCAGGCCTCTTGCACCATCTGCACCGTTTCAGGATGCACCTGCGCCAAGCTGGCAGCAGCGGCCGCTGCAGCTTGAGTTGTCACGGCAGGTAAATGAGGAGAAGGTGCCGCAGTTGTAGCACCAGCATTTGCAGAAACTTCTTGCGTTTGGATCTCTGGCTTTGAATTTCGCGGCTCAGCAGCTCCTAAGTTCAAGCGAGGTGCAGAGGGCAATTTGCGCACTTGCGTATTGGCACACAGCGGGCAAGCCACCAAGTCCCTTTCGCGTTGCGACTGATAATCTTCTTCAGAGCCAAACCAGCCTTCAAAATTGTGCATGCCAGCGCACTGAAGGTTAAGGACTTTCATGCAGGATTTGTGCCCCTGTTCAATTGGCCAACATCTGGGACACTGATTGTGCGCACAGTGACATCAAAGCGCCGGGCACAATACCCAAGACCAAGATCAACAAGCCATTGAGTGACAAGACAATGCGAACGTCTGCTCCAGCTGTGACCGTCGTGGCCGTGACAGCCTCATCGAAGTACATGACTTTCACAACGCGCAAATAATAGAAAGCACCAATGAGCGACATGAACACAGCAAAAACTGCCAATGCAATGTCTGCCGTATGGCCAGATGCGACCAGCGCTTGCAAGACAGACAACTTTGCATAGAAGCCAACCATAGGTGGAATGCCTGCCAAGGAGAACATGCAGATGGCCATGACGCCTGCATACAAAGGGCTGCGGTTGTTCAAGCCAGCCAGATCGGTAATTTCTTCGCTCTCAAAACCTTGACGGGCTAACAACAAGATAATGCCAAATGTTGCCAAGGTGGTAAGGACATAACCTACGACATAGAACATGGCCGAGCTGTAGGCGTTGGCTCCCATGGCCGCATTGCCACTGACCACGCCAGACATCAAACCAATCAGCACGAAACCCATTTGGGCAATGGTGGAATAAGCCAGCATGCGCTTCAGGTTGGTTTGTGCAATGGCCGCTAAGTTACCCACCAACAATGAGGCAATGGCCAAGAGGGCCAACATTTGCTGCCAATCGATGGCCATCGGCAACAAGCCCTCTACCAACAAACGAATGGTGATGGCAAATGCCGCGAACTTAGGCGCCCCTGCAATCATGAGGGTAGCCGCTGTTGGGGCACCTTGATAAACATCGGGTACCCACATGTGGAAAGGCACCACACCCAGCTTGAATGCCAAACCAGACACCACAAACACCAAACCAAATACCAACACTTGGTGTTTGACTTGGCCGCTGGCAATGACTTTGAAAACAGTGGCCAAGTCCAAAGAACCTGTCGCACCATAAAGCATGGACATGCCATACAACAAGAAGCCAGAAGCCATGGCACCCAAGACAAAGTACTTCATGGCCGCCTCAGTGGCCTGTGTGTTGTCGCGGCGCAAGGCCACCAGGGCATAGCTGGACAAAGTCAGCAATTCAAGTCCCAAATACAAAACCAAAAAGTTTTGGCCTGAAATCATGACGCTCATGCCCAGCAATGCAAACACAGACAAGCTGAAAATTTCACCCCCGCGCAACATGTCGCGATCGGCGGCGTAAGGTCTTGCGTACACCAAGGTCACCATGACGGCGATGGTGGCGAAACACTTGAGCCAATGGCCCATTGGATCACTGACCACCAAACGACCAAAGCCATACAGTGTGTGACCTGAATCGGCGTAGAAGGCATGCAGCAGTGCCACGCCACCGAGAGACACCAAACTTAAAACATAAGTCACAGTGCGCTTAGGGCTTGTGACCAGCAGGTCTACCAGCGCAATGACGCAGGCCATGACCAGCAACACGATTTCCGGGTAAACCGTCATCCAGCTGGTTGAGTCAATCATGTCTATTCTCTCTATCTTAAAGTTTCAGCTGACCACAAGCGATCAAGGCAATTTGGA
>CANKOT010000241.1 GCA_947484245.1 Comamonadaceae bacterium
AACCAACACATAAATATACCGCCCCACCAGCGAAACTGGCGTGAAGCTTTTAACGGCGTCGTAGGGCGGGTTCTTTTTGAGCAAGGGCACTTGCATCATGGGCGTGTTGGAAGCCAAGAAAAATGTGTAACCATCGGGTTCAGCTCTGGCCACAAACTCGCCTGCAATGGCGCCATCCGCGCCGGGGCGGTTTTCAACCAAAACAGGTTGCCCCAAAGAAGCCGTCATGGATTGCGCCAAGATGCGGGCCACAGCATCCGTGGAACCACCCGGGGGAAATTGCAAAACAATGCGAATGGGTTTTGATGGCCAAGACTGCGCCATGGCCCAAGGTGCCATCAAAGCAAGGCAGCTAAAAATGAGAAAGGGGTGAAGAAATTTTTTCAACATGTTGTGCGACCTGTTAATTGATGAGAAAACTATCCCATAAAAATCTTCAATGCTCAGCAGGGAATACCCGTGAAGTAGACCCCCACAGGCTGTCAGTCAAACTTGATGCCCGACTCTTTAATCACCTGAGCCCATCGAATTTTCTCAGCGGCAATGAAAGTACCCAGTGCCTCAGGTTGCGCAGTGCGCACTTCAGTGCCCAACACTGCCAGTTTTTCGCGCATCTCTTGCGTGGCCAAAATTTTGGCAACCTCTGCATTTAACTTGCCCACCACATCGCGGGGTGTGCCTGCAGGGGCCAGCAAACCTTGGTAAGAACCTGTTTCAAAACCAGGCAGCGTTTCGGCAATGGTGGGCACCTCGGGGGCTGAACCTACACGCTGCGCGCTGGAAATAGCCAAGGCCCGAATGCGGCCCGATTTCATGGTGGGGTAAGTGGCCAGCATGCCATTCATGATGACGTTGGCTTGTCCGCTGGCCACATCGGCCACCGCTTGTGAGCCGCCCTTGTAAGGAATGTAGGCCCAGTTAATGCCAGTGCGTTGGGCAAATGCAATGCCTGCCAAATGTGGCGCGCCGCCTGTGCCAGAAATGGCGAAGTTGAGCTTGCCAGGATTGGCTTTGGCGTAGTCAATCAGTTCCTTCACAGTGTTCACCGGCACTGAAGGATGCACGCCAAATGCGTGAGGCGAATAAGACACCATGCCCACCGGTGAAAAATCTTTCACCACGTCATAAGGGATGTTGGGGTACACGCTGGGGTTGATGGCCAAAGCACCAACGTCTGACAGCAACAAGGTGTAACCATCGGGTGCCGACTTGGCCACATGGTCTGCGCCAACATTGCCATTGGCACCGGCGCGGTTTTCAACCACCACGGGCTGGCCCCAAGACTCGGTTAACTTTTGGCCAATGGTGCGTGCCAAAATATCTGAGGTGCCGCCAGCAGCAAAGGGCACCACGATGCGAATGGCTTTGGCGGGGAAGGCGGTCTGTGCTTGAACAGCAGTGACAGCCATGAGTGCCACACCCATGAGTGTTGAGCAGGCTAGTTTTTTGAACATGAAAGTGTCTCCTTTTAAATTTTTAGTCTTATCCGCAATTGTGATGCATTATTTGAATCAACTGCGGTACTTGTCCAAGATGCTTCGATCTACTTCTATGCCAAGGCCAGGCCTTGAAGGAATATTCACCCAACCATCGACCAGCTCAATGGGCGTGGTGGTCAGTTGCTGACGGAAGGGGTGAGAGGATCGATCGTATTCAAGAAGTGGTTGCTGCGCAAACAAAGAATGATGCGCCACAGGAAGCGCTGCAATCAGTTGAAGCGATGCAGCCTGCGCGATGGCCGAACCCCAAACATGCGGATTGACTTGAACGCCATGTGATTGAGCCAGCGCCACGATATGACGGCCTGCGCTAATGCCCCCACAAGAACCCAAATCAGGTTGTGCAATGTCCAGGCCGCCCGCACCCAGCAGCTCGCGATAGCCATAAAGCGTGTGTTCGTTTTCACCACCGGCAATGGGCATGCTGAGTTTTTGCCTCATTTCTACATAGCCCTGAATATCCTCAGGCACCACGGGTTCTTCGTACCAAAGCAGGTCATATGCCTCAAGTGCTCGCCCAAGACGCAAGGCCTCAGCGCGGCCATAGGCATGGTTGGTGTCAATCATTAACTTGATGGGCTTGCCTTGAATCGCCTTGCCAATGGCATTCATGCACGCAATGTCGTCGTCAACACCGTAACCGAGTTTGACTTTCATCAGGGTGAATCCAGCCTCGAAATGGCGAATGGCTTCATCTGCCAAACGCTGCGCTTCACCTTGGCCTTTGATGCGATAAAAGCCGGTTGCGTAGGGTTTGACTTGAAGGCGAAAGGCACCCCCCAACAACTTGTAGATGGGTTGACCGTAGAACTTGCCCGCAATATCCCAAAGCGCAATGTCCACGGCACTGATGCCTGAGATGACCGAACCTTTTCGACCAAAGTCACGCGTCATGTTGTACATGCGGTGCCACAGCACTTCAATGTCCAGCGGATCGGCGCCGATGACCAATGGCTTTAAGGACTTGTCAATCACAGTCGCAGCAATTTCTGGAGGCTCTAACCCCTGCGCAAAAGATTCACCCCAGCCGCTGATGCCCTCATCTGTCAAAATCTCAATCAGGGTAGCCGATCGCTGCTTGACCCAAGCTTGAGAAAACGCAAAGGGCTCAGCAAGAGGACTCTTGAGAACATGAATTCGGATATCAGTAATTTTCATGGTGAACGATTCTTCAAAATAATTGGGGTCAGAGCAACATTAATTTCCAACCAGTGGGCCGAGAATAAATGGGGTCAGAGCAACATTAATTTCCAATCAAAAGGGGCAGAGACTAAGGGGGGCTGACGATTTGTGGTACCCCACCATGAGGAAGCCCCCCTTAGTCTCTGCCCCTTTTGATTGACCAAATTAATGTTGATCTGACCCCATTTATTCGGCCCACTGGTTGGAAATTAATGTTGCTCTGACCCCAATTATTTGACCCCAATTAGTTAATGCCATCAATTAACTGACCAAAGGCCTGTTGCATCAAACCAGTGTCGGTGCCAGCAGCCAGCATGGTGTAGCCCATGCCCTTGGCGCGCTCTATCCAAACTTGATCGGTGGCCATGAACCCGGCGACCTTGCCATGCTTGCGCGCAACTTGGGCCACGTGCGTCATGGCGGCTGTGAATTTGGGATGGTCAAATTGTGCGGGGATGCCCATGAAGTTCGACAAATCAAAGTGGCCCACCCACAAAACATCGACCCCATCTACCGCAGCAATCTCTTCCACATTTTCCAAACCTCTCTCGGTTTCGATCTGGGCAATCAGCAAAGTACGCTCATGGTATTGGCGCATTTTTTCGGCCACATCGCCGCCCATGTAATCGCATTGGGCAAAACCAAATGCAGCACCCCTGCGGCCTACACCCGGATAACGGCAAGCCTGCGCCAAACGCTCGGCTTGTGCGCGATTTTCCACCATGGGCACCATGACGCCGCGCGCGCCAATGTCCAATGCACGGGCAATCCAGGTGTACTCGCCGGTGGGCACGCGCACCATGGGTTCGATGGGCAAACCACGGCATGTGGCAAACAACCATTTCAGAGTTTCATACCCCAACCCCGTGTGCTCCATGTCGTAGATGGCAAAGCGAGCACCGGCATTGGCCA
>CANKOT010000242.1 GCA_947484245.1 Comamonadaceae bacterium
ATTTGCCACAACATAAATGACTGCAAGTCTGCAGTGCGTTGCATGCCTTGATCTGCACTGGAGCCAGCTCCATGCCCCGCTTGAAAGTCCAGTCGCAGCAAAACAGCTTGTTGCCCCTTTTGTGCATCTGCAATGCGCGATGCAAACTTTAAACTCTGCCACACATCCACTCGAGAGTCGTTAACACCATGCAACAGCATGGTGGCCGGGTACTTTATGCCATCTTTGATCGCGTGGTAAGCACTGTTGCGCAGCAAGGCATGAAACTCTGCTTCCACTTTGACCGTACCGTATTCAGGAATGTTGGCTACACCATTGGCGCGTTGCTCTGAGCGAACCATGTCCAGCACGGGCACAGAAGGCACTGCGGCCGCAAATAAGTCTGGGCGCTCCGTGATGGCACGTCCTACAAATACGCCCCCTGCACTGCCACCATAGATGCCCAACTTAGATGCACGTGTATATCCATTGGCAATCAACCATTCTGCGGTGGCAATGCCGTCTTTCCAAGTGTTGAACTTGGTCGTCTTGTGACCCGCCATGTGCCACTGACTGCCCAATGCACCGCCGCCACGCACATGCGCAAATGCATAAATACCACCCCGCTCAACCCAGGCGATGACGCCATTACTGCGACCTGGCTCCTCTGTGATGCCATAAGCACCGTAGCCATACAAGATGGTGGGGTTCTGACCGTTGAGCACCGTATCTGCGCGCATGATAATGGACATCGGTACCCTGACACCATCGTGGCTTGGCACCATGATTTCTCGCGCCACAATTTCAACTTTCTGTACAGGTTCAACTGGCGGCGTCAAAAGCAAACGAACAAATTGCCCTGAGCTTGCCGAATAAACGTAGCGTCGCAATGCTTGTGTCCAGCTGCTGATGGCGACGACCAATTCAGAATGATTTGGACTGCTAACGACTGTGACATTGCCCTCCAAAGGCAAGCCCACCCTTTGGGTGACATTAGCTCGACTTACATCATCGCTTATACCCGCCGGAAATTTGAGCAGTGAAGTGTTCACACCTTCTCGCCGCGTCACGTACAAAGCATCCTTCGCCACGTTAATTGAACGAAGTACACCCTCAGTTTCGGAAAGCAGCGTTTCTGCTTGTGCCAAATTCAAATCGGGCACTTTGAGCTTCAACACTTTAAAGCGTGGCGCATTCAATGCGCTGCGCAAATACACAAAGCCATGCCCCATATCGACTTCACGTACATCATCAGATTGCTTGAATACTTCACGCCATTGCGCTTTGCCTGCTAATACTTCTTCCATCTTGGCTACGTACATGGCTAATCGACGGTCTACGCCAAAATACACCACCATGGCGGCCAAGTCTGATCCGGGCAACTCAGCAATGCCGCCCGTGGCAAATGAAGGAAGTTTGAGCTGCGGATACATTGATGCATTGAAAATCAAATGATCGGGTTTGGGCTGCTTCAAGTCCAAGTAATAACGACCTGTATCAGCAAAACGCTCAGTAGATTTCATGGTCTCGTAACCCGGACGCAGACGCGAGAAGAACAAACCTGAGCCGTTCTCACGCCAACTGACACCAGCAAATCGAATGCGATCAATGGGCGGCAACACTTCTCTGCCTGTCGCCACATCAATCACATGCATGCTGCCAATTTCTGAGCCCGAAGAATGCATGCCATAAGCCAAGAGCTTGCCATCGGGTGATGGATAAAAACTTTGAATGGCGTGAGGCTTGCCTTTTTCTTTGCTAATCAACTCTGGATCAATCAGCAATTTTTCTTCACCACTGACGCCTTCGCGCCACACCAACTTGGCTTGAGACTGGCCTTGGGGTCGCATCAAATAAAACCAACGGTTGCTGGCTGCTCTTTGAATGCTTGAAACAACAGTGCCCCCCACAGCATCTTTTTCTTTGAGAGTGTTCAAAATGGATTGGCGACCCGGCAAGCGATTGAAAATGGCATCGGCCGCATCGGCTTGACCGCGCATCCAAGTGACGACAGCGGGGTCTTTGACTTGCTCAAGAAAACGATAGGGATCGTCCACTTTGGTACCCCAGTGAACGTCTTGGACGTTTTGAATGGGCAGGGGGGAGGGCACTTCAACGCCTGCAAATCGATAGGCAGAAGTTTGGGCATGACTCGCCAATGCCAATAAAATGACCAGCAGACCACCTAATGGGGACAATTTACGCATGCCTCAAGCTCCTCAGAAATTGCTTGGTATGATTTACAACTGATTGGGGCGACCATGACTTACCTCCCCAAGGCGCTCAAAATCCGTGCTTCTATCTGCCCCGCCTCCTCGGTCCTAAACCCAGAATGCACAAACAACACCTGCCCCTCAGGACTGACCAACATCGATGTAGGCATGGTTTTAATCGCCAAAGTTTTGGCAGACAAACCTTGAGGGTCGTAAGCAATAGTGAATTGGGCTGGTGTGTGCGCTAAAAATTTATCTGCATCAGCACGCTTAGCGTCAACGTTCACAGCCACCACTTTCAAACCCTTTGGGCCTAACTTTGCCTGCAATGCATTCATCCAAGGAAAAGATTGTCGGCACGGGCCACACCAAGACGCCCAGTAATCAATGTAGATGTACTGACCCTTGTTTTTCTGAACTTCTACCAAGCCCAGGTCAGGCAATGGCTTTCCGGCCTCAACAGCCCATACTGGACTGGCCTGAATCAGCAAAGCGATTAACACGATTTGGAGTGACTTCAATTTCATACTCATGATTTTAATGCAGCTTGTGATTCTTGACGCACATGCACTTGGCCGATGTGATCGATGGCAAAAAAATCAAACCCTGTTGCTTGCAAAAAAGCAAGCCCGTCCTCTTCCTTCAGCATGGCCATGGTGGAGGTGCAACCCGAAACTACTGCAGCAGGCGCCGTGACGCTGACGGAGCGCCAAGACCTGACTGGCATACCCGTTTTGGAATTTAAAACATGACAGTAGCGCTGCCCATTCAATTCAAAATACCGCTCATAGTCGCCACTGGTCGCCAAGCCCCCTTGCATCATGGGCAAGCTTGCCACCACACGGTCTGGCTGCCGCGGATCTTGAATGCCAATCATCCAAGGCTCACCGGAAGGCTTAGGACCAAGAAAGCGCATATCGCCAGCCAAATTAACGTAGCCGCTGGTCACGCCCTTTTGTTTGAGCACTTGTGCTGCACGATCGGCCGCGTACTCTTTGCCAAAGCCGCCCAAGTCTAATTCCATGCCAACCAAAGACAAAGCAATGCTTTGGTCTAGCAACACCACTTTTTGCCAACCAACGAGTGGTAGCAAGCGCCTTAAATTTGAAGCAGATGGCACTTTAGGTTTTTGAAAATTCCAAGCCTGTCTGAGCACCCCCGAGGTGATGTCAAACAAGCCATCGCTTTGATCAAAGAGCTGAGAAGCAAACTGAAACAACGCCCAAGTTTCATCGTCGCATTGCACTGCACCGCGCCCAGCGTGTTGATTGATTGTCGCAATGATGGAATCGTTGGTGTAGCGAGAATATTTGCGTTCAATGCGCAATACTTCATCCATGGCCAACTTGGCCATCGACTCAGCCTCTTTTTGAGTATGAGATGCCAACA
>CANKOT010000243.1 GCA_947484245.1 Comamonadaceae bacterium
AGCAAATGTTCGAGCTTGAAGGTCAGCAAAATTTCATAAATTTTGCGGGTGTATGTTTTTTCGGTCGACAAATAAACGTTGCGTGCCACTTGCATGGTGATGGTCGATGCGCCTTGACTTTTGCGTTTGCTCAAGTTGGCAATGCCCGCCCTGATGAGGCCTAAATAGTCCAGTCCACCGTGTTGGTAAAAGCGCGAATCCTCGATGGACAACACGGCGTCTTTCATGACTTGCGGAATTTCTCTGATGGGGGTGAGGTTGCGACGCTCTTCGCCGAACTCGCCCATTAAGGCCCCGTCTGCCGTGTAAATGCGCAAAGGCAACTTGGGGCGGTATTCGGCCAGATCAGAGGTATCGGGCAATTGAGGATAGGCCATCACCATGGCCACACCCACCACCATCAACACGGACAAAAAACCTGCCAAGACGAGGCCGACTGCCCAAAGACAAATGCGCAAGGCCCAGTGCAATCTTGGCGCTTCAATCAAGTCGCTTTGCTGAGAAGATTTTGATTTGGATTTTTTGGACATGTCTTAAGCGGAAATAAGCGCTGACCGCATTGTCAAAAGGGCCGGACAGATGGCGGAATTTGAACGTTGCAGAAAGCAACTGGATTGAGAGGAATTGTAGTCCTTTCGAGTGCACAGGGCAGGTCCAATCAAAGCACTGTTCGATGTCCATGAAAGTGAATCTGTGCTGTCCCTTCCCTCACGCATGCCTGCCGTCTCTTTGCGGTTTGTCCTCAGCCCTATTTTTATCCCTTTGAATGCGTTTACAGCGCCCTGTGCAGTCAGCCCTGTCAATTCAAATTCAAGCCCTGTCAAGGTTTGGGCCGCTTTGGCAGTTCAACATGCTGCGGTGCTGTACCGCAGGGCTGAGAATTTGGCGCCTCTCCTGGCTCAATTGAGTGTGGATTGTTTGCAAGCCAAGCCTCACTCAACCATTCTCATGCTCGACTCCCCTGAAATTTGGGCGGGCGAAGTTCATTGCCAAGCGCATTGGTGGCCAGAAGACATTGAGGCTGAATGTTGGTTGGAGGCTGCTACCGCACTTCAATGGCCAGTGGCCGAGTTGGCAATGGACTTTGAAGTTCGTTCAAGCTTAGAGGGCCATTGGTTAGCGCAATGCAGGGCTTGTCCACAAAGCTTGATCGAGGCTTATGTGGCACAACTCAAGGTGCTAGGCCTTCAACCCGATGCCATCCATTGTGCATCGCAAATGGATGAGCTGGAGGAGGCTTGGGGGCTTCAGCCAGGGGTCATGGCTGAAGCATTCAGATTGCCATGCAAGGACGAGTTGGCAAGCCACTATTTCAATTTGTTCAAAGAGGACAAGGCATGCTGAATTTGCTGCGTTCTTCAAAACTTGAACTTCGCAAGCTTTACATTGAAATGGTGATGGCTTTTGGAACAGCGGTGTTGGTGGTGGCCGCCCTGATTGTTTGGGAAGAAATCAATGCGCAACAAGAAATGACCCAAGCTATTTCCAATTTGCCCAGCTTCGTATCCATACAGCCAATGGAAGTGGTTTCTGAAACCGAGGCAGCCAACGCGCAACTTGAATTGGCACGCTTGAAATCACGCGTGAATTACTTAACGCGTCGACAGGAAGAGCAAGACGACTTGAACGAGGTGCAGGCTATTTTGTTGGCAAACCACGACGGCCGCAAGGGGCTAATGGCTGAATTACACAGCCTGTACTGGCAACAAGGAAAACTGGAGTTTGAGGGCCTCAGCGAAGACCCCGAAAAGTGGCGCAGCCTGATGAACGACATGATTCTTTTCGACCGGTGGAAAACACCCCCCCAAATTCTTCATGCGCACAGCGCAATGAGCAAGCCTTCGCACAGTGGGGCCAGTTTGGTAGAAGTCAAACTGAAAGCTGCCCTTTGGGCGCATGCCTCGAATTCACCGATTGCTAAGGCTGTGCCATGAACCTGCATGAAATCAAAAACCTTGGCTTGCGCAAGTGTGTGTTGCTGGTCTCCAAGGCATGGCCTCAGGCTGCTTTGCATTGGCGAAATCGCAGTCTGTTTCGCAGTGTCTGGGCACGTGTTGGGCGCGCCATTTTGTTGTGCGGTGTGAGCATGGTGTTCCTGATGGAGATTTGGAAAGCGCTCACGAGCTCTGGGCTCGTGCCATCTTATCGCTTGCAGTGGCAGCACATGGCAAATGCACAGATGACGCGGCAGGCAGAGCAGTCACTGCAAAAGGCAAATTCCGCCGCACTGTCTTTGACGCATGCGCAAAGAAATCATGCCCTGCTTGAATACCGATCTCAAGTAGATGAGTTCATTTTGGCTTGGCCAAATTCTGCATTTCGCATGCAGTTGATCCATCGTTTGCAGCAATTGGCTCAGACAAAAAACTTGCACATCGTTCAAATGAAATTCAGCCCTATGCCCGATGAACAAGGCTTTGAAGCCAGCGCATTGGATTTCAGTCTGAAGGGTTCTCAAGCGGCTACCTACGCTTATTGGCAGTCACTGAATCAATTGTTTCAAAATGGCCTGTGGCCCAAGTTAATGTGGCGTTTGTTGCCAACGGGTGAATACTTGCTAGAAGGACAAATTCATTTGCTGTGGGACGCTGAAGACGCTTTCACAGACACAGGTGTTGAACTCCAGGCCGCCAGCCGCGCCAAAGCTAAAAACCTCAGTTTTGATGAACGTGTTTTGCCAGACCACTCAGTCGCGCAAATGCGCCTGGTCGGAACCGTTCAAACGCTGGCTGAGCCGCCTACCAAATTATTTTGGACGTTCCTTCAATCGGGCCGTCAAATCAGTGCGGTGAGGCCAGGGCAATATCTTGGCATTGAAAACCGACTTGTGCTTTCTTTGGACGCGAAGGGGCTTTGGCTGGCAGATGAATTCGGTCAGCCTGCAACTTTGCTAGCTTGGGAAAAGGTGACGCCATGAGCACGCTGAATTGGCCGCGACTTCAAGCCATCAGGGTGGCCGTGTGGGTGTTGCTTCAGTGCTGGATTCCGCCGCTTGGCGCCCTGGAGTTAGAGCAAAAGATGAAGTGGCGTTTTCAAAACATCGAGGTCAAGGCCTTGCTGCAATCGCTGGCCGAAATAGGCAATCAAAATCTGATAGTGGCTGAGGGTGTGTCGGGGCCAGTCAGCTTGCACTTAAAT
The DNA here is from genome assembly GCA_947484245.1 of Comamonadaceae bacterium. Next base: position 3,139 of record CANKOT010000243.1, read on the forward strand.
GACATGACTTGGCGTGAAGCCTTGGCGGTCGTTGTGCAGTCAAAAAATTTGGTGGCCACCCAGCAAGCCGGCGTTTTGTGGATTGCGCCTAAAAAAGAAGTGCCTGAAAATTTACAAGCCTTGGCCATCCCTTTGAAATATGCCAAAGCCTTGGACGTGGTTCAGCGCTTGCAATTGACAGGCAGTGATGCTGCAAAATCGGGCCACCATTGGCTCAGTGCGCGAGGCACCGTCATGGCTGAACCGCGAACCAATCAGCTGTTCTTTTTGGACACGCCGGTTTACTTAAAGCAGATGCAAGAGGTCATCAAACGCTTGGATGTGCCGGTCCGGCAAGTGATGATTGAAGCGCGCATTGTGGAAGCTGAAGAGCAGTTCGGAAAATCCTTGGGTGTGCGCTTGGGCGGCGCCTTTGCGGCCCCATTTACGGCGCCCTTTGC
>CANKOT010000244.1 GCA_947484245.1 Comamonadaceae bacterium
ACCAGCGGTGGCTTTGGCTTGTGCCAATCGATCGGCGGGCACTTCGCAGTGGAAGCTGTCAGGCAACAGCCGACCCGACTTGCTGTCTTCTAAACGATCAAGCACCTGGCGCATGATGCGAAAGCTAGAGGGCACCAAGCCAGAGGCATCGCCCGAGTGAATGCCTTCCGTCAAAATTTCGACCTTCAAAGTACCGCTGGCCATGCCGCGCAAACTGGTGGTGAGCCACAGTTGATCGTAGTTGCCCGCGCCACTGTCTAAGCAAATGACCAAACCCACATCTCCCAAGCGCGGGCGCAGAGCATCAATGTAGGGCAGCAAATCGTAGGAGCCCGACTCTTCGCAGGTTTCTATCAAACCCACGATGCGGGGGTGCGGCGTGTTTTGATTTTTCAAAGCCTGAACGGCGGCAATGCTGGCATAAGCGGCATAGCCGTCATCTGCACCGCCGCGGCCATAGAGTTTGCCGTTTTCGTATTTGGGCGTCCAAGGGCCTAAGTCATTTCGCCAGCCACTGAACTCGGGTTGTTTGTCCAAGTGGCCATACATCAACACGGTTTGACCAGAACCTGCAGACGCAGCACGCGTAGCGGGAATCTCAAAAAACAAAACGGGTGTGCGGCCAGGCAAGCGCAAAATTTCCAAGCGCAGGCCTGCCACTTTTTGCGTCTCAATCCACTCGGCTGTTTGGCGCAGCACCGTGTCGAGATAACCGTTGGCTTCCCAGTTGCTGTCAAAGGACGGCGACTTGGCGGGAATTTCAATGTAGCTGGTGAGCTCTTTCAAAATGCTGGAGTCCCACGATTGCGTGACATCCCGCAAAGCAGTCTCAGCGTTCAAAAGGTGTGCAGGAAGTTCTTTGTGAATGGGTGCGTTCATGATGTTCTCCAAAAATTCAGTTTGATTTCAGCCAAGACAAGCCGCGAGAAGTGCCGCCCGAGGTGGTGTCGGCCGGCACGTACTCACAACCGATCCATCCTTGCCAGCCCCATTGTGCAGACAGTCGATCGATCAAGTCAAATACATAAGGCCAATTCAATTCACCGGTGCCGGGTTCGTGACGAAGTGGCACATCGGCAATTTGCAGGTGGCCGACTTTGCCTGTGGGAAAGTAGCGCTCCAATTTGGTGGTGACGTCGCCTTCGACAATTTGGCAGTGGAACAAATCCATTTGCACTTTCAAATTGGGCTCGTCCACTTGCGCCAATATTTCGTGCGCATGGTCTTGGCGGTTGACAAAAAATCCGGGAATGCCGCGCAAGTTAATGGGCTCAAGCAAGACATCCAAGCCCTGTGCGCGCACTTCTTGGCAAGCCCACTTTAAGTTGCTGACCAAGGTGACTTGCGCTTGATCGCGTGACACACCCGCAGGCAACACGCCCGCCATCGAGTGAATGCGGGGGCAGCCTAAAATTTCTGCATAGCGCATGGCGCGTTGCACACCCGCTCTGTATTCGGCTTCACGGCCGGGTGAGCAGGCTGTGCCGCGATCGCCCTTTTCCCAAGCGCTCAAAGTGCTTGCATCGTCAATGCCACCAGGCGGCATGTTGAATAGCACTTGCTCAAGGCCATTGCCTTTTAGTCGAGCGGCCAATTCTTCTGCGGCATAGGCGTATGGGAATAAATACTCAACGGCTTTGAAGCCATCTTTGGCCGCAGCTTCAAAGCGGTCTAAGAAATCCATGTCGGGGTACATCATGGAAAGATTGGCAGCGAATTGAGGCATGTTCAGCTTTCAAATAGCAAGAGTGGGTGCAAGTTAAAAGGGCGATGTGAAGTGGGGCAATGAACTACCACGCCGCATGAAAATTCTGACGCAGTTCTTCTATTTGTGCATCCGATAAATTCTCAAGTGCTTGAGAACCTGCCATTTGCACAAGCTTGGCCGTCTCTTCCAACTCTTCCAGGGCCGCCATGGCGCTGCTTAAATCTTGATGCCAAACATTGGGCCCGAGTTTGGACAACATCACTGCGCGAATCGGTGTGTCCAATTGGGCGTAGTGAAGAATGGCATCTGCCACCGCATCGGCAGCCATCGGATCGCCTGGGCGAAAATAGGGGATCAAAGGCACGTGGCCAACTTTCATGACAAAGTAGGGCGTGATGGGTGGCAGCAATTCTGGCCCATTGTGATTCAAACTCAAAGACACACAATGGGTGCTGTGTGTGTGAATCACGCATTGCGCGGGCCAGCTGCCAGGCGCGTGGTCGGTGGCCTCGTAAATTTTGCGGTGCAGCGCCATCGTTTTGCTGGCGCGCTTGCCACTCAATTGCTGACCTTGTGCATCCAGCAAGGCCAGATCGGCGGGCTCTAAAAAGCCCAAACATGCATCGGTGGGGGTGATCAAGAAGCCATCTTCAAGTCGCACGCTGATGTTGCCCGCAGTGGCGTGCACATAGCCCCTGTCAAACAAGCTTTGGCCCACACGGCAAATTTCTTCGCGGGCTTGTGCTTCAGTCAGGTGCAGCATTGGATTGTGGCGGTGGCTCATTCGCATGTCTCCGACAAAAGCTTGAGGGCTTTGCTAAAGAAATCTGGGGTTCCAAAATTACCAGACTTCAAAGTGAGGTGCCCTGCCGCATGTTGTGGCGCATAACACCACGGCACACCTGGATCAATTTGTGGGCCAATTTGCATTTGCGAAATAGCCAAAGCTTGAACACAAGCGCCCGAAGTTTCGCCGCCCGCAATGACCCATTGCTTCACACCCAATTGCAGCAAGCCCACGCTGACTTGCGCCAAGGCCGACTCCATCCATTCACCCGCTTGCTCGCGCCCCAACTTGGCCTGCACTTGTTGCAGCGTGTCGGCATCGGTGGTGGCGTAAATAAGTACCGGCCCTTTGCCGAGCAAGGGCTGAGCCCAAGCCAGGGCTTGCGCCACTTGAGCTCTGATTTGCGCAGGCACATCTTGTGTGGACCAGCTTAAGGGCTTGAACTGCCAGCTGGGCAATCCCAAACTTTGGTAGTGCGCCACTTGCCCTTGCGTGGCAATCGAGCAGCTGCCAGACACAATGGCTTGATAGCCTGAAGCCTTGGGCAAAGCAGCAGCACTGGCCGATGCTTGCAAGTTCCAATTGGCCGGCAAGCCAATGGCCACGCCAGAGCCGGCGGTGACCAAGGGCATGTTTTTCAAGGCGGGCCCAAGCGTTTTCAAATCTTCATTGCTGGTGGCGTCGACAATGGCCACCCCCACCCCATCGGCTTGCAGTTGTTTGATTTTCTCGCTGATGGCGGCACTGCCTTTGGCCATGACGGTGTGATCGATCAAGCCTACTTTACGCTGGGTTTGAGCTTGCAGTACACGCACCAAGTTGGCATCTGTCATGGGGGTGAGCGGATGGTTTTGCATGCCGCTTTCATTCAAGAGCACAGCCCCTGCAAACAAATAGCCTTTGAACACCGTTCTGCCGTTGTCTGGAAATGCGGGCGTGGCAATGGTGAATTGGCAATCAAGCGCATCCATCAAGGCTTCTGTGACAGGGCCAATGTTGCCCGCAGGGGTGCTGTCAAAGGTTGAGCAGTATTTGAAATAGATTTGTTCTGCGCC
>CANKOT010000245.1 GCA_947484245.1 Comamonadaceae bacterium
ATGATCGAATTACATGGAGTGAGTTCTTCATACCAGGCGAAAACTACTTTTCAGAAGTTCTGGATTTGCCCCAAAAGTCTCACGGCGTTGAAAAGTATGGCCACATGGCGGTCACTACCGCTCCCCATCATCATGGTGGGTTTGCTGAATATTGCTATGTGCTACCTAAATCTTGGATCTTGCGTTTGCCAGACGACATCACAGACGCAGAAGCAACCCCTGTCAATTGCGGTGTCGCCACCATGGTCGCGGTCACAGAAGCCGCCAATATTCGACTCGGCAGCACGGTAGTCATTCAGGGCTTGGGCTTATTGGGACTGTATGGCGCTGCTTTGGCCAAGTCTCGCGGCGCCCGCACCGTGATTGGGCTTGATGTCAATCCAAAACGTTGCGAGCAATCAAAACGATTCGGGGTTGACATTGCCTTAGACGCCAGCAGTGACCCCAAAAAATTACTGAAGGATATTGAGGCACACTGTAAACCTGAGGGGCCTGATGCTGTCATCGAGGTATGCGGCGTTGCAGACGCCCTCCCTTTGGGCATTGAAATGGTGCGAATCGGTGGCACTTACGTCATTGCCGGTTTGGTCAGTCCAGGCGCCAACGTCACCCTAGATGCCAACCGATTGGTCAAAAAAATGATCACTCTCCGCGGCGTTCACAACTATCACCCGCGGCACTTGATTGAAGCATTGGATTTTGTGGTGAAAAATAAAGTGCACTATCCTTTTGCTGACCTGGTGGATGCGCAATATTCACTCGATGAAGTCACACAAGCCATGTCAGATGCTGCATCACAACGCGTGCTGCGTGCAGCCATTGTTCCCTGAGGAAACTGTATGTCACAAGCCATTCTTTTAACGCCCGGACCTTTAACAACCTCCGCTCGAACCAAAGAAGCCATGTTGTCTGATTGGGGTTCTTGGGACGTCTCTTTCAATCAATTAACTGCATCGGTTTGTAACGACATCGTTCAAATTGTCAAGGGCCAAGCAACCCATGTGTGCGTCCCTATGCAAGGCAGCGGCACTTTCGCCGTAGAAGCTGCTCTGGGAAGCTTGGTTCCCCAAACTGGCAAAGTTTTAGTGCCTAGCAATGGCGCGTACTGTCAGCGAATTGCGCGCATATTGGGCTATCAGAAAAAAGATGTGGTGGTTTTAGAGCACGCAGAAGATGAACCCGCAAGCCCAGATCGCATTCTGGCCGCCCTCATTGCAGACCCAGGCATTACGCACGTTGCCATGGTGCACTGTGAAACCAGTGCTGGCATTTTGAACCCACTGCATGACATTGCTCTTGTGGTGGCTGCACAAAAAAGACACCTGATCGTAGATGCCATGAGCTCCTTTGCAGCCATTCCGATTGACCTCACCACAACACCCATTGACGCACTCATTGCAGCCTCTGGAAAGTGCCTTGAGGGAGTACCTGGTATGGGTTTTGTGATTGTGCGTCAAGACGTACTAGAAAGTGCCAAAAGCAATTCACACTCTCTTGCATTGGATTTGCATGACCAATGGATCTACATGCAAAAAACAGGTCAATGGCGTTATACACCGCCAACGCATGTGGTTGCTGCTTTGCGATCAGCACTCGATCAGTTCCATGAAGAAGGCGGCGTCAGTGCGCGCAATGCTAGGTATCAAAAAAATTGTGCGGCCTTGGTAGCGGGCATGAGAGCCCTTGGCTTGCGTACCTATTTAGCGGATGACGTTCAAGCTCCCATCATCGTGACTTTCCATTCGCCTGATCATCCCAATTTTCAATTCTCTAAGTTATACGAAGGGGTAAAAGCACAGGGCTTTATTCTTTATCCGGGCAAACTCACGAAAATTGAAACTTTTCGGGTAGGTTGCATTGGGGCCATCGATGCCAAAGACATTTTCAAAGCAACAGAAGCCACTGCTCGAACGCTGCGTGACCTTGGCGTTATCTCGTCAATTTAAGTTAAATCAGAACCCAATGATTTCAAACAAACAAGAATTAGCACTGGCCGATTTAACATCGATTTATGCGGGTCGCGCCAATGGGCTCTATGGTTTAACGCTTGTCAACCAGCTGGCCCATGCAGTTCAGTCTGCTTACCATGCTCGCGCCGCAGGATTGTTAGATTCAGTGGTAGTGGCCGCATTGCTTCACGACATAGGCCACATGGTGCACTCATTGGGCGAGCATCCTGCTGGGCTGGGCATTGACGATCACCACGAGAAAATTGGGGCGAATTGGCTTGAACGCTATTTTGGATCTAATGTGACAGAGCCCATCAGACTTCATGTGGCTGCCAAGCGCTACCTTTGTACAGTTGAGACAGACTACTTTTCGAAGTTATCGAAAGACTCCGTTGAAAGCTTGGCCCTTCAAGGTGGCCCAATGTCAGATGCTGAAGTTGTCGCCTTTCAGTTGTCACCCTACTGGAATGACGCCGTGGCATTGCGCCGCATTGATGAGCTTGCAAAGGACCCTCAAGGGCCGATCCCTCAGTTTGAAGAATTTACCGGCCAACTATTGAGCAGCATGAAGCTCTGATGACAAGAAAATGATCAATGCAATATTGAGCCATTTTTGATTGGCCATCGTGCAGGCCGCAGTGTTGCAAGCAATCAAAGGCTCTAGTAAAACCCTAATTTTTCCATTTGGCAAATTTGACTCAATGGTCAATATTCCGAGTTCGAGCCCCGAAGGTAGATCCGAACTTTCGCCATCACCCGTTCGAGCCCCGCACGTAGAGCCTAACTTTCCGCCTGACAAGTGACAGCACTAAGTGCAAAATCTACGAAATTGCTGGGAAAACTGTAATTTACAGTTTTCAGTCAATTACACGAAATTACAGCCGGGGTTTTTATGTACCTTAAATTCAGAAGAAATTTTATCCAAACAGGTGCCCTAGTGGCCTGCTTACCCTCTTTGGCTTTTTCCCAAAACAATAGCCCTGATATGGGCTCAACCATCCCATGGTCGCAGGTCAAGTTGCTTAATGATGAAGTCCTGAAGTCAACTCAACTCAAGGGTCAAGTTTTGGTGACTTACTTTTGGGCAAGTTGGTGCCCGTTCTGCGCGCAACAAACACCCGAGATTCAAAAGCTATCTGTGAAATACCAAAGCAAAGGTCTTTTTGTGTTGGGCGTATCTATTGACAAAGATTTATCTGCTGCAAAGGCACATTTTCAAAAACATCGCTTCAGTTTTCCTTCTACATGGCTAGACCCGCAGGTGAAGTCCGAACTTAAAAAGCCATCTTCTGTTCCAATGGTCACGGTCTACGACAAGTCTGGTCTATTGGTGCAGTATGAAAAGGGACAGATGTTTGCTGAAGATGTCCAGGCCTTGTCGCGTTGGATTTGAAAGTCTTGCCCTTAATCCTTGAAAATTCCGAATGCAAATCAACACCGATTTATCTCAAAAATTAGCCGATCTAGCGCTCCTCGTGAGTAGCTGTGTACTACATGTTTGCTTTGTAGCGTTCCCTATTCATACTTCAAAATGAGATGCACTCATGCTGTGCTCGGGTAAATCCTAGTACGACTAACTCACAACGAGGATTAC
>CANKOT010000246.1 GCA_947484245.1 Comamonadaceae bacterium
AAGCGCTGAATGGCAAGCACCGATACCGCTTGCATTTTGCGGCCAATGCGCTGCCACCCGTCAAAGCTTTTTGGTCGATCACGGCTTACGGAGCAGATGAGTTTTTAATTGACAACCCGATGCAAAGATTTGCCATAGGTGACCGCGATCGCTTGGTTTTCAATGCAGATGGTTCTCTTGACCTTTGGGTGCAAGCCACACCCCCTTCTCAGAAAGAAGCCGCGGCCAATTGGTTGCCCGTTCAAATGGGCGCTCCGTTTTTACTCAATGCGCGACTGTATTGGCCAGAAGACAAGGCCTTGAATGGGCAGTGGAAGATGCCAGTGGTTGAACGGCTGAACTAAGACACTCAAGTGACTTGTTTCAAAACCAGATAGTTTGAAATCAAGCCTTGCACATAGGCTCTAATGTTGGGTGGATTCACAGGCCGACTTAAAGCCTGATAGCCACCCACAATGGCCAAATAAAGAAGCGCAGCCAAATCACGCGCCTTGGTTGGGTCTTTCAAAATCACCAAAAATTTGGACTCAAATAAATTGATGCGCTCTGCGTCAACTTCCACCAGCATTTGAGCTGCACCTTTGTGAAGATGACTCAAGGCTCTTAAGGCTTGTTCAAATCGAAGGTTCTCGAGTTCTGAGCCGGCTTGGTTGAAAGCAGCATCCACCACAAATTCCAGATCTTTGACAGGATCGTCGCTGCGATGCGATTTCAATTTTTCATCCAGTTCAAGTTGAGCTAATTTCCAACGCATCAACAAACTGCCAATCAAGTCAGCATGGTCTGTGAAGTGCCAATAAAAACTGCCGCGGGTGACTTTGAGTTTTTCAGCCAGCGCCAACACTTTGACATTTTCAAAGCCTCCCACCACGACCGCTTGAAAGGCTTCGTCAAGCCAATTGTCCCGCGACAGCCGTGCACCATCGGAGGGCGTCGGTTTGGTCTTTTGATTTTGAGGTTGCGTGTCCATAAGCGTCATGTCCTATTTGTAGCACACCAAATTCGTCCTAATCAAAGCTCTCGCTAGCGAAAACCCTAGACTGTTAATCATCTTTGCTGTGCTAGAGTGAAATGTCAATACACATGTGTACTGATTCAATCACTAATTTTTAGGAGACACCCATGATTCATTCTCTGCATAAAGCTACGCCTAGACATTTCGCTCTTGCTACTTTGCCTTGGGTTACTCTAATGGCCTGCAGCTTGAATGCACAAGCTGCTGAAAGTTACAAATTACGTCAGGCACCTATTGGCGCTTTTGGTGGCGAAATTGCAGCCTCTGCTGACAAACCAGGATTTTTTGGCACAGCCAGCCTCACCAATTTGCAGATCTACAGCATTGCTGATGCAGCTGGCAACGATGTGGCTCCTCCTGCAATTTCACCCATTCAATTGAATCCCGCACTGCCCTACAAAGTCGCTTTTCCTGCAGGCAAATTGGCTTTCAATCAAGATCAAACACAGTTGAATTTGGTGGGTGGCTATTTGACTGAAAGCACCTATGGCAATGGCCATGTGGCTTTTGCAATTAACTTGCCTTTCATTCAACAAAAGCGTACGTACGTGGTGACACAACCAGCAGGCACACTGACTCCAGCAGCCACAGTCCCTCCCTTGAGCCCCGCCATAGTTGGACAACTGAATGCTGGCACAGCCGCCGCAAACGCCCAAGTTCAGGCGCGCATTGCAGCAGCCAGTGCCATTCAAAATCTTGAAGTATCGGGAATGGGTGATACTGAACTGTCCACAGTGTGGGTGCGTCATGCCGATCGCTTGAAGGTTGCAGCGGGCGTTTCTCTGTTTGTACCAACAGGTTCTTACGACAAGAATCGCGGTCCTAATCCAGGTTTCGGTAACTTCTACACTTTGCGCCCAGGTGTTGCTGTAACCTATAACTTGAACCCAAAGCACACAGACGCATCTTGGGACGCTGGCGTGACCATTGCAGGTCGAGTTTCTTATGGCATCAACACACGCAACAAAGACACCGACTACAAGAGCGGCAACTTTATTTATGCGGAAGGCGGCATCGTGAAAGTCAACGGCAATTGGGCCTATGGCGTGAATTTGTTATCTACACAACAAATTTCAGATGACACCGGCACGGGCGTTCCTGCTGGGGGCAATCGATACAAAACCAATGGCTTTGGTCCCTTTGTATCCTTCAAATTACCAGGTAAAGATGCAGGCGTGAATTTGCAGTACAGCGACAACTTTGGTGGCCGCAATGCCATCGTCGCCAAGTCCTTGCAACTTCGATTGGTCAAAGCTTGGTAAGTAGCGATTGAATGCCTAAGGTTGATGCAGTTTAATTTCTGACCTCACCCCTATGGCATTCAGAAGTCTCAAAAGTTGGCTGATGCCCGTCATCAGCCAACAATTTTTATCACGCAGCCGCCTTTTGGCCTTGCGTGAAAAAGCAGAGGTAAAAAGAAGCGGTCAACAGCGTCCACACGTTTTGCATTTTTTCCACGAGTTAGAAGACCCCTACTCCCTCTTGTTGGCGCAAGCCATTCCCCTGTTACAAAATAAATTTTCAATTTCAGTTGTCCAACATTTGGTAGGGCAACCAGACAGTTCTGCAGTACCCGAGCGCGACAAATTAAAAACCTATAGCCAAGTTGATGCTGCGAGGTTGGCTCAACAGTATGGACTTCAGTGGCCAGTCGTGACAAGCGCGGCAACAGCGCGCACACAGATCAATCAAGAATCATTGCTCACTTCACATCGCTTGCGAAGCAAATGGGGCCATTACTTAAGTGGTGTCATTTATTACGAAGGTGAATGGTATTGGGGCATTGATCGACTTCATCACTTGGAAGATCGTCTCAATGCATTGGGTCTTTCTAAACAAACTCATTTGGCCAGAGAGGGGCAACGTGCGCCACTCTTTTTGACACCACAGTTCCAAAGTTTAGGCCCAGTGCCTGAAGGCACCAGCATCGATTTCTTTTTATCTTTAAGAAGTCCCTACTCCGCCATCAGCTGTGCCAAATTGTTTCCTTGGGCCAAGGCCAATGGCGTGCAAATCAACTTGCGCTATGTGTTGCCCATGGTGATGCGTGGCTTACCAGTGCCCGCTGAAAAAAGAAAATACATCAGCCTAGATGCTGCTCGCGAAGCCTTTGTGCAAGGCGTACCATTTGGCCGACTCAATGACCCTGTGGGCAAACCCACAGAGCGAGGATTGGCTCTGATTCCATTTGCCCAAATGCATGAACTGGCCGAAGACTATGTGATGTCCTTCATGCAGGGCGTATGGTCAGAGGGCTTAGATGCTGGTACAGATGCCCATCTTAAAATTATTGTTGAGCGATGCGGCCTTCACTGGCAAGCAGCCAAAGATATTTTGAAGAGTCAAAGCAATGAACAACATTGGCGAGCCGCTGCAGAACAAAATCGCCAAGCACTATTTGCACTGGGTTTATGGGGTGTTCCCTCCTTCAAATTTGAAGACACAGCCGTCTGGGGTCAAGACAGGTTCTGGGTCATTGAAAAAGCCTTGCACGATCGGTTTGATCTGCCTCCCTCTCACT
>CANKOT010000247.1 GCA_947484245.1 Comamonadaceae bacterium
TGCCATGCGCGAACTTGCCGAAATTGGCGTGCAGTCTGCCATTGAAGCGGCCGGTATTGAAAACTTGGAAAGTGTGTTTTTCACTCACCATGGCCAATTTGTTTACAAAGAGGCTCGGGGGCGGCACGCTGGCTACACACTTCCAGAGATTGGCGCGCACCGCGGCAAGTTGCACCGTATTTTGTTTGATGCTGCAGTCAGCCGATTGGGCGCGGACAAAGTGCACACCGGCATGAGATGCACCGGCTATTCGCAAGATCAAGATGGCGTTCATTTGAATTTTCTCAACGCCCACAACAACACCAACGTGACCGTGAAAGCCAACATTGCTGTGGCTTGCGATGGCGTGAACTCTGCAGTTCGCAAACAGATGCACCCCACAGATGCACTTTGTTTTGGCGGCATCAATACCTGGCGTGGTGTCACCATTCACCCGCCCATCCTGACCGGCAAAACTTATTTGCGAATTGGCACGGTGGAAGTCGGCAAAATGGTCATCTACCCCATCGTCGACAACGTCGATGGCAAAGGCAACCAGCTGATCAACTGGGTGGCTGAATTGCAAAAACCCAACGCCGTCATGAACGACTGGAATCGTTCGGTCGACCCAGGCGTCTGTACAGAAATCTACAAAGATTTCAAGTTTGATTTTCTCAATGTGCCCGAACTCATTCTGAAGTCTGAGAAGGTTTTTGAATACCCCATGGTCGACAAAGACGCATTGCCATTTTGGACCCAAGGACGCATCACCCTCATGGGCGATGCTGCTCACCCCATGTACCCACGCGGCTCGAATGGCTCTGCCCAAGCGCTGATAGATGCGCGCACTTTGTCTGATCAATTGAGCCAGCAAGCTGATCCGCGCGATGCACTCACAATGTACGAATCTTTAAGGCTCTCCACCACCGCCAAAGTGGTAGAAACCAATCGCAATGTTCCGCCCGACTTTATTATCATGAAGGCGCAAGAACTGAGTGGTGGCAAACCTTTCCGCCACATTGACGATCTGATTAGCCAAGACGAGTTGCGTCAAATATCAGACAACTACAAGAACGTGGCCGGTTTCGCTTTAACAAAGTGAACAGGCGCCTCAAGGGCCTGTTGAGGCTTGCGGGTCTTGCTTGAGTTGTGCTGCTCAAGACTCAACTCTGCCTGAAGATAGCGGGCACGCAGTTGCCCGCAACCCGCTTGCACATCTTGGCCTGCAGAATTTCTCAGCTTCGTCAGAATGCCTCGCCGATGCAGCGTGCGCGCAATTTCTGCGGCACGCTCCCATGAGGGGCGCTTGAAAGGCAAATCGTCTACAGCGTTGTAGGGGATCATGTTCATCAATGCGTATTTGCCTTTGAGCAATCTCACGATGCCTTCAATTTCCTCTTGCGTATCGTTCACGCCTTCCAGCAAAGTCCACTGGTATTGAATGGGGTAAGCCGTTTGTTGGGCGTAGGTTTCGGCAGCTTCCACCAACTCTTCAGGGCTGATTTTGGGAGCTCGTGGCAACAATTCCGCGCGCAAATCGGCGCGGGTGGAATGCAAAGAAAGCGCCAATGCGGGCTTGACCAAACCAAGCGGCAGTCGCTCGAAAACCCGCCAGTCGCCCACAGTGGAGAACACCAATGACTTATGGCCAATGTTGCCCACCGTGCCCAACACGTCGATAGCCTCCATCACCTTGTCCAGATTGTGGGCCGGTTCACCCATGCCCATGAACACCACTTTTTTAACAACCCGGTGCAACCTGGCAAAGGCAACCTGCGCCACAATTTCTGCACTGCCCACTTGCCTGATCAAGCCTTCTTTGCCCGTCATGCAAAAGACACACCCCACGGCGCAACCGACTTGCGAAGACACACACACCCCATCGCGAGGCAAGCCCACAGTTTCAACAGTTTGGCCATCCTGAAGGGCAAGTAACTAACGCACCGATCCATCTTCTGCGGGATGCGTTGATTGCAATCGTAGCAGACTGGAAAGTGTTTCAGACAATTGCGGTAAGGCTTGACGCAACGCCGCCGGCATGAAGCTCTCTAGGGGCCGGCTGCCACTGTTTTGCGGCTTGGCTTGTGACCACAAACGCAAAATGCGCTGCTCATGGGCCGGACGAGCCCCCAAGCAACGCAATTGGTTTCGAATTTCAGTAATCTGTTGAAATGCCATGCCGCTATTGGACATGAAATTTCAGCTTTATTGCATGGTGATGCCTGCGTCTTTGATGACTTTGCCCCAACGGTCCAATTCTTGAACCATCAAGGCATTCAATGCCTCAGGCGAAGAAATGTCAGCCTCAACCCCGGCTGCGTACAACTCTTTTTTGGTATCCGCCGCACTCAAAACTTTGGCAATTTCAGCATTCAGTTTCATGACCACCTCTTTGGGTGTACCCGCTGGCGCCAAAAGTCCCAGCCAAACACTGGCGTTGTAGCCTGGCACACCAGCTTCTTGCATGGTGGGCACATCTGGCAATTGGGGGATCCGTTTGGAGGTTGTCACAGCCAATGCTTTGAGCCTTCCAGCAGGCACCTGGGCCATGGCATTGGGAACACCCGCAAAACTGCTTTCAACCACGCCTGCAACCAAGTCATTGGCAGCGCCGCCACTGCCCTTGTAGGGCACATGCTTCATTTTGACGCCCGCCATGGCAGCAAACATGCCCCCCATCAAATGCTGCGAGCTGCCGTTGCCAGAAGAGGCATAGTGAATTTTGTCAGGCGAGGCCTTGGCCAGCGCAATGAATTCAGCCACATTGTTGGCTGGCACCTTGGGGTTGACCAACAACACATAAGCAGAATCAACCAACTTACCCACCGGCGTGAAACTCTTGATGGGGTCGTAGGGCAATTTAGGATAAATGGCTGGGCTGATAACGTGCGTGGTAGAAACCATCACCAAGGTATAGCCGTCAGGGGCGGCCTTGGCCACAAAGTCAGTGCCAATGGTTGAACCTGCGCCTGCTTTGTTTTCAATCACAAAGGGCTGACCCAATGAAACAGAAAGTTTCTGCCCCAGTATGCGTGCCACAACGTCCGTAAATCCACCGGGCGCAAATGGCACGATCAATTTAATGGGCTTGTTGGGATAAGCCTGTGCCATAGCGGTACTGACAGTGATCCCAAGAATACAACTCAGCAGTGCAACTTGGCACAACTGTCGAACGAAGTGGCGCATAACTTATCCTTTGTAGGTTGCTGCTGGCATGGTGTAGTAGCTGTGCAGAATGTGATAAACCATCATGTAATTTTTCTGCTGGAAACTGGCGTGAGAAATACCTGCCATGACATTGAACTGCTTGTCTGTGTTGGGCAGTAATTTGTAAAAATCGATCAGGTCATCAAGCCCAGCAATGCCGTCGTACTCGCCGCGCAAAACAATGGTGGGCACTGTGATTTTGAGAGGGTCGACCACTGGCAACTTGGAACACATATCAACATAAGTGCCTGTGGGCATGGAATCGTCCAAAGTCAAAATGGCATCGGCAAAAGCACTGATGGTGGCTTCGTCGGCTGTACCAGGATGATCGCGGTCAAAAA
>CANKOT010000248.1 GCA_947484245.1 Comamonadaceae bacterium
GAGTTAATGTGTAAGATGTTTTTATGACTGTCCATTTAAATTTTCAGGAGAGCACTATGAATGAGAGTGAAATTCGCGGTCTGATCGACCAAGTTCGCGACAATGGCATCAGCCGCAAACAGTTCATTCGCCGCATGATTGGCGCTGGATTGACCGTGCCCATGGCAGCCCAAATGCTGCTCACATCAGGTTTGGCTCAAGCGCAAACGGCTTCTAATTACAAACCCACCAAGCGTGGCGGCGGCGGCGCCCTTAAAGTGCTCTGGTGGCAAGGCGCTACTTTGCTTCAGCCCCACTTCGCCAGCGGTACCAAAGACCAAGAAGGCTCACGTATTTTCTATGAGCCTTTGGGTGCGTGGGATCCAGATGGCAACTTAATTCCTATCTTGGCGGCAGAAGTGCCTACATCGGCCAATGGGGGCGTATCCAGAGATGGCAAAACCATCACTTGGAAACTCAAGAAAAACGTTCAATGGCACGACGGCAAGCCCTTCACGGCTGACGACGTCGTTTTTACCGCCGCTTATGCCGCCGACCCTGCCACTTCTGCATACACCAGCAATACTTACAAAGACGTGAAGGTCACCAAGGTAGACAGTCACACCGTCAAGGTTGAGTACCAAAAGGCTTCGCCATTTTGGGCAGACCCCTTGGTCGGCGCCGCTGGCATGATCATTCCTAAGCACATTTTTGAAGCTTACAAAGGCGCAACTTCCCGCGATGCGCCGGCCAACCTCAAGCCCGTTGGTACCGGCCCCTACAAGTTTGCTGATTTCAAACCGGGTGACATGCTGCGCGGTGTCATCAACACCAACTACCACGAAGCCAATCGCCCTTACTTTGACAGCATCGAAATGAAGGGCGGCGGCGATGCCGTGTCTGCTGCACGCGCTGTCTTGCAAACCGGTGAATACGATTACGCTTGGAATTTGCAAGTTGAAGACGAGCTTCTCATGCGTCTAGAGCAAGGTGGCAAAGGCAAAACCAGCATTGTCCCTGGCGGCAACGTTGAGTTCATTCAACTGAACATGGCCGACCCTTGGACAGAAACAGATGGCGAGCGTTCGCACCCCAAATCCAAGCACCCCATTCTGTCTGAATTTGCAGTTCGCCAAGCAATCAGTTTGTGCATCGACCGCGACGGTGTGCAAAAGTTCATCTACGGCCGTACCGGTATTGCAACGGCCAACTTCTTGAACAATCCACAGCGTTTTGTGTCTAAAAATACAAAATTCGAGTTCAACCCAGACAAGGCCGCCCAAGTCTTAGAGGCAGCCGGTTGGAAAAAAGGCGCAGACGGCATCCGTGAAAAAGGTGGCAAAAAACTGAAGTTGGTTTTCCAAACTTCGATCAATGGACCGCGTCAGAAAACCCAGCAAATTATCAAGCAAGCAGCTCAAAAGGCTGGCATTGACATGGAGTTGAAAGCGGTGCCCGCATCGGTCTACTTCTCATCAGACCCTGCCAATCCAGACACCTACACCAAGCTGTATGTCGACATGCAAATGTTTACCACCACCATGCCTCAGCCCGATCCTGAGGTGTTCATGAACCAGTACCTCAGCACTGAGTTTGCCAGCAAAGCCAACAAATGGTTGGGCCGAAATTCCACGCGCTACAGCAACCCTGAATATGACAAAACCTATTTGGCAGCCCAATCCGAGATGGACCCCGTCAAGCGCGCAGCTTTGTTTGTCAAGATGAACGACTTGCCCATCAACGACATTGTCATCATTCCTGTGGTTTACCGCCCCCGTACCTCGGCCGCAGTTAACAGTTTGGTTGCGCCTTTGTCGGGCTGGGACAACGATTTGTGGCTGTTGAAAGACTGGTACAAAAACACTTAATTCAGTTTTATGTTCCGTTACGTCCTTCGGCGATTGATGATCGCCGTGCCCAGTCTTTTGGGCATTAGTTTGGTGTTGTTCTCTGTTTTGGCACTGGCGCCAGGAGATCCCTTTTCTGAGTTGGTTTCCAACCCCAACATTCCAGCCGAAGTGGCCTTGGCCTTAAGGGCGAAGTTTGGTTTGGACGACCCTCTCATGGTTCGTTACTGGAACTGGCTCACGGCCATGGTCCAGGGCGACTGGGGTTATTCATTCATCAGTCGCATCAATGTCGAAACACTCATCATGCAGCGCATTCCGGTCACCTTGCTGGTGATCGGCTCGTCGCAGGTGTTGGCACTTTGCATCGCTATTCCGGTGGGCGTGTATGCAGCCACAAGGCCTTACTCTTTGTTTGATCAAATTGCCAGTACGCTCGCTTTTATTGGTTTTTCTTTGCCCACCTTCTTCACGGGTATTTTGCTCATTTTGTTTTTCAGTATCCACCTAGACTGGTTGCCATTTGTTTACAGGGCAGACATTCCTGAAACAGGTTGGCGCTTTTTCTGGCAGCACTTTAAGCAAATGATCATGCCAGTCACGGTGCTGGGCTTGTTTCAAGCTGGCGCGTGGACACGTTATGTGCGCTCTGCCGTGCTGGACGTCATTCGTTTGGACTATGTCACCACGGCACGCTCCAAAGGCTTGTCTGAAAAAGTGGTCATCACGAAGCACGTTTTGCGCAATGCACTCATACCCGTTGTGACATTGGTCGCGCTTCAGATGCCGGCTATTTTTGGCGGTGCCATTGTCACGGAGCAAATTTTCCGTGTCCCCGGCATTGGTTCCCTCATCATCAGTTCCATGCTGGCCAATGACACGCCGGTGGTCATGGCTGTGACTTTTGTATTCTCCATGTTGGTGATTGCTTGTAATCTTTTAGCAGATATTTTGTATGGCTGGCTCGACCCTCGCATCTCCTTCAACTGACAACAAGGCCGCAGTGGCCAAGTCGTCAGTGCAGTCACCAGGACGTGAGTCATGGCGTCGGTTTAAGCGCCACAAACTGGCAGTTGTTTGCACCATTGTTTTAAGCTTCATTGTGTTGGCTGTTTTGCTGGGCCCTTTGCTTTGGCGAGTGCCCATCAATGAAATTGATTTCACGGCCCGCATGCAAGGCCCATCTTGGGGCCACCCTTTGGGCACCGATGATCTGGGGCAAGACATCTTGGCCCGCGTGCTTTACGGCGGTCGAATTTCATTGGCCGTAGGTTTGGCCGCCATGTTGATTGCCATTAGCGTCGGCGTGGTCGTTGGCGCAGTGGCTGGCATGTCAAAGGGCCCTGTTGATGTTTTCCTGATGTGGATCACAGACTTGTTCTTGTCCTTGCCACAATTGCCTTTGCTCCTCTTGATTTTCTATTTGTTCAACGACACATTGAAAAAATTAGTGGGCCCCGAGGCCGGCGTTTTTATTTTGGTTGTGGCCGTCATTGGGGGCTTGCGTTGGATGCCCGTCGCCCGATTGGTCAGGGCCCAATTTCTGACTTTGCGTGAAAAAGAGTTTGTTGAAGCGGCGCGCGCTTTGGGTGCGAGCCCATGGCGTCAAGTTACTGTGCATATCTTGCCCAATGCCATGGGCCCGGTCATTGTGGCGGCCACCATCGATGTGGCGGCGGCCATCATTGCTGAATCTAC
>CANKOT010000249.1 GCA_947484245.1 Comamonadaceae bacterium
CTTCTTTTTCCATCAAGATGGGCAAGCTGATGTGGTCGGAATATTTGCCAACGATTTCTTTGAGCTTCCAAGTGTTGGCGTACTGCATCGCGTCTTCGCGCAAATGCAAAGTGATGCTGGAGCCGCGATGAGCCAACTCGATGTTTTCAACTTCAAAATCGCCCGTGCCACCACTGATCCAGCGCACACCCTCCGATGCAGGCGCGCCGGCGCGGCGCGTTTCTACTGTGATCTTGTCGGCCACAATGAAACCAGAATAGAAGCCCACGCCAAACTGACCAATGAGCTGTGCATCGGCCTTTTGATCACCCGAGAGCTTGCTCACAAAGTCCTTGGTACCGCTCTTGGCAATGGTGCCCAAATTATCGATGGCTTCTTGCGCCGTCATGCCAATGCCGTTGTCGGTAATGGTCAGGGTCTTAGCCTCGGTGTCAAACGACAAACGAACTTCCAAATTGGGCTGACTCTCGTACAGCGCATCGTTGTTCAAAGCTTCAAAGCGCAACTTGTCGCAAGCGTCGGACGCGTTGGAGACCAATTCGCGCACAAAAATTTCGGGATTGGAATACAGCGAGTGGGTAACCAAGTGGAGCAGCTGGGCTACTTCGGCCTGAAAGGCATGGGTTTTTTTAGTCATCTTCTAAGTAACTTCAAATAAGGGTTAGTGAGAGTTTTGCCGCAATGGCGGCAAGGGCTAAATTGGCCGCAATCCCAAATTTGGGGGTGGGTTTGTAAATTTCAAGGGGTTTTAAAAGGACTCTTTAGGCCCCAGGTAGCGCCATTGCCCCACTGGCAAAGCACCCAAGTGCACACGACCCATGCGAATGCGTTTCAGACCCACCACCTTGAGTCCGACTTGCTCACACATGCGCCGAATTTGACGCTTCTTGCCCTCTTTGAGCACAAAGCGCAGTTGTTCGGGGTTTTGCCATTCCACTTGAGCGGGCTTCAAAGGCTTGCCATCCAAACTCAAGCCATGACGCAGCCTTTGCATTTGTGCCGCTGGAAAGTGCGCTTGTACATTGACAGCAATGTCACCTTGCGGTCCGCTGCAAGTGACACGCACCAAATATTCTTTCTCCATGTCGGCGTCTTCGCCAATGAGTTGACGTGCCACGCGGCCGTCTTGTGTCATCACCAGCATGCCTACAGAGTCAATGTCCAAGCGGCCGGCAGGCGCCAGGCCCTTGAACTGCGCTGGGCTGAACCGAATGCGCGTGGTGTCGCCAGACCATTGGTTGCGTGCTTGAAACAAAACCATGGCGGGTTCATGCCCGTCCTCGGCTTGGCCGCTCACATAACCCATGGGCTTGTGAAGCAGCACCGTGACCTGCTGTTCTTGCTGTGCTTGCGCCGCACGTTCTACCGTGATCTGATCAGTGGAACCTACCTGCATGCCCATCTCAGCCACTTGGCCATTGACCAACACCCAGCCTTGTTCAATCCAGGCATCGGCCTCGCGGCGGGAGGAAAGGCCCAACTCAGCCATTCGCTTGTTCAGGCGGACGGTTGTAGCGCCTGACGCGCTGGGGTGCACGCTAGAGACTGCATTGGCAGGCCTGGGCGCTCGAACAAAGGTAGGCTTGGGTGGCGGCTGATTCATAAAACGGATTCTTTGGGCTGATTGTCCCTGTTTCTGCGATCAATCAGGCGGGTTCGAAGGCCTTGTAAATCCAAAATTCGAACGCCGCCATATTCAACGCGAATCAGCTCCTCTTCCTGCAGGTGAATCAAGGCTTCATTCACGCGCTGTCTCGAAAGCCCCACCAGATAGGCCAGCTCTTGTTGGGTAATGCGCAGCAAATCGCCCACACCCGAAAACAGAACCGGATTGAACAGGGCAGCCAAATTGCGGGCCACGCGCAAATCTGGATTGTTCAATCGATCAAACTCCCTGGCTGCAATGAACTGCGCCAGTCGCTCATTCAATTGGTTCATGACGAAGCGGTTAAAGCCCAAAGAGTTGTCAATCAGCCAATGAAAGGTCTCAAGTGGCAAGCCCGCCACCACACTGCCCCGCAAGGCTTGGATGTTGTAGCGGTAGGCTTCGCGTTTCAAGGCGGTGCCTTCGCCAAACCAGCCGCCTGGCGGCACCCCTGTGAAGGTCATGGTTTGGCCATCCTCGTTGTCGGTGCTCATTTTGAGCAGCCCCGACACGGTGCCAAACCAATACGTGACAGGACGACCGACTCGGCACACAAAATCACCTTTTTCGGCATCACCCACTCGCAATGCATTGATGGCACGCTCGCGCTCTTTGGGCAGGAGCAAAACCAGCCAAGGGATGCTGGCCAATTCCTCCTCGGTAGGCGGACGTCTTCTTTGATGCAGGTCAGATGTCATGTCAATTGGCTGTAAGACGTTGAAATCCTAGGGAAAATCCTAGTGGGTGAATCCCCAGATTGTCGTCGAAACGACAACTCAGCGTCAAATCAGGGTCTAGCATCCTGTCTCAGAATTAAACAAGTCTCTCTTGATGGGGAGACGGAGAACAATCAGGACCCGTATGCAGACGACCTTTCCCCAATTGCTATTGACGCACGCCAAGCAAAGACCCGGTGCACCGGCCATGCGTGAAAAAGAATATGGCATCTGGCAAACCATCAGTTGGCAAGACATGGCCACCATGGTGGCGCACATGGCTTGCGGCCTTCATCAGGCGGGCTTAAAGCGCGGTGAGCACATGGTTGTGGTGGGCTCTAACCGTCCTCGCCTTTACGCCACCATGTTGGCTGCGCAATCTCTTGGCGCCATACCAATTCCTTTGTACCAAGACGCAGCGGCCTCTGAGTGTGTCTTTCCCATGACCAATGCCGAGGTGCGTTTGTGTGTGGTGGAAGATCAAGAACAAGTGGACAAAATGTTGGAAGTGCGCGAAACCTACGCCGCACTCGAGCACATTTATTTTGACGACCCCAGAGGCCTGCGCAAATACGACGAACCCGGACTTGGATCGATGGATGAGTTGTTGGCAGCGGGCGAAGCGTTCGCCAAGCAGCATCCCCACTTTTTCAAAGAACAAGTTGAAGTGGGCACCCAAGACGATGTGGCCGCCATGTTCTTCACATCTGGCACCACGGGCAATCCAAAAGGGGTGGTTCACACGCACGGCACCTTGATTGACCGCGCGCAAGCTGGCGCCGAATTTGATCACCTCACGTCCAACGAAGATGTGTTGGCTTATTTGCCACCCGCCTGGATTGGTCAAAATATTTTCAGCTACGCACAGTGGTTGGTAGCCGGCTACGTGGTCAACTGTCCTGAGTCTGCGGCCACTGTCATGATCGACTTGAAAGAGATTGGCCCCACATACTACTTTGCGCCTCCCCGAGTGTTTGAAGGCATGCTCACCAGTGTGAGCATTCGCATGGAAGATGCAAGCGCCATCAAGCGCAAAATTTACAAATACTTCATGGACTTGGCCATGAAAGTTGGCCCTAAGCGCATGGAGGGCGAATCGATTGGCTTGTTCAACAGCCTGATGTATGGCTTGGGCAATCTGATGGTTTACGGCCCAC
>CANKOT010000250.1 GCA_947484245.1 Comamonadaceae bacterium
CAGCACCCAAACCGCCATGGCTGAATTGTTGTTATCGGGTTGCACCACCAGCAGTGACCACTTGTACATCTACCCCAACGGCGTCAAATTAGACGATTGCATTGCGGCAGCCCAAGAAATTGGCATGCGATTTGTAGCCACGCGCGGCAGCATGAGCGTGGGCCAATCCAAGGGCGGCCTGCCGCCCGATCGCGTGGTAGAGCAAGAAGATGCCATTTTGAAAGACACACAGAGATTGATCGAGCGTTACCACGACGCAAGCCACGGCGCCATGACGCAAGTGGCTGTTGCCCCCTGCTCACCTTTCAGCGTCAGCCAAGACCTCATGCGTTTGTCGGCAGAGATGGCCAGGCACTATGGCGTGCGCCTGCACACCCACTTGGCAGAAAACGACCATGACAATGCTTACAGCTTAGAAAAGTTCAATCGCACACCCACGCAATACGCACAAGACCTGGGCTGGTTGGGACCCGATGTGTGGCATGCCCATTGCGTCAAATTGGACGATGAAGGCATCTCGCTTTTTGCAGCCACTCGCACGGGCATTGCACATTGCCCATGCAGCAACATGCGCTTGGCCAGTGGCATTGCACCGATTCGAAAAATGATTGAAGCAGGCGTGCCTGTGGGCTTAGGGGTTGACGGCAGCGCCAGCAACGATGCAGCCCACATGGTGAACGAAGCGCGTCAAGCCATGTTGTTAGCGCGGCTCAGAAAATCACTTGAGGGTCCGCAAGTGAATGCACAAGGCAAAACCATTTTTGGCTGCGACACAGCCCCTATGGAAATGACTGCACGCGATGCCTTGCGTTTAGCCACGCGTGGCGGTGCTGAGGTATTGGGTCGCAAAGACATCGGTCAATTGAGTGTAGGATTTTGCGCCGACATGGCCTTGTTTGATTTGCGCAATTTAAGTTTTGCGGGCGGTGCTGTGCACGATGCCATTGGCAGTCTCCTGCTGTGTGCCAGTGCGCCAGCCGCTTACACCGTGGTCAATGGCCGGGTGGTGGTCAGTGAGGGTCAATTGGCCAGCGTAGACCTGGGCAATGTGATTGAACGACACAACGCCTTTGCTGTTGAACTGGCCTTAGGTCACTGAACTCAACCGCGGAGTTAATTTACTGATCAACTTTGGCGCCAGCCAAATACCAACTGGCCACAAGTTGTCTTTCTTCCGGCGTGATGCCTGTGGCATTGTTCATGGGCATCTGCTGCGTCACGCTCACTTGCTGATAAACGTTTTGAGCATTGAGCTTGATACTTTGGGATGTATCCAAACGAATATTTTTCATTTGAACTTGCGCGCCATGGCAACTGAGGCAGTGCTGATCTATCACTGATTTGACTTGCGCAAAAGTAGCAGCTTGAGACTGCTCATTTTTGGCAACACTCTTTGCACCCCAAGGCGCCATGGCCACCATGACAGCCACGATCAAAACCACACCAACAGCTGCAAAAGGCCAAGGATTGCGAGCACGGCCTAAATGAAAGCCATGCCGTTGCACAAAAAATTGGCGGATCAAGGCACCCGCAAACATCATGACAAACAAAATAAGCCAACGCTGTGGGTGCGTGTACAAGAAGCTGTAGTGGTTGCTTAGCATGGCAAAAATAACAGGCAAGGTGAAATAGGTGTTGTGAATACTGCGTTGCTTGCCGCGCTTGCCGTGAATGGCCAGCGCCATGGCATCGTACTTTTCGCCAGAAGTCATGGCCGCAACAACTTTGCGTTGGCCAGGAATGATCCAGACAAACACGTTGGCACTCATGGCCGTGGCAATCATGGCACCCACCAACAAAAAGGCGGCTCTACCGGCAAACAATTGACAGGCCAGCCACGAGGCAAAAGCCACCACACACAACATGAGTGTGGCCACAATCAATTCACCATTTTTACGAAAGCCAAACAAGCGGCAGATGGCGTCGTACACAAACCAAAAAACCACAAAGAAACTCAGAGCCGCCGTGATGGCTGCAGCCGGCGACCAATCCATGAGTGATTTGTCAATGAGGTAGGTGCTGGCATTCCACAAATACAAAACGGTGAACAAGGCAAAGCCGCTTAACCATGAGGAATAACTTTCCCAATAAAACCAATGCAATTTGGTATGGATCTTTTTGGGGGCTACCATGTACTTTTGGGGGTTGTAAAAACCACCCCCGTGTATTGCCCACATGGCGCCGTCTACCCCTTTTTCTAGCAAGTCGGGGGAGTTGGGTTTTAAAAGGTTGTTGTCTAAGAAGACAAAGTAAAAAGACGAACCAATCCATGCAATCACGGTAATCACATGGACCCACCGCAGTAGCAAATTAACCCAATCTAGCAAATAGGCTTCCATCAATGAGGCTCCGAACTGTTTACCGAAGTGTATACAATTTCTAGGCTTGCAAAAGTTGGGCTGCAACGGCAACCGCAATCACTTCAGGTTCTTTGCCCTCAATGCCCGGAACCCCAATGGGGCATGTCACTTGTTGGCACTCTGCTTCTGAAAAGCCCCGCTCTGCAAGGCGGCGCTTGAAAGTGGCCCACTTGGTGGCACTGCCAATGAGGCCAATGTAGGGCAGGTCTTTTTGATCTCGCTGGCGTTGCAAGCAGGCCGCCAGCACATCCAAATCCTCTGCATGGCTGAAACTCATAATGAGAACGCGGCTGTTGGGCACCAAATCAGATACGGCAGCATGTACCGGGTTGGAATGTTCGCACACAACTTGGGGCGCTGCATCGCTTGGAAAAATTTCGTCTCGGCTGTCGATCCATCTCACATGAAATGGCAAGGGTGCCAAGACTTTGACCAAAGCCTTGCCCACATGACCTCCGCCAAACAAGGCCAAAGGCAGAAATCGTTCGACAGCTTGCGCAGTCAAAATAGCCTGAAGGCGAACTTGATCAGCCGCTGTGACGAACTCAAACTTCAAGACCAAGGCGCCACCACAACATTGACCCAAACTGGGCCCAAGGGCAATTCTTTTTTCAAGGGGCAATGAATGAGACATTGCAGGCTGAAGCAAGTAGCTCCTGGCCTGCTCAATGGCTTCAAATTCAAGGTGCCCGCCACCAATCGTGCCCAAAAACTCATCGGCAAAAACAGCCATGACAGTGCCTGCACCCCGCGGCACCGAGCCTTGGGCTTGTTGCACCGTGATCCAAATTCCCGGCATCTGCGCCAACTTCAATGTCAATTCTGAAAACCAATGCACCTGCTTCTACTTTCAATTCAATGCTTATAAACCAGACTGTACAGTGACAGAATGGCACATGTTGTTTTGAAGGCCTTAGACCCATGACTCATGCCATCGTCCATTTTCTAAAATCTTCACACTTGGCTTGCACTGTGTGCATTGTTGCTTTGTGGCTGACCGGTTGTAGTACACCGCCTAAGCCGCCACAAACAATGACACCTGCACCTGCACCTGCACCCGCACCCACTCCTGTCAAACCAGCGGCGCCCATTGCGCTTCCCTCTGAGCCTGTCAAACCCCAATTGCCCACATCAAGTGCTCGAACTG
>CANKOT010000251.1 GCA_947484245.1 Comamonadaceae bacterium
CACGCCATCAGCCTTAAGCTGCTGCTCAGTACGGCCCACCCAAGCAATCTCGGGGCTGGTGTAGATCACCCAAGGCACGGTGTTGAAATTCACATGGCCGTGCTGGCCAGCAATGCGCTCGGCCACGGCAACGCCCTCTTCTTCGGCTTTGTGCGCCAACATGGGGCCACGCACCACGTCGCCCACAGCCCAAACGCCAGGCAGATTGGTTTTGCATTCAGCGTCGACCACGATAGCGCCGCGTTCGTCCAACTGCAAGCCCACAGCTTCTGAGTTCAAGCCAATGGTGTTTGGCACTCGGCCAATGGACACGATGAGTTTGTCAGCATCAATACTTTGGGCTTCGCCCTTGGCGTTGGTGTAGGCCACTTTGACGCCTTTTTTGCCATTTTGAATCTCGCCGACTTTGACACCGAGTTCAATTTTCAAATCTTGTTTGTCAAAAGCTTTTTTGGCTTCCTTGGCAATTTGCTCGTCTACGAGGCCCAAGAAAGTGGGCAAGCCTTCAAGGATGGTGACATCGGAGCCCAGACGGCGCCAGACAGATCCCATTTCCAATCCGATGACACCAGAGCCAATTAGCACCAGCTTTTTAGGCACTACACCCAAATTCAAAGCGCCGTCGTTGGACAACACATTGACTTCGTCAAAAGGTGTACCGGGTAATGAACGTGCATTGGAGCCTGTAGCCACAATGATGTTCTTACCAAGCAATGTTTCATTGGCAGCACCTGTGACGGTGACTTCGTAGCCACCTTCAACGGCTTTGCTAAATGCAGCGCGGCCATGAAAGAAAGACACTTTGTTCTTTTTGAACAAGTACAAAACGCCATCGTTGTTTTGCTTCACCACATTGTCTTTACGGGCAATCATCTTGGCCACATCCATGCTGACCCCTTTCATCTCGATGCCGTGGTCGGCAAAGTGATGATTGGCTTGATCGAGGTGTTCAGAAGACTGCAACAAAGCTTTGGAAGGAATGCACCCGACATTGGTGCAAGTACCACCCAGGGCTGGGCCACCTGTTGCATTTTTCCATTCGTCGACACACGCTACTTGGAATCCCAGTTGCGCTGCGCGAATGGCGGCAATGTAACCACCTGGGCCGCCACCAATGACGACCACATCAAATTGTTTGCTCATGCTTTTTTCCTAAGGCTTAGATGTCAAACAACAAGCGTGATGGATCTTCTAACGCTTCTTTCATGGCCACCAAGCCCAAGACAGCTTCACGGCCATCAATGATGCGGTGATCGTAAGACATCGCGAAATAGTTCATGGGGCGAACAACCACTTGACCGTTTTCAACCATGGCGCGGTCTTTGGTAGCGTGCACACCCAAGATGGCAGACTGAGGTGGGTTGATAATGGGGGTGGACATCATGGAGCCGAAAGTACCGCCGTTGGAGATGGAGAACGTACCGCCGGTCATGTCTTCAATGCCCAACTTGCCGTCTTTGGCTTTGGCGCCAAATTCAGCGATCTTTTTCTCGATGTCGGCAAAGCTCATTTGATCAGCGTTGCGCAAAATAGGCACCACCAAACCACGGGGCGAACCCACGGCAATACCAATGTCAAAGTAACCGTGATAAACGATGTCGCTGCCGTCAACGGATGCATTCAACACGGGGTATTTCTTCAAAGCGTGCACGGCAGCTTTCACGAAGAAGCTCATGAAGCCCAATTTAATGCCGTGCTCTTTTTCGAACTTGTCTTGGAAGCGCTTGCGCATGTCCATGACAGGGGCCATGTTGACTTCGTTGAAGGTGGTCAAAATGGCGTTGGTTGCTTGCGATTGCAACAAACGCTCGGCCACCCGCGCACGCAGTCGAGTCATGGGTACACGTTGCTCAGGACGCTGACCCAAATTCACTGCAGGTGCAGCCACTTGTGGCAATGAACTTGTGGGTACACCCGTTGGAATAGAGACTTGCGGTGCAGGCTTGGCGCCACCGGCCACAGCAGACAACACATCCCCTTTGGTAACACGTCCGTCTTTGCCTGAACCCGCTACAGAACCAGCAGAAATGTTGTTGTCGGCCATGATCTTGGCGGCAGAAGGCATGGCCACACCCGCCATGCTGTTGCTTTGTGCAGCGGGTGCTGCTGCAGCGCTAGCTGCAGGGGCTGGTGCCGCTGCTGCTGCGGGTGCTGATGCAACCACTTTGCCATCGGTGTCAATGCGAGCAATCAGTTGCTCGGCAAGCACCATCGCACCGTCACTGACCAAGATTTCTGACAAAACACCCGCTGAGGGTGCGGGCACTTCCAGCACCACTTTGTCAGTTTCAATTTCGATCAAGATTTCGTCGGCTACAACACTGTCGCCAACTTTCTTTTTCCACGTCAACATGGTGGCTTCTGCCACCGACTCAGACAGCTGAGGAACTTTAACTTCTGCGATAGCCATTTCGATTCTTTCTTAATTGGTCCAATTTTTTTGTGGCGTCTGTTATCTAGACAAAACAAAACCTTTGATCTTGCCGAATGCGCCATCCACCAGTGCTTTTTGTTGCTCTTGGTGAAGGTGTGAATAACCCACAGCAGGCGACGCGGAAGCTGCTCGTCCGGAATACCCCAAGCGCTGACCTTCGGTCATGTTCTCGTGGATGTAATGCTGCACAAAGAACCAAGCACCTTGGTTTTGTGGCTCGTCTTGCGTCCAAACCAACTCGGTGGCGTTCGGGTACTTTTTCATTTCAGTTGCAAAAGCTTTGTGCGGGAACGGGTACAGCTGCTCAGCACGTAATATGGCAACATCGTCTGCATCCAGTTCTTCACGCTTTTTAACCAAGTCGTAATAAACCTTGCCAGAACATACCAGCACTCGTTTGACTTTGTCAGCCTTGAGGGCTTTGTTTTCAGGAATCACCGTTTGGAAGCCACCTTTGGTGAACTCCGACAATGGTGATGTGGCGTCTTTGTTACGCAGCAAAGACTTTGGCGTAAAGATGATCAAGGGCTTGCGCAAATTGCGAACCATTTGACGACGCAACACGTGGAAAATTTGACTGGCCGTGGTGGGCTGGACAATTTGCATGTTGGTGTCAGCCGCCAACTGCATGAAACGCTCCAAGCGCGCTGAGCTGTGCTCTGGGCCTTGTCCTTCATAGCCGTGAGGCAACATGAGCGTCAGGCCGTTCACACGGCCCCACTTCACTTCGCCGGAGGCAATGAACTGGTCAATGACCACTTGGGCGCCGTTGGCGAAGTCGCCGAACTGAGCTTCCCAAATGACCAAAGTGTTGGGATCGTTGGAAGCGTAGCCATATTCAAAGCCAAGCACAGCTTCTTCAGACAAGATGGAGTCGATGACCACAAAAGGCGCTTGATTTTCAGTGACGTTTTGCAAGGGTACGTAAGTACCAATGTCCCACTTCTCACGGTTTTGATCGTGAATGACAGCATGACGGTGTGTGAAGGTGCCACGGCCGCAATCTTCACCCGACAAGCGGACGGGATAACCGCTGGCCACCAAGGAAGCAAAAGCCATGTGCTCGCCCATG
>CANKOT010000252.1 GCA_947484245.1 Comamonadaceae bacterium
AGGCCGCATCGTGAGTTGCTTAGAAGGGGGCTACAACCTCAGTGCCTTGTCTCGCAGTGTTGAAGCGCACCTTCGTGTCTTGGCCGACCTTTGAAAATTTTCAAGGAAATCAACTTTGACCACTGCGCCTAGCATGATGAACAACCCCGTTTTTTGGTGGTCACATCTGAATCCGCAACAAGCTGGCCAAGAGCTCCTGCTGTTCTTGGCCTGCATTGCCATGACTTGGTTTCTCGCATGGGGTGTTCGCCGTGCAACGCCGCAGTGGGATTTGTCAGTTCTGTTGGGCCGGCGTCTGTTTGATGGTGTGCTGTTTCCGTCGCTGTTGTTAGGCTTGGTTTTCATCACGCGTGCAGTTTTGGCGAAATCACAAGCCCTTTGGATTTTTGATTTCCTGGTACCTGTCTGTTTTTCTTTGGCGGTCATCCGATTGGGGGTGAAGGTTCTCCAAGTGACCTTCAAATCTGCAGAATGGGTAAGGCCCCTTGAAAGAAGTCTTTCATGGCTGGCATGGGCTGCCGTTGTTCTTTGGTTGACTGGACTGTTGCCATTGGTGCTAGAAGAGTTAGACCAAATTAAGTGGAAAATTGGCACCGCACATCTGTCAGTTAGAACGCTCATTGAAGGGGGCTTGACTGCTGGCTTGGTCATGTTGCTCACCCTCTGGGTGTCATCGGCCATTGAATCCAAATTGCTCAAATCTTCAACTGGCAGTGAATTGTCACTTCGCAAAGCTGTGAGCAATGCGGTCACGTCTTTGATGTTGTTCGTGGGTTTGATGTTGTCCTTGTCGGCAGTGGGCATTGACCTCACTGCGCTGTCTGTTTTAGGTGGCGCCGTTGGTGTCGGTATTGGTTTTGGTTTACAAAAGTTGGCCGCCAATTACGTCAGTGGATTCGTGATCTTGGCAGAGCGCAGCATGCGCATTGGCGACAGTGTCAAAGTGGATGGCTTTGAAGGACGCATCTCTGATATCAAAGCGCGTTATACCGTCATTCGCTCACTGACTGGGCGTGAATCCATCGTGCCCAACGAAATGCTGATTAACAGCCGCGTTGAAAATTTGTCTTTAGCAGATTCACGCATCTTGCAGTCCACCCAAGTCACTGTGGCTTACGGCACGGATGTCGATGGGGTGATGCAACTTTTGCTGCAGGCCTGCGAGGCGCAAAACAAAGTCTTGAAAGATCCTTTGCCATTTGTCACGCTCACCAATTTTGGCGCTGATGGCTTAGAGTTCGGCGCCCATTATTGGGTCGATGAACAACAAGCTGGTTTGTTAACCTTGAAGTCAGAAATTAACATTCAAATATTGCAGCTGCTGCAGGCAAAAGGCATTGAAATTCCATACCCTCAGCGTGTGGTTCACACCCGCAACTTGCCCTGACACTGCGCTGCATGAAGGCGCTCAATCACTGCTTAAGTTAGCGCACTGCTTTTATCGGTGCAAGTTAGCCTTCAATGCAGATGCACACAAACTGACAGCTGTATTGGCCTCTTGCATCACGCGCCCCATGGTGATGAAGCCGTGAATTTGCCGTTCAAAACAAATGTATTGCGAAGAGACGCCGGCTTTAGTCAATGCGTCGGCATACATCAAACCTTCGTCGCGCAAAGGATCGAAGCCCGCAGTCAAGACAAAAGCGGGCGGAAGACCTGCATGACTTTCGGCCAGCTGAGGCGAGGCACGCCAATCCATGGCGTCTTCGCGCTTGCGCAAATAGTTTTCGGTGTAGTAGGCAATAGACTCTTTGGTGAGCATGTAGCCTTTGCCATTGGCGTGATAGGACGCTGTGTCTTGCAGCATGATGGTGGCAGGATAAATAAGCAGCTGATAAGCGGGTTGGATTGCCAGGCCTTTTTGATCGCGCAGTCCAATGCAGGCTGCGGCCGACAAATTACCGCCAGCACTGTCACCCCCTATGGCAATGCGTTGGGGGTCAATGCCTAAACTGACGGCTTGCGACACAGCCCAATTGAAAGCTGCCACGGTGTCTTCATAAGCAGCTGGGAATTTATGCTCAGGCCCCATGCGGTAATCGACTGACACCACCACCACCTCAGCTTGCAGGCACAGGCTTCTGCACAGCACATCGTGCGTGTCGAGGTCTCCAATGGTCCAGCCACCGCCATGAAGATAGACCAAGCCAGGTAAGGTTTTTTGAGTTTGTGCGCTGTGTGGGTGATACACCCGCACTGGCACGTTCACGCCGTTGGCTGAAACTGCTTTGTTTTCAACTTTGAAAACTTCTGGTGCATCGGGTTGGGTGAATGCGCGGCGAGATCGATAAGCCGCGCGAGCCTCTGTGGGCGAGAGGGTGTTCACAGGTGGCACACCTTTTTCAATCATGAGCTGCATCAGGGCTTTGGCTTGAGGGTCTAACATGTTCAATCCATCATCGAAGGTAACCACAGGCTGATGCCTGGGAAGGCTAGCAAAATGCCCAGTGTGATGATCAGCACCAGCACCATGGGCCATACGCCACGAAATATAGCGCCAAGGCCGACGTTGGGCAACAAGGCGTTCAGCACAAAAAGATTCATGCCGACTGGCGGGGAAATCAGTCCGATTTGAATCACCATCACGATCAAGACACCAAACCAGACGGGGTCAAAACCCAATTGCACAACAATGGGAAAAAACAATGGAATGGTGAGCAGAACCATGGTCAGCTCTTCCATGACGGTGCCCAAAAGGACATAGATCAGCATCATGGCCCCAACTATCATGATCGGAGATAGGCCCAAGTGGGTGATCCAGTCTTTGAGCTCAAACGGCAAGCTGGTGTAGTTGACGAAATTGGCAAAGATCGTGGCAGCAATCAGCAAGGTAAACAACATGGCCGTGGTTCGAGCTGATTCGATCAGAACCTCCATGAGCGCTTTCCAACTTAGGGCTTTGCGAGCCAGTGCAAAAAGAAAAGCACCCGTAGCACCCATGCCAGCACCCTCGGTGGCGGTGAAGAAGCCGCCGTAAATACCGCCCAAGACCAGCACCACCAAAACCAAAACACCCCAGATCCCACGAAGGGCTTGCAGGCGTTGTGACCAGCTGAATTTCTCACCAGCTGGCGCGTGTTCTGGATCATGCCAAGTCATCAAGACAACAGCCAACATCATGAGAACGGCGGTCAAAATACCAGGTAGAACCCCCGCGGCAAACAATTTACCAATATGGGTTTCTGTGATGATGCCGTAGATCACCATGATGGTGGAGGGTGGAATCATGATTCCTAAGGTACCGCCTGCAGCGATCACCCCCGTTGACATCGCATCGCTGTAACCCAGCCGTTTCATGGAAGGGTAAGCCACTTTGCCCATGGTGGCGGCTGTGGCAATGGATGAGCCGCAAATGGCGCCAAAGCCTGCACAAGCCGCAATGGTGGCATGTGCCAGCCCGCCCTTGCGGTGTCCAATGAAGGTGTATGCCGCATGAAAAAGCTCGTGTGCCAAACCAGCGCGTGCCACAAAATTGCCCATCAAAATGAACAGGGGTATGACAGA
>CANKOT010000253.1 GCA_947484245.1 Comamonadaceae bacterium
CCGATTGGGATTTTGCGCATGTGCACAGCCAAGATTTGTTCGCGGCCGCGAATGTCGGGCAAAGTGACATACACCTGTCGGTCAAAACGGCCTGGGCGTAACAAAGCTGCATCCAAGATGTCGGGGCGGTTGGTGGCAGCCACCACAATGACGCCTAAATTGGTTTCAAAGCCGTCCATCTCGACCAGCATTTGGTTGAGGGTTTGCTCGCGTTCGTCATTACCGCCGCCCAAGCCAGCACCACGCTGGCGGCCGACGGCGTCAATCTCATCGATGAAAATAATGCAGGGTGCATTTTTCTTGGCGTTCTCGAACATGTCGCGAACACGGGCCGCGCCCACACCCACAAACATTTCGACGAAGTCAGAACCGGAGATGCTGAAGAACGGCACTTTGGCTTCACCGGCAATGCTCTTGGCGAGTAAAGTTTTACCAGTGCCGGGAGGGCCGACCAGCAGCAAGCCTCTCGGAATTCGACCGCCGAGTTTTTGGAACCTGGCGGGATCTTTCAAAAAGTCGACGACTTCCTTCACTTCTTCTTTGGCCTCGTCACAACCTGCGACGTCGGCAAAGGTAACTTGATTGGCGTTTTCATCGAGCATGCGCGCTTTGCTTTTGCCAAAGCTAAAGGCACCGCCTTTGCCGCCGCCTTGCATTTGGCGCATGAAATAAACCCAAACACCAATGAGCAAGAGCATGGGACCCCAGCTGACCAACAAACTCATTAGGAGGGAACCCTCTTCGCGAGGTTTGACATCAAACTTCACGCCGTTGGCAATGAGGTCACCCACCAAACCGCGGTCCAGGTAAGTGGCTGTGGTTTTGATGCGGCGGTCGTCAGTGGTGGTGGCCACAATTTCTGTGCCGCCCTGACCTTCTTGGATGGTGGCGGTTTTGATCCGGTTGCTTCGAACTTCTTCTAAGAACTCGGAGTAACCCATATAACCAGACCCCACACCCGCGCGGTTGTCAAATTGTTTAAATACAGTGAAAAGCACCATGCCAATCACAAGCCATACGGCAATCTTGGAAAACCAGGGGTTGTTCAAGAAGAGCTCCCATCAAATAACAACTAATTGGACTTCATTCTAGGCTTATGAAAGCGCAGAAGGATCAATTTATCTTGACTTAGCCTTAAAAGTACAGGGAAATTTGATCTCAAGCGTCTTTCGAGCAACAGTCAGGGCGATGAAGGTCTATTTTTAGGCTCAATTCCTACCAAAAACTGCTCTGATGATTTGTCCCGAGAAGCCTTGGGTTTGATGGGTTTCACCACCTTAAAGGCGTCTTTGAAAAGCTTCACCCACTGGCTGTAGCCACTGCCATGAAACACCTTCACCACCAAGGCGCCTTGGGGTTTAAGGTGCATTTGCGCAAATTCAACGGCCAATTCAATCAGGTTTGAAATGCGCGCAGCATCGACCGAGTCAATGCCCGACAAATTAGGCGCCATGTCAGACACCACCACATCCACCGGGCGGCTGCCTATGATGGCCTGCAACTGGCCCAAGACATCGGCCTCTGTGAAGTCGCCCAGGATAAAGTGAACGCCTTCAACAGGCTCCATCGGCAAGAGGTCAACCGCCACGATCGTGCCGTTCAAATCACCCATCGCAGCCCCTTGGGGCGAGAGTCTGCGACGCACGTACTGACTCCATGCACCAGGGGCAGAGCCCAAGTCCACCACCAGATTGCCAGGTTTGATCAAGCCAAAGGTTTCGTCAATTTCCTTTAATTTATAGGCAGCCCTGGCCCGGTAGCCCTCTTTTTTGGCCAGCTTGACGTAGGGGTCATTGACGTGGTCGTTCAACCACGACTTATTGACTTTTTTACTTTTGGTTTTTACTTTCATGTTCTTCCGTTCAAGCAGGGATAATAGCGCCATGCCCCAAATTCAATTGACTCCCGCCCAACGCAAGGTTCACCGAGCCGAAGCGCATCACCTCGATCCCGTTGTCATGGTGGGCAACGATGGCCTGACGCCTGCCGTTGTCAAAGAGACCGATGCCGCCTTAAAAGCCCACGGCCTGATCAAAATTCGTGTTTTAGGCGACGACCGCGTTGCCCGCGAAGCCATGTACAACCAACTGGCCGACAACCTCAGCGCTGCACCCATTCAACACATTGGCAAGTTGCTGGTGCTTTGGCGCCCGGTGCCTGAAAAGGAAAAAACTGTTTCAGAAGATCGAATGGCTGGGCCTCGCGATTTTAAGGTCTTGAAATACAGCAGCCGCGGTGGGCAGCGGCCTGAAGTTAAAACATTGCGTGTCTTGGGTAATCAACGCCTCACCTCGGGTGGCCAGGTGAAGCGCGCCAAAGTGAAACAAAAATCGATCAAAAAGCGCAATCAAGCCTAAGCGCGTACTTCTCTCATGCCGACCTCACAACGTCACATCATTTGCATGAAGTGGGGTACCAAGTATGGCCCCGAGTATGTCAATCGTTTGTACGCCATGGTGCGAAGACACCTCACAGACGACTTCAACATGGTCTGCCTCACTGACGATGTTTCGGGCATTCGCAGCGAAGTTGAGTGCTTGCCCATTCCTGCATTGGATTTGCCCCAAGGCATTCCTGAGCGCGGGTGGACCAAGCTGGCCTCTTTCACCAAAGACCTGCATGGTTTGAGCGGCACCGCACTTTTTCTTGATGTTGATGTGGTCATCGTCGGCAGCCTTGATGGCTTCTTCGAGGTGCCTGGCGAGTTCATCATCATTCACGATTACAAACGACCTTGGCGCATTACTGGCAACTCCTCGGTCTACCGTTATGAGTTGGGCGCACACCCCGAGGTTCTCGAATACTTCCGAAATAATTTTGAAAGTGTTCGCAAACAATTCAGAAATGAACAGGCCTATCTTTCAGACTTCATGCACCGTCAAGGCCGCTTGGCTTACTGGCCTTCAGAGTGGTGCCCCAGTTTCAAATACCACAGCATTCCAAATTGGCCCACCAATTATTGGACAGCCCCTCAAATTCCCAACGATGCGCGCATTGTAATTTTTCATGGCGAGTGCAATCCGCCCGATGCACTGGCCGGCAAGCGCAATCGAAGATTCAGGTTCATCAAGCCAGCGCTCTGGGTAGCCGAGCATTGGAAAGAATAGCGTACAAAAAAGGCGCTCAATTGAACGCCTTTTTTGATGCAGCTGCGCGTTCTTAGATGTAAGACACCGCCACAATTTCATAACGCTTCTCGCCACCAGGCGCTTGAAACACAGCCACATCGCCCTCTTCTTTGCCAATGAGTGCACGCGCAATGGGGCTGCTGATGTTGATCAAGCCCAGCTTGAGATCGGCTTCGTCTTCACCCACAATTTGGTACTTGACCACCTCGCCCGAGCTTTCCTCTTCCAACTCAACAGTGGCACCAAACACAACACGACCACCGGCATCCACCGATGCAGGGTCGATGATTTGAGCTGCAGAAAGTTTGCCTTCGACTTCTTGAATGCGGCCTTCTACAAA
>CANKOT010000254.1 GCA_947484245.1 Comamonadaceae bacterium
AAGTCTGGAATATTGGGCTTGCCTTCGTAAATACCGGTGCCTTTTTGGGCCCATGTGGCCACGTCAGATTGAGAGAAACCTGATTCCATAGCGCCACTGGCCACGCCATTGACGTTGGCCACAGAACCGTTTGTGGCTTGTGCTGTGGCAATCAATTTGCCAGGAATAGAAACGGCGTTGGCAATCATGCCGCCTACTGGGTAATAGGTGCCTGCTGTGCCGCCAGTGCCAATGCGGAAGAAAGATTGCGCTTGTGCGCTGGTGCTGACCGTGAGGGCCATGGGCAATGCCACAGCCATGCCAATGGCCAAACGGCGTGCAACTCGATTCAGGTTCATAAAAGCTCCAGTTAAATCCGGTTGAAAGAGTCTCACAGTAGGCCTTATTCCCAACATTTAGGAAATAGGACTAATACTGATCAATTAAACAGTGTAAAGCCTAAAAAGATGGCCTCCTTGGCTTAAAAGGGTGGACCTTCTGAGTTGCTTGCAGCCTCTGCGAACACGTTTTCGCCGCCCAGCGCATCGATCATATCCTTGAGCATGGGGCCCAGCATGCCGGTGCTCAGCACCACATCGGCATCAAACTTGTCTTCACCTTCGGCGCTGATGGCGTCTGGTTCAGTGCCATCTAAAAATGTGACTTTTTTCAGTTGCAAGCTGTCGGTGAGGACAAAGCTGGCTTTGCCTTCCCAGCTGAGTGCCAACTGGGTGGGCAGTTTGCCTTCACGCACATGTTTGCGCACTTCTTCGGTGCTGAGAATATGACGTGTGAACTTCACCATGGGTTGATCTTCTGCGCCAGACTTCAAAACACATTCTTTTTCGACGCTTAAAGAGCGCGGAAGATCATCGGGGTTTGTGGCCAAAAGCCAAGCGGCCATTGCGGTTTGTGGTGAAGTGGCAGTTTGCAATAAGTTCAGGTCGAGGCCGGGTAAGGCACGCACCAACTGCGTGATCACCTCGTCTGCCTTGCCAGTGCTGCCAGCGTCGATGGCCATCAAACGGTCTTTGGGATTGATCCAGACCATGACTGTGCCTTGCTTGGCAAAGGCTTGCGGCAAAAGACTGTGCAAAATGTCTTCGCGCATTTCGCGGGTTTCTTTTTTGCCAGGTTTGCGACCTGTTTGGGCTTCTATATCTTGAGCTTGAATTTCAGCTTTGCGTTTGACCACTGAAGAGGGGACGGCTTTGGTCTCTATCAGAAGTTTGGCAATCCACTGACCGCCGATGGACTCCAGCAAAGGCCCATTGGCGACATTGCGAGGCTCTGTCCATCCAACTGATTTGTCTTGTCCGGGGGTGCACTCTGTAAATCGGTTGGCAGACAGCGCTGCTTCAATTTCTGGTACGGTAGCGTTCCAGTTGGGCCCAATTCGGTAGGCCATGACATTTTTAAACACTAAATTCCTTTGGAGATCCTTTGACATTGCGTCAAATCACTCCACATCATAGAGGATGTCTATGACTCAAAACTGCAGGTGAAAAGAGATCTTCACATGACCTTGGCAATGATTGCTCAAACTGGCCCAAAACTTTGGGGGGTTCTGATGTTGGACACTCAGTTTCCGCGTTGGAAGGGTGATGTGGGTTGCCCTGATGGATGGCCGGTTGAGTTGCTCTATCAAAAAGTGAATGGCATGTTCCCAAAGGAAATTGTGAGGAGTTCGGACACACTGCAGCAGCACGATGTGCTACCTTTTTTTGTGCAAGCCGCAGAAGACTTAATTTCACAAGGTGTGGGTGGCATCACGACCAGTTGTGGGTTTTTAATCTTGCTTCAAAATGAATTGCAATCTCGTTTGCCAGTGCCTGTGATCACATCAAGTTTGTTACTGCTGCCACAATTGTTAGCAGACAATGCAACAGTCGGCGTATTGACAATGGATGAGCTTGCACTGGGGGATGTTC
This sequence comes from Comamonadaceae bacterium, assembly GCA_947484245.1. The sequence goes on from CANKOT010000254.1 coordinate 1,911, forward strand.
ACTTCCTGGCTGCCGGCGTTTTGCAAAAAGACTTGTCAAGACTGAGAATACAAGGGGTATCGCCTAGCGAAGAGTTTGCAAGTGCCATCATGCAAAATCGCTTGCAGATGAATTTTGAAGCGGCGCAGAGCAGTGTGGTTTCTGCAGCAACTTTACTTCAGAAAAACTCGCCTGAATTGCAACACGTGGTTCTGGAATGCACCAACATGCCGCCCTACGCCAAGGCCATTGAGGCTGCTACAGGCTGGCAGTTGCACAGCTTGCATCAACTGCTCAAAGCTTCATCTGCTGAGGCATCCAAGTGACAATGCCAGGGAAGAAATAAATCAACAACACAGCCACCACCATGAGGAAGAACATGGGCAATGTGGCTTTTGCAATCCAGAGCAAATCTCTGCCAGTCATGCCTTGCAGAACGAACAGGTTAAAGCCGACCGGAGGCGTGATTTGCGCCATCTCAACGACCAAGACAATGAAGATACCAAACCACAAGGGGTCGATGCCTGCTTTTTGAACGGTGGGCATGATGACACCCATGGTCAGAACGACCATGGAGATGCCGTCTAGAAAACATCCCAGCACAACATAAAAAACTGTGAGTGCCAAAATAAGTTCGAATTGACTGAGGCCTAGTGTTGCAATCCATTCAGCCAAGTGCCTGGGCAATCCAATGTAGCCCATCGACAAAGTTAAGAAGGAGGCGCCTGCCAAAATCAGGGCAATCATGCAGTAAAGCCGCGTGGCACCCATCAAGGATTCTTTGAAACTGGGCCAGTTGAGCGAGCCTTGAACCGCAGACAAAACCATGGCGCCCACCACACCGACAGCGGCCGCTTCGGTGGCGGTTGCAAAGCCAGCATAAATGGAACCGAGCACCGCAGCGATGAGGCAGACTACAGGAATCAAGCTGCCAGATTCGCGAACTTTCTCCATGAAGGTGTACTGGCGATCATTGGCGGGAACTTGGTCGGGATGGCGCAAAGCCCAGTAAATGATGTAGCCAGAAAACAAGCCAGCCAACATCAGGCCAGGTAAAACGCCAGCAATAAAAAGTTTGGCAATTGAAACATCGGCTGTGACGCCGTACACGATCATGATGATGGAGGGCGGAATGAGCAGCCCTAGGGTGCCGGCCCCTGCCAAGGTGCCAATGACCATGTTGTCTGGATAGCCTCTTTTGGAGAGTTCAGGCAAAGTCATTTTGCCAATGGTGGCGCAAGTGGCTGCCGATGAACCCGAAACCGCAGCAAAGATGGTGCAGCCAGCGACGTTGGTGTGAAGCAAGCGCCCAGGCAGCGCCTGCAACCAAGGTGCCAAGCCTTTGAACATGTCTTGACTGAGGCGTGTTCTGAAAAGAATTTCACCCATCCAAATGAACAAGGGCAAGGCTGTGAGTGTCCAGCTAGACGAAGAGCCCCAGATGGTGACGGACATGGCATCGCCTGCCGGACGGCTGCTGAACAATTGCATGCCAACCCAAGCCACACCGGACAAAGACAGACCGATCCAAACACCGCTGCCTAAAATTAAAAACAGCGTGACAACCAGCAAAGCT
>CANKOT010000255.1 GCA_947484245.1 Comamonadaceae bacterium
CAGCGATCAGCATAGGCATAGAGGTGTAAACACCTTGGCCCATTTCTGAACGTGCGGAGATGAGGGTGATGCTGTTGTCGTCGGCGATATGCACCCATGCATTGGGGGTGTGCAATGTGCCAGCGGCCATGGTTTCAGCGACTGTGCCGGGCAACACCACGCCCAAGACTAGGCCTGAAGTGGTGACGCTGGTGGTTTTGAGGAAGTCGCGGCGATTGGTTTGTGTGCTCATCATGGTTTATTTCCTTTGAATTAGGCTTTGCGCATTGAAGATGCAGCATCTTTCACGGCGTCACGGATACGTGTGTAAGTACCGCAACGGCAAATATTGCCAGCCATGGCAGCATCAATGTCTGCGTCGCTAGGGTTTTTGTTTTTGCTCAGCAGTGCAGCAGCGCTCATGAGCTGGCCAGATTGGCAATAGCCGCACTGGGGAACTTGGTGCTTGACCCAAGCTTTTTGCAGCGCGTGGGTGCCAGCTGTTCCCAAGCTTTCAATGGTGCTGACTTTTTGGCCAGCAGTGGTGCCGATTTGGGTTTGGCATGAACGGACAGCGTCACCGTTAAGGTGCACTGTACATGCGCCGCACAGGCCTGAGCCGCAACCAAATTTGGTGCCGGTCATGCCGAGTTCATCGCGAAGAACCCACAGCAGAGGGGTGTCTGCGTCGGAGTGGGATTGAACGGTTTTACCGTTGACTTGAAGTTGAAGGCTCATAGAAAAATCCTTGGTTGATAAATGCGGACAACAGGTATATTACTAATTAATCTTTCTATAACCCCTAGGGGAACCCCTAGTAGGGTTTCTCTAATTCTCGTTTTGAAACAACTTCATTTGACGGGGATTTTTTCCCTAGGCGACTCCAAAAGTATCGCCTAAAGTGAATTCATTGTCATATTTTTGAAATGATTCGCCATGTTGGTTAAAAATTTGTTGAAAAGTCCCTCCGTGTTGATGGCCATGGCGTGCGGTTTTGCTTTGCACGCCCAAGCTCAAATCGCCCCCGAGACAGCAAACAGCCTCAAAGAAGTGCAAGTAGTCAATACATCACCTCTGCCGGGCATTGGCATTGAAAAAGACAAGCTGCCGTATGAGGTGCAAAGCGTCAACAGCGAAACACTCAAGGCCAGTAACACCCTCAATATTTCCGAGTTCATGAACGAAAACTTCAATGGCGTGAACATCAATGACATTCAAGGCAGCCCTTACCAAGCTGACGTGACTTACCGCGGTTCTCGCGCCTCTGCCATCTTGGGTGCGGCGCAAGGTTTGTCGGTTTACATGGACGGCGTGCGCGTCAACGAACCCTTTGGCGATGTGGTCAATTGGGACATGCTCCCAGAGGCGGCTTTTGATAACGTCACCTTGGTGCCTGGCTCCAACCCCATTTATGGTTTGAATACTCTGGGGGGGGCGCTGGCTTTCACCACCAAATCAGGCTTGACCACACAAGGCAATGAACTGGGGCTTTCCTTAGGCAGTTTTGGCCGCACCAAGATAGACCTCACCCACGGCAGCAAATCTAACGATGGCTGGCACCGTTTCATCGCAGGAAGCGCTTTCAGTGAAAACGGTTGGCGCGATTACTCTAAAGGCAGCTTGCAAAATATATTTGTCAAAGCGGGACGCACACAAGCCGACACCAACTGGGACGTCTCATTCCTTTATGGCAACAGCAAGTTGGTGGGCAACGGTTTGACGCCAAGCACCAACTATGGTGAAGTTGACGAGCCCTCTATGTCAGACGCCAAGCCTGGACTTTATGAAATCAACAGAAAGTCTGTATACAGCCACCCAGATGAAAGCCAAAACAAAACCACCTTGTTGACCTTTAATTTGCAACATGCTGTTGACGCTAACACCGAGTTAGCAACTACCGCCTATGTGCGCTATGGCAAACAAAAACGATTAGGGGGGGATGTTGAATGGAATGATGCAGAAGAAGAAGAAGAAGGTGAATTGAGGCGTTCAAATACATCTCAAAATAGCTTTGGTTTAAGTGCAAACTTAACCAAAATTCTTGGCAATCATCAATTAACTTCTGGGGCAAGCCTTGACCAAAGTAAAAGTACCTATGGCGCCAATGTTCAAGAAGAATGTCACATTGAAGAAGCCACAAGGCAAGTGACCGAAAAAAATTGCGACACAGCTGTTGACACGGCAGGCGTCAAAGGAACAGCCTCCTCTTTAGGTTTGTTTCTGTCTGACACTTTTAAAATTTCTGAAGTGACGTTTTTGACCGTGGGCGGCCGTTACAACCAAACTACAGTCAAAAACACCATAACGAGCTACCAAGAATTCACCAATGGCAGTCTCGACTTCAGAGCTTCCCCGCTTGTTAAAGCAGAAGAAAAATTCACCTACAGAAAATTCAACCCCTCTTTTGGTTTGAGCCATAAACTCAATGACAACATCACTGTTTTTGGCAACTGGTCGCAAAGCAACAGAGCCCCAACCGTCATTGAATTAGGTTGTGCGGATGAAAATGACCCTTGCCAACTTCCCACAGGTTTGCAAGCCGACCCCTACTTGAAACAAGTGGTTGCGCAAACAGCCGAAGCGGGGCTGCGTTGGAAAAACAATCAAAACTACAACTTGGCTGTCTCTGCCTACCAGACAAATAACAAAGACGATATTTTATTTTTGCCAGCGCAAATACAGGGTTACGGGTATTTCAAGAACTTTGCCAAGACCCAATACCAAGGTGTCGACGTCAGCGCCAGCAAATCATGGGGTACTGTTCGTATGAGTACAGCCTATAGCTATTTGAAAGCCACTTACCAAGCAAGGGCTGAATTGTTGGCGGGAGAGCGAGAAATGGACATCACACCCGGCATGCGATTACCAGGATTACCCAAAAATACTTTGAAATTGAATTTGAATTGGCAAACGACCCACAATCTGAATTTGGGTGCTGGACTGCAATACAGCTCAAGCATCGTTACCCAAGGCAACGAAGATGGAATTATTGGCGATAACGCTGGTACGCCTGTACGTGGTGACTTGTCCATCAAAGGATTTGCCCTGCTGAATTTGAAAGCAACTTACCAAGCAGCCAAAGGTTTGACTGTCTTTGGAAAAATCAATAATGCCCTCAACAAGCGTTATGAAACCTACGGCATGGTGGGTCAAAACAATTTCACACCCACGGGTGGACTGATCGATGGTGCAAATGGTGATGAACCAACCATCGCCAAATTTGTAGCCCCTGGTGCGACCCGTTCACTTATGGTGGGTTTGCGCTACAAGTTTTAAATACGAACGGTATCTATCACCTGATGGCGCTGGGCTAAATGCACCAGCGCCGCCATGGTTTCCACCTGCAGTTTTTCTTTAATTTGTGTTTGGTTGTTAGACACGGTTTTCTGACTGACATGCAACAACTCTGCGCACTCGGCAACGCTGCGCCCCATGGCTAAGAGCCTGAAGATTTCATATTCACGCACAGACAACTCGG
>CANKOT010000256.1 GCA_947484245.1 Comamonadaceae bacterium
GCCAAGGGTCAATTGAGCGACATGCAAGCCCTGTTGTTTTCTGCCGTGCTGTGCAGCATAGGCTCGGTTATTTTGTACTATGCAGTCAATCCGCTCACCATGTGGCTCACCTTTGCCACCTTTGTGGGCTACGCCATTATTTATACTGTTATTTTGAAGCCACTTACGCCGCAAAATATTGTGATTGGTGGCGCATCAGGCGCTATGCCTCCCGTGTTGGGATGGGCCGCCATGACAAACGATGTGGGCCCTGAAGCGCTCATTCTTTTCTTGATTATTTTCTTGTGGACGCCACCGCATTTTTGGGCACTGGCTTTGTACCGTGTAGAAGACTATCGCAAGTCGGGCCTGCCCATGTTGCCAGTGACTCACGGCAATGAATTTACGCGACTTCAAGTTTTGCTTTACACCTTTGTGCTCATGGCTTCTTGCCTCATGCCTTTTGCCTATGGCATGAGTTCGTGGTTGTACCTTGTAGCGGCTGTGATTTTGAGCGTCATGTTCATTGGCTATGCCTGGGCCTTGTGGCGCAATTACTCTGACGAGCTGGCGCGCAAGACCTTCAAATTTTCACTCATTCATTTGAGTGTCTTGTTTGCGGCTTTGTTGCTCGACCACTATTTGTTTTAAATTGCATAAAGTTTTTCATGATCAACAACACACGTTTCTCTGCGTCTTGGTTTAGGCTCTTTGGCGCCTTGGCTTTGGCGGCATCTTTGGTCGGGCTAAGTGCTTGTTCAGAACCCAAACCTGCATTCAAAGGCGTTGACATTACCGGTGCCGATTACGCCAAAGAGTTGAACCTGACTGATCAAAATGGCCAGGTGCGCAAGCTGAAAGACTTTTCAGGCAAGTTGGTGGTGGTGTTCTTTGGCTACACCCAATGCCCCGATGTGTGTCCTACCACCATGCAAGAGCTGGCTGAAGTGAAGAGCTTGCTAGGCCCAGATGGCGACAAGTTGCAAGCCGTGTTTGTGACGGTTGATCCCGGGCGCGACACCACCGAATTGTTGAAGGCTTATGTTGAGAATTTTGACGCAAGCTTTGTAGCCTTAAGGCCCACGCAAGAGCAACTGCCTGCCATTGCCAAAGAGTTCAAAATTTATTTCAAGCGGGTGGAAGGCAAAACACCTACCAGCTACACCATGGACCACTCTGCAGGCAGCTACACCTTTGACACGCAGGGCAGGGTGCGATTGTTCAACCGCTATGGCACGGGGGCGCAGGCGCTGGCCGATGATTTCAAGTTGTTGTTGAAAAAATAATCTACGCTTCTGCGTATTCAGTTAAAGCTGCTTTCATTTTCTTCATGGCCGCCACTTCAATTTGGCGAATACGCTCTGCACTCACGCCAAACTCATCGGCCAAGTCATGCAGTGTCATGCCGCCAGAACCGTCGTCGTTCACTTTGAGCCAACGCTCTTCCACAATTCTGCGGCTGCGTTCGTCAAGCGATGCAAGGGCTGTGGCAATGCCATCGCTGGCCATCATGTCGCGCTGGTTCGCTTCAATCATGGCGGTGGGTTCGTGGTGCGCATCGGCCAAGTAAGCGATGGGGCCATAGGCCATTTCACCGTCGTCTGAGGGCGAGGGGTCTAACAGCACATCGCCGCCCGACATGCGGGTTTCCATTTCCATCACTTCTTCGCGTTTGACATTGAGGTCTTTGGCCATGCTGTCAATTTGCGCCGCAGTAAGGGTATCGCGGTGTGTACCTGTGGCTTCATCGGCTTCGGCTTTCAGGCCTTGCTTCATAGAGCGCAGGTTGAAAAACAATTTGCGCTGTGCCTTGGTGGTCGCCACCTTGACCATGCGCCAGTTCTTCAAGATATACTCGTGAATTTCGGCCTTGATCCAGTGCATGGCATAGCTGACTAAGCGCACGCCTTGGTCGGGGTCGAAGCGCTTCACGGCTTTCATCAAACCGATGTTGCCTTCTTGAATGAGGTCGGCATGGGGCAAGCCATAGCCCAAATATTGACGAGCGACAGAAACCACCACACGAAGGTGCGAGAGCACCAACTTACCGGCGGCATCGAGGTCGTTTTCGTTTTTCAGTTTGCGCGCAAACTCTTGCTCTTGCTCGAGGGTGAGCATGGGCATGCGGTTGACCGCAGAGATGTACGCATCGAGGTGGCCCAACGAAGGCACTACGGCCCATGGATTCTTCAAGGCGAGTGCAGTGTCGAGGGATCCAGCTAGGTTTGTCATACCAGAACTCCTTTCCATAATGGATCGGATTTTAGCACTCTCTTGGGGGGAGTGCTAAATTTATAACTTATTGATTTGATTGATATTTATCAATATTCCTGACTAGAAATGAGGTCTTTCAGGGCTTTAGCTAGGATGAGCGCACCACGGTGCTTATTCGCCGTGAGGTGCCATTTTGACAAAAGCACCGCCTTGGAAAAGTGCGGCCTTGTCATGTCTGTCAATTTGCGGTTGCCGTGCTTCGACTTCGTGTCTAAAAACATCCGATGAATCAAGCGCACGGTAGCCAATGTGCTTGGCATGTGTGTTGTCCCACCAAGAAGTTTGATTGTCTGACATGCCAAAGATGATGGTGTGGCCCACGATGGGGGCCGAAAGTGCAGAGACCACCAAGCGCTCTAAATCATCAAAGCTTAGCCAGGTGGCCAACATGCGTCGGTCTTTGGGTTCTGCATAAGAAGAGCCAATGCGCAAGCTCACAGTTTCAATGCCCCAACGCGCCCAATACAACTCGGCCACATCTTCTCCAAATGCTTTAGACAAGCCATAAAAACCGTCTGGCTTGGGCGGCATTTTGTTGTCAATGACTTCATCTTGTCGATAAAAACCCGTGACGTGATTGGAGCTGGCAAACACAATTCGCTGGGTGCCTTGAAGCCTAGCAGCCTCGTACAAGTTCACCATGCCCACAATGTTGCTGGCCAAAATGGGCGCCCAGGTTTGCTCTGTAGAAATGCCGCCTAAATGAACCACGGCGTCTACACCTTTGAGCAAGGTTTGAATGTCCGATGCATTGGCCAAATCTGCTGTTTGAATTTCTTCGCCAACTGCGGCCTCACCCAAATCATGCTGATCACTCACCCGAAGCACATCACAGTAAGCCTTTAGGCGCGGACGCAACTCACGGCCCAATTGCCCTGCGGCACCTGTGAGCAGAAGTTTTGAAAATACGATGGGAGACGCTTTGGGGTTCAACATGCAGGCTTCCTTGAAATGAGTCGTTTATCTGACCATGGCTGGCATTTTGGGGTTGAAGGTCCAGCCAGGTATCAAATATTGCATGGCCATGGCATCGTTGCGCGCGCCCAAACCGTGTTGCAAATAAAGCTGGTGTGCGGCTTCCACAGCATCCATGTTCAGCTTGACGCCTAAACCTGGTGCCGTGGGTACATCGATCATGCCGCCCTTGATTTGCAGCGGCTCTTGTGTGAGGTACTGCCCATCTTGCCAAATCCAA
>CANKOT010000257.1 GCA_947484245.1 Comamonadaceae bacterium
AATGAGGCAGTCACAGCCCCAGCCGTATCGGCGCTCATGGATAAAGCACCGCTGTTTAAAAATGCACCGTTGGCCTTAAAGCTCTCACCGCCTTGGGTAATTGCCTCTCGGGTGGTGCTAACGGTGGACGTAATCAGCGTTGCCGCTTGTGGATCAAAACTTGTGGCACTCACATCACCATCGCTTGCAGCGTAGGTGAAAGTCAAGGTGGCGCCCGATACTGTCACAGTGCGCCCCGAGCTGGTATTGAAGGCAGCGTTGTTACTAAGTGTTTGCTGAATTTGTGTTGCCACCGTAGTAGCAGTTGCAGCGGTGGCCGCATCGAGCACAACGTCTACGCCACCCACACTGATTGTTGTAGTTTCTGATCCCGTCAAGGTTGGCATGGTGCCCGCTATGACCATGGTTTGTACCTCACCCGAATCTGAGCCTGCGACTGTGCGAGAGGTGGTGGGGTTGATAAATACAGATCCGAATTGATTCTCGGACGTCACTTTAAAAACAGGCATCTCGCCCACGCGCTCACCTGCGGTACCGTTCAATACGGGGAATCCATTCCACTCGGTGTTGTTGGAGATTTGCACAATTTGCTGCTTGAGTTGCTGGAACTCCAGGTCCAAGTAGCTGCGTTGCGCTGTGTCATTGGTGTCGTTGACTGCTTGGACGGCCAATTCACGCATGCGTTGCATCATGTCGGTGATTTCGTTGGTCGCGCCTTCTGCCGTTTGGATCAGGTTGATGGCATCACCCGCATTACGCACGGCTTGGTTTAAGCCGCGAATTTGTTGCGTCATTCTGGTGGCAATGGCCATACCGGCGGCGTCATCTCTTGCAGAGTTGATGCGCTTGCCTGTTGACAATTGCTGCATAGCCAAGCTTTGCGCCTTACCAGAATTAGTAAGTGCGTTCTGCGAAAACAATGCTTTGACGTTGGTATTGATAACTGCCATTTTTTTCTCCTGACCTAACTAGGTCGAATAAACTTACCACTGGTTAAGCACATCTTGTGCCAACTAACTTTTGTCTTTCTGAAGTAGGTTAAACACCCGTTTTAGACATTTTTTTGACGTTTTTTTTAATTAAAAAGCATTCAGTGGCAAGTATTTGTCGGTGATACGGCAATCAGTTGCCGTTTGCCGCCATGTTTGCCGCTTAGTGTTTTTGCCCAACAGAAGCCATCGGCATCATGGACTCACTAAAGTCGTCCAAGGCCAGCTTTTCTGCCATGAGCTCGAGTTGCTCAGGGTAAAGCGCTAGGCCTCTACGCACCACCTCGAGAGCACGCGCTGGCTCTAAGTTGCAGCGAAGTGCGCGCACCATCATCACAAATGTGAATGGAGGGGTTTTGTCTTTTTGCTGATCCATCAATTCATCCATGAGCTCAACAGCTTCTTGCCAGCTTTGGTTCACCATGGCCAGCAGGCTATTGATTGCCAACATGTCCTCACTTCTGGGGTAGATGCTCATTCCAGCATCACCAAGTGCGCTTGCTAATTCGATTTGCTCTGTCGCCACCAGGGATTGGATGGTTTCGCGAATCTCCGCAGGGCTAAAACGCTTGATGGTTTGGGTGTTCAATAATCCACCAACTGCGGCTTGGTTCATCAATTCTTGTATGAGTGTCATTGCAAAGCTCCTGCTTAAAGTGTCAGAAAGTTCCCGCCAATGAAGGATTTCATGGCTGGTTTGTAGGGGTTAAGCAAGAGGAGTGCCAGGTTACTTTAGGCTTTTTCTGCCAAAAGCCTTACAAATCGGAGATTCAATTTCCGGTTTGTAAAGAAATGGAACCCTACGATTTGCAAGCCATAGAAATCAGGTGGGGCAGTACATTTACAACTGACTCTTCAAATAATCTCATTTTTAAACTTGATCAACCATGCAACTAGCTGAACTCTTCACCACCTGCGAACAATTGCAACAAGCTGGCAAGAATGAAGAGGCACTCAACACATATAAGACTTGGCTTGACACTTCCACCGACCCCAACCGCTTTATGGGTTGGTTCAATTACGGGTCTTTGTTGCAGTCGACAGGAAATACTCAAGCGGCTGAAGGCGCCTACAGGCAATGCTTATCCGTGCAACCACGATTTCCGCAAGCGTTAATTAACCTTGGACTCACACTTGAGAAACTAGGTAAGCGTGATGAGGCCCTGCAGCAATGGGCTTCTTTGGTAAGTCAGCGCTACCTTCAAGATGCGCCTCCTACAGACATGATCACCATGGCGCTGAACCATATCGGCCGTGTGCAGGAAGAGCTCAAACAATACGATTTAGCAGAACAAGCACTCGAGCAAAGTTTGGCGCTGGACCCCAAGCAAACCCCTGCGCTGCAACATTGGATCCATATTCGCCAAAAGTCCTGTGCTTGGCCTGTCTATAAACCACTGCCTAACATCACACAAAACGCTATGTTAATGGCTACCTCGCCTTTGGCGATGCTGGCTTTGACGGACGACCCTGTGCAGCAACTTCTTACCGCTTTTGCATTTGTAGAACGAACCTACAGCTTTAAAGAAGAGTTTTTAAGCAAAGAGCGTGAATATAACCACGCGAAGTTGCGTGTTGGTTTTGTGTCTGGCGACTTGTGTGTGCATGCGGTTGGTTTACTTTTAGCAGAACTGATTGAAGGCATAGAACGCTCCAAGCATGAAGTGGTGGCTTATGACTTCAGCCCAGAAGACGGGACGGCACACAGAGCGCGGCTTAAAAATGCGTTTGACCATGTGCGGCCAATTCATACGCTGACCGATAGACAAGTTGCTGAACAGGTCTTGGAAGATGAAATTGATGTTTTGATAGACCTGCATGGTTTGAGCTCTGGGGCACGTCCAGGCATATTTGCTTTGCATCCGGCGCCAAAGCAAGGAACTTATTTGGGTTTTATTGGCACTACTGGGATGCCTTGGTTTGATTTTGTGATTGCAGACCGGTATGCGTTGCCGCAAGAGCTTGCCCAATACTTTACTGAGAAGCCCTTGTACGTAGAAGGCAGTTTTATTCCTCTCACGCGAGAAGAGACGCCTATTCGGCAAGCATTACGCAGCGAGTTTGGTTTAGCTGAAGAGTCATTTGTGATGGCGGCATTTGGTAATGTTTACAAAATTACGCCTGATATGTTTGCTACTTGGATGGACTTACTAAAAGAAATACCCCGTTCGGTGTTGTGGATCATTGACGACAACCCCACCACTACGGCCAACCTTAAAGCGCATGCAGTTGCCGCCAATGCAGACTTGAACCGCATTCAATTTACGCCACGAACTACGCATATTGAATACAAGGCCAAATTGAGATTGGCGGATGTGTTTTTAGACACGTTTCCCTATAACTGTGGGTCTACTACCAATGATGTGGTTCAGGCGGGGGTGCCGATTGTGACTATGAGTGGCAGGACATTGGTGTCTAGGATGGGGGGGTCGATACTGCAAGCCACAGGTAAGTC
>CANKOT010000258.1 GCA_947484245.1 Comamonadaceae bacterium
GCTTGGCAAGCCCACTTTAAATTGGCCACCAAGGTGGCTTGTGCTTGATCGCGCGACACACCTGCAGGCAACACACCTGCCATCGAGTGAATGCGAGGGCAGCCCAAAATTTCTGCATAGCGCATGGCGCGTTGCACACCTGCCTTGTATTCGGCTTCACGGCCTGGTGAGCAAGCGGTGCCGCGATCGCCTTTTTCCCACGCGCTCAAGGTGCTTGCATCGTCCATACCGCCGGGCGGCATGTTGAACAAAACCTGCTGAAGGCCGTTGCCTTTCAGTCGGGCCGCCAATTCTTCAGCGGCATAGGCGTATGGGAATAAATACTCAACGGCTTTGAAACCATCTTTGGCCGCAGCTTCAAAGCGGTCTAAGAAATCCATGTCGGGGTACATCATGGAAAGATTGGCAGCGAATTGAGGCATGTTCAGCTTTCAAGTGGCGAAGGATGGTGCAATGAAAAAAAGGTCAATGTGAAGTTCGGCAAGAAACTACCAAGCTGCATCAAAATTCTGCCGCAGTTCTTCTATTTGAGCAGCAGACAAACTTTCCAGAGCTTGCGGTCTTGTCATTTGCAAAAGCTTGGCAGTCTCTTCCAACTCTTCAAGTACAGCCATGGCGCTGCTCAAATCTTGATGCCAAACCTTGGGCCCAAGTTTTGACAACATCACAGAGCGAATCGGTGTGTCTAATTGGGCATAGTGAAGAATGGCATCGGCGACCGCATCTGCCGCCATGGGATCACCAGGTCTGAAATAAGGGAGCAAGGGCACATGCCCCACTTTCATGACAAAGTAAGGCGTGATGGGCGGCAAAAGCTCAGGGCCTGTTGCGCTCAAACTCAATGCAACACAATGGGTGCTGTGTGTGTGTATCACGCATTGAGCGGGCCAGCTGCCTAGCGCATGGTCGCTGGCCTCATAAATTTTGCGGTGCAGCGCCAGCGTTTTGCTGGCGCGTTTGCCACTCAATTGCTGGCCTTTTGCATCCAGCAAAGCCAGCTCGGTAGGTTCTAAAAAGCCCAAACACGCATCGGTAGGTGTGATCAAGAAGCCATCTTCAAGTCGCACGCTGATATTGCCTGCAGTGGCGTGCGCATAGCCCCTGTCAAACAAGCTTTGTCCAACGCGGCAAATCTCTTCGCGGGCTTGCGCTTCAGTCAGGTGCAGCGTTTGATTTTGTCTGTTGCTCATGCGCAGGTCTCCGACAAAAGCTTCAAGGCCTTGGTAAAGAAATCAGGCGTGCCAAAATTGCCGGACTTTAACGTGAGATGCCCTGCCGCATGTTGAGGCGCATAACACCAAGGGACACCCGGATCAATTTGGGGGCCAATTTGCATTTGCGAAATAGTCAAAGCTTGAACGCAAGCGCCCGATGTTTCACCGCCCGCAATGACCCATTGCTTCACACCTAATTGCATCAAGCCCAGACTGACTTGCGCCATGGCAGACTCCATCCATTCTCCCGCTTGCGCGCGCCCAAACTTGGCCTGCACTTGTTGCAGTGTGTCGGCGTCGGTGGTGGCATAAATGAGAACAGGACCCTTGCCAAGCAGCGGCTGCGCCCAAGCCAGTGCTTGTGCCACTTGAGCGTTAATTTGTGCAGGCACATCGTGGGTAGACCAGCTTAAGGGCTTGAACTGCCAGCTGGGCAAGCCCAAACTTTGGTAGTGCGCCACTTGCCCTTGCGTCGCAACAGAGCAGCTGCCAGACACAATGGCCTGATGGCCGGTGGCTTTGGGCAGCGCGGCTGCACTGGCCGATGCTTGCAAATGCCAATTGGCCGGTAAGCCAATGGCCACGCCAGATCCGGCGGTGACCAAAGGCATGTTTTTCAAGGCGGGCCCAAGCGTTTTTAAATCTTCATTGCTGGTGGCATCGACAATGGCCACCCCCACCCCGTCGGCTTGGAGCTGTTTGATTTTCTCGCTGATGGCGGCACTGCCTTTGGCCATGATGGTGTGATCGATCAAGCCGACTTTGCGTTGGGTTTGAGATTGCAGCACACGCACCAAGTTGGCATCTGTCATGGGGGTGAGCGGATGGTTTTGCATGCCGCTTTCATTCAAGAGCACGGCCCCGGCAAACAAATAGCCTTTGAACACCGTTCGGCCGTTGTCTGGAAATGCGGGTGTGGCAATGGTGAATTGGCAATCAAGCGCATCCATCAAGGCTTCTGTGACAGGGCCAATGTTGCCCGCAGGGGTGCTGTCAAAGGTTGAGCAGTATTTGAAATAGATTTGTTCTGCGCCTTGCGCTTGAAGCCATTGAAGGGCTTCGAGAGATTGTGCAATGGCTTCCTTGGCGGGTAGGGTGCGAGATTTCAAAGCCACGACCACCGCGTCGACATCAGAAGAAAGCGCAGCTTGTGGCACACCAAAAGTCTGCATCACCCGCATTCCGGAGCGAACCAAATTGTTGGCCAAGTCTGTTGCCCCTGTGAAGTCGTCCGCAATGCAACCCAATTTCATGTTGTCTCGCCTTTGGTCGTTCGCTCAGTTCAAGCCGCAAATGGTGGAATTTTACGAGCCGTTTATTGGGCTTTAGGCAATTCAATGCCGGGGAAAATTTTGATTACAGCGCTGTCATCTTCCTTGGCAAAGCCAGCCGTGCTGGCGTGCATGAACATTTGATGCGCCGTGCTGGAAAGAGGCAGTGGAAATTTGCTGGCGCGTGCCATGTCCAAGACGAGTCCCAAGTCTTTGACAAAAATATCAACAGCAGACAAGGGGGTGTAATCGGCCGCTAATACATGTGCCATTCGGTTTTCAAACATCCAGCTGTTGCCAGCGCTGTGAGTAATGACTTCGTAAAGCGCCTCGGGGTCAACGCCTTCGCGCAAGCCCAAGGCCATGGCTTCTGCGGCGGCAGCAATGTGAACACCTGCCAGAAGTTGGTTGATGATTTTGACTTTGCTGCCAGCGCCAGCACGGTCGCCTAATTTGTAAACCTTGGCGGCCATGGCATCCAGAAAAGTTTCTGCCTTGGCATAGGCCGCAGGGGTGCCAGCTGTCATCATGGTCATTTGACCTGAGGCTGCTTTGGCGGCACCACCAGAAATAGGTGCATCGATGTAGAGAAGGCCAAGGTCGTTCAATTTTTTCTCAAGACCTACCGAGAACGCAGGCTCGACGGTAGAGCACATGACAAAGACGCTGCCAGGTTTGAGGTGGCTGGCGCAGCCAGAGCTTGGCGAGTCATCGCCGAACAGCACAGACTCGGTTTGGGCCGCATTGACCACCACCGACACCAAAATGTCTGACGCTGCAGCGATGGCTTCTAAAGAAGCGCATGCGACCCCGCCCTCTAAGGCAAATTTTTGCGCTACTTCGGCGCGTACATCGAACACATTCACCACATGGCCGGCACGGCGCAATGATTGCGCCATGCCCATGCCCATGGCGCCTAAGCCAATGACACCGACGGACAAATGGGCGCTCATGAA
>CANKOT010000259.1 GCA_947484245.1 Comamonadaceae bacterium
CACCGTTCAATTTGCGGTGGGCCAAAGCTACGGCACTGCACCCACTGGTGTTTTTGCCGATGCTCAAATAGGCAGAGACTTGCGCTATTTGGCAAGGCACTTGGCTTATTCCAAACAAACTGGCGCACGTCGTCAAATTTATTTAGTACAAGATGGGGGCTACGACACCCATACTGATCAGATGTCAACCAGTGCCGCTAGCCCAGGTTTGGAAATGAATATCGGTGAAGTGACCAACAGCTTGGTGGCATTTGACAAGTCAATCCAGGCTTATGGCATGAACAACGATGTGATTACAGTTGTCATGAGTGAATTTGGCAGGACATTAGACCCAGCTTCTGGCGGAGGCTCTGACCACGCTTGGGGTAACCACTGGTTTGCGATGGGAGGGCCTGTGAAAGGTGGCGTCATTTATGGCAACACATTCCCCACTTTGCAAACTGCCGGCGTAGACGATGCTTCGCTTTACAAACCTTATCGCGGTCAATGGATTCCTCAGTTTTCTTCTGATCAATTCATGGCTGATTTGGTGGGTTGGCTGGGTCTAACGCCTGCACAGGCTTTGGCTGTGATGCCTAATTTGGTTAACTTCCCGAAAAAAACCATTGGTTTTATTTGATCGTTTTTTAAGGTAATCAAATGGCTGAGATTAGAGGAACGCCCAACAAAGATATCGTCACAGTAAAAAGTGGGGACACTTATCACGGCGAAGATGGTGACGACGAAATTACTCTTTTGAATGGTTCTACTGGGCAAGGTAATGCGGGTAACGACATCATTACAGTGGAGAGTAACTCTACCAGGGCGACTGTATGGTATTGGTGGTCTCCTGGCGTTATTTATGTTGATCTAGAAGCTGGCTATGCATTAGACGGATACGGAACACGAGACACGCTAATCAATGTACACAACGTTCATGGTTTTCAAAGAAACGGGGACATGGGATTTGGTACTGCCCAAGCGGATGATTTTTATCTCAATTCAAATAGAGATCGCAGACCTGGTTTGGCGACGATTGATGGGCGAGGTGGATTTGACAGGGTAACCATAGGCTACACAGAGAGTGAAAATTATGGTGCAGTCACTCTTAGTACAACTGCAGATGGCAGGGTAGTCAAAGTTTACAACGCAAATAATCCACAATTTATTTTTGAACTTCGTAACATTGAACAATTTCTGGTCTACGACAGGGTTTTACAAAAAAATATCGTTTACAACTTTGCAGAGTTTAGGGACCTATCTCGCGCGGGGCAGGAAATCTTGCTTCGCGGTAATTTAGGATGGCAAACAAGTGCTCCTGGGGAACAAACAAACCTCACATTTAGTTTTTTGAATCAAGCTCCTGTTTCTGGTGCAGAGGGAGGTGGATCATTTAGCCCTTTGTCTGCTGCTCAACAGCAAATCGTGCGTGATCTATTTCAAGTACTTCAAAATCAAACTGGTTTGGTTTTTTCTGAAGTTCAAGGGGACGCTGGACAAATTCGATTTGGTGTCAATCAACAAGCAAATACCAGAGGCTATTCTTTTATTCCAGACGAGTTCAAAGGTGACGCTAGGGCGGGGGATGTTTGGATTGACCAAGAAACTGCTGCAGTTATGAAGCCCGGCCAAGAAGGCTATTACGTCTTACTGCATGAACTTGGGCACGCTCTTGGGTTGCAACATCCTTTGACAGAAGCTGACACATCGGGTGCAACGGTGTTGTTGAATTCGCTCAGTTCAGTTAACAACACCGTTATGTTGGATGTTTCTGCGGCATCTGTAGGAGGTGCTTGGCCCACTTGGTTTGGCAGTTTTGATTTGCAGGCCCTCCGCCATTTGTACGGCACTAAAGCCTATGCCTCGGGTAACGATACTTATGCCGTGAAAGATGCCACGAGTAGCATGACCATCTTGGACGATGGTGGCGTAGATACACTAGACGCTTCGACTGTGAGCGTATCGGTCAACATTGATTTGCGGGGTGGTAAATCGAGCTCGATAGGCATGGACACCGATGGCACCAGCAAATTCAACAACGTTGCCATTGCCACAGGTAGCTTGATAGAAAATGTCATAGGCTCAACTTATGACGATGTGATTATTGGCAATGCGCAAAACAATCTGGTCACCTTTTTGGGTGGTAACGATATGGTGGACGGCCAAGGAGGTGTCGACACAATTCGGCTTTGGAATAAGTCATCAGAATTCAAAGTTTCCAAGGACACTTCTACAGGGTATTGGAATGTGGCAGCGGCTAACAATACGGCTGGCAGCATGGAGTTGCAAAATACGGAGCGTTTAATATTTACAGACAAATCATGGGCACTGGACACGGGAGATACAGAGAGTGCAGGACGTACTGCCAAAATCTTAGGAGCAGTGTTTGGCAAAGAAGGCCTTTCCAATATGGTCTACCGCGGTATTGGTTTGTTTTATTTTGATGCAGGCATGAGCTATGAGGCCTTAACTTTATTGGCCCTTGATGCGCGTGCGGGGCCAGGTGCTTCCAAAGAAACTGTGGCCCAGTTGTTGCAGGCCAATGTGCCTGGCTTGGTGGTTAATGCGAGTGCTTATGCATCAACCACAGCCATGGCCATGTATGCGCAGGAGAGTGCGATAAACAAAACCATGGTGGATGTGGTGGGATTGTCTACTGCTGGCATGGCTTATCAGCTTTTTGGGTGATGGCTTAGCGTGAGTTAGTTTGCAAGAGTGCCTGGGCTACTTCTGCGAAACCAGCCCCTCGCTCTTGCTCTGCAATGTATTTTGGCAGGTGCTTGAGTTCTTTTTCATAGCGCTTGATGTTGGCCACGCCCACGCTGTGCGTGAAATGTTCAAACATCACTTGGTCGTTGGTGGAGTCGCCCACATAAATCCACTGGTCGAGTTCTTGGTTTAAATCTCTTCCAGTGAGTTCTTTCAGAATCCACTGAGCACCATGCCACTTGTTGTGGTCGCCAAACCAAGCGTTGATGTGAATGCTACTGACCGTGGCTGTCATGCCTTCTTGTTGAAGTAGTTTTAAAACTTGCTGAATTTGCTCTCGGGACAAGTGATGAAATTCGCTGTGGTCAAACGCAATGTCGGTTTCCCGGCCCGGTGAGTCCTGTGCCATGACGGTGCCTGGAATTTCATTCAATACACGTTGTGCAATGCGCTGCATTTCCTGAAAGTTGTGGGTGCGAGTGGCAAGGTCTTGTTGGTAGATTTTGCGAACTTGGTTTTGCGTTGCATCTTGCAATAAAGCCACAGCGCCGTTTTCGGCCACCATGGCGTTGACTGGCCATGTGGATGCAAAGGGAATGCTCCAGCCTACAGGCCTGCCTGTGATCGGAATGACCATGAGGCCTTTGGCTTTTAAATTGTGCAGCGCTTGAAGTGCATCGGGTGTGATGGCGCCATCGGTGGTGAGGGTGTCGTCAATGTCTGTGA
>CANKOT010000260.1 GCA_947484245.1 Comamonadaceae bacterium
GGTACAGCCCAAGACGTGCGTGCCTACTTCATCACTTTGCAATATTGGTTGGGTGGTTCTGACGACAATGTGTTGAACATGGTGCGTCACTTGATTGACCGCGGTGCCGATGGTGCTCGCAAATCATTGCGCGGCAAGATCAAGGTTGAAGCACCCGTTGACTATCCTGAAGTGGGTGTTTATCACCCCCGCATGGCTGGGAAGTTCAGTGAAGACGCTAATGCATTGCCATTGCCTGCAGGCATGCCAATCAAAGGTACCGTGGGTGTTCTGCTGTTGCGCTCCTACTTATTGTCTGGCAACGCAGGTCACTACGATGGCGTGATTGCAGCGCTTGAGGCCAAAGGTCTGCGCGTCATTCCAGCCTTTGCCGCTGGCTTAGATTCCCGCCCTGCCATCGATGAATTTTTCATGAAGAATGACCAAGTTTGCGTTGATGCCGTGGTCTCGCTCAGTGGTTTTTCACTGGTCGGTGGGCCTGCTTACAACGATGCCAAGGCTGCTGAAGAAGTGTTGGCCAAACTCGATGTGCCTTATGTGGCCGCACATCCCGTTGAATTTCAAACACTTGACCAGTGGGGTGGTTCAGACCGTGGTTTGTTGCCTGTTGAAAGCACCATCATGGTGGCCATTCCAGAACTTGATGGTTCAACCAGCCCCATCGTATTTGGTGGACGTCCTGGCGCGGCCGGTGTGACATGCACAGGCTGTCACCATGCTTGTACTTTTGGTGAAAGCAACAGCGCACAAGACATGCACTCTTGCCCAGAACGCGCCATGATGTTGGCGGCCCGAGTGAGCAAGATGGTAGCCTTGAAACGCAGCGAACGAAAAGACCGCAACGTGGCCATTGTGTTGTTCAACTTTCCACCCAATGCAGGCAACATTGGCACGGCCGCCTTCTTGTCTGTTTTTGAATCTTTGTGGCACACACTGACGGCCATGAAGGCCCAAGGTTACCAAGTGGAAGTGCCAAGCAGTGTGGACGAATTGCGCGAAGCCTTGTTGTATGGCAATGCGGCACAGCATGGCGCAGATGCCAATGTGCATGCCTTGATCTCTGCTGACGACCATGTCAAGCGTGAGCGCTGGCTCAAAGAAATTGAAGCGCAATGGGGCCCTGCACCCGGACGTCAACTCAGCAATGGCAGTTCCATTTTTGTCTTGGGCAAGAAATTTGGCAATGTGCTGGTCAGTGTGCAGCCTTCATTTGGTTACGAAGGTGATCCGATGCGCCTGTTGTTTGAAAAAGGCTTGGCACCGACGCATGCCTTCTCAGCCTTCTATCGCTATTTGCGTGAAGATTTCAAAGCCCACGCGGTCCTTCACTTTGGCACGCATGGGGCACTTGAATTCATGCCAGGTAAACAATCTGGCATGAGTGGCACATGTTGGCCCGATCGATTGATTGACGATTTGCCCAATGTGTATTTGTACGCATCCAACAACCCTTCAGAGGGTGCCATCGCCAAGCGTCGCTCTGGCGCTACCTTGATCAGTTACCTCACGCCACCCATTGCACAAGCAGGTTTGTACAAAGGTTTGAACGAGCTCAAATCATCGCTCGAGCGGTGGCGTTCTCTGGAGCGTGGTAACAGCGAATGTGTTGACTTGGCAGCAGTCATTCAAGCGCAAGCTGTGGAACTTGATTTGGTGCCTGCAGAGCCCGCTTGGGATGTAGCCGCCATGGGTGCCGATTTGGACAAAGTAGTGATGCGCTTAGGCGAGGAAATGCTCGAGCTTGAATACACACTTATTCCTCACGGTTTGCATGTGGCTGGCCGTGCACCGAGCGCCGCCCAACAGGTTGACATGTTGTTGGCCATGGCCGAAGCCAATCACGGCATGCCATTGGCGCGTGCAACTGTTGAGGCTTTGGTGGAAGGTCACTCGCCAGAGATGGCGTTGAAGGCTGCGGGCTTGCCACGCAACCATGCCAGCTTAGAAGTGTTGCGTGAATTGGTGGAGCCGCAGGCCCATCTGGCCGTTGACACAGAAGTGTCCGCCATACTGCGCGCTTTAGACGCTTGCTACATTCGGCCTGCGCCAGGCGGCGACATTTTGCGCACCCCCGCTGTGTTACCCACAGGCCGCAACATTCACGGTTTTGATCCCTTCAGAATTCCAAGTACCTTGGCGGTTAAAGATGGCAAATCTCAAGCGCAGTTGCTGATTGACCGCCATTGTGCCGATGGCAACCCCTTGCCAGAGTCCATTGCCATGGTGCTGTGGGGCAGCGACAACCTGAAGAACGAAGGCGCACCCATTGCACAAGCGCTGGCCTTGATGGGTGCCATGCCTCGCTTTGACAGTTATGGCCGAATTGCCGGTGCCAGCCTCATTCCTTTGGAAGAATTAGGACGCCCCCGCATTGATGTGATCATGACCTTGTCCGGTATCTTCCGCGATCTCATGCCTTTGCAAATCAAGCTCTTGGCCGAAGCTGCTTATCTGGCTGCTTCAGCGGATGAACCGCTGGAGATGAACTGGATTCGCAAACATGCGTTGGCATATCAGCAAGAACACGGCTGCAATTTAGAAACTGCGTCTTTGCGGGTCTATGGCAATGCAGAAGGTGCCTACGGCTCCAATGTGAACAACTTGGTGGAGAGCAGTCGCTGGGAAGACGAAGGCGAGCTGGCCGAAACTTACAAACGTCGCAAAGGTTTTGCCTACGGTCGCACAGGCCGTGCAGTTCAGCAAACGGCCCTCTTGCAAACCGCATTGGCTGATGTCCAACTCACCTACCAAAACCTGGACTCTGTTGAGTTGGGCGTGACCACGGTCGACAACTACTTTGACACCTTGGGCGGTATCACCCAAGCGGTAAAAATGGCCAAGGGTGGCAAAACTCCCCCTGTCTACATTGGCGATCAAACCAAGGGCAACGCGGCCGTTCGTTCTTTGAACGAACAAGTGTCCATCGAAATTCGAACACGCATGCTCAATCCGAAGTGGTACGAAGGCATGTTGGAGCATGGCTACGAAGGCGTGCGCCAAATTGAAACGCATGTCACCAACACCATGGGTTGGTCGGCCACCACGGGGCAAGTGCAGCCGTGGATTTACAAACAATTGTCTGAGACATTCATGCTGGATCCCACCATGCGTGACCGTCTGGCCAAACTGAATCCGACGGCCTCTGCCCGCGTGGCAAACCGTTTGATCGAAGCGTCTGAACGCAACTATTGGCAACCCGATGCCGAGACCTTGCAAGCCCTTCGACAAGTAAGTGAAGAACTGGAAGATCGCTTAGAAGGCGTCTATGAAGGAGCTACCCCATGAATGTTGAAACCCTACCGTTTCCCACTGTGAAACGCAATCCGAAATTGGATGGCGAGGGCAGCTTGCAAGTTCAGCTGGACCCCAATGTGAAAATTGGCAA
>CANKOT010000261.1 GCA_947484245.1 Comamonadaceae bacterium
ACGCGGCGTCCGTTGTATTCGCCGATCATCCAGCCTTTGAGCATGTAAAGAAACTGAAATTGAACGCCGTGCAGGTGTCGAATGGAGACGACGTCGGGGTTGCAGGCGCCCAGCAGTCGAATCACATGCGCTTGCACTGCGCCATCGGTGGCTTGGTGTACCCCCAAATCGCGATAGGCGGCATAGCTGCGCAAGCCTGTTTTGAATTTGCCACTTTTCAGGTGCTGAACCATGAAGTCCTGAGGTGTCCATCGTGTGGTCTTGGCTACCTTCAAGGGTTTGATGGTGGCCTTTGTGGTTTTGGATTTGCCGCTCTTGATGGGTTTGGCTGGCGAACCTTTGGTGGGGCTTTTGATGGCCTTGGTCACCTTGGCAAGCTTCGCAGGCACAGACTTGGTCTTTGATTTCTCAGATTTCGAAGCGGGCGAATTGGATTTGGATGCAGATGGACGTGCCATGGTTAACTCCTGAAGGGCAGTTGTCAGACGGAACCTTGTGGCCGCAGTTCAATCAAGTCTGGGCACAAGTTGGGTGGGGATTGAAGGGCAAACAAAACGGCAGAGGCCACCTCGGCAGGGCTCAAGGGTGAGAATTTTCTATTTTGAATGGCAGCAATCACCACGGGGTGATCACTGCTGGCGCGGATATCTGTGTCCACCATGCCTGGAGCGATCTCGCTGACCTTGATCCCGAATTCTTGCAACTCCATGCGAAACGAGCGGGCCATGGCAGACAGGGCATGCTTTGTCGCGCAATAAGCGGAAGCGGTTCGATACACCTCTCTGGCCGCAATGGATGTCATGAACACCAAATGGCCCTGGCGACGGGCCACCATGTGGCGCGCCACCCTTTGGGTGATCTGTATGGATGCCAAAACATTGGTTTGGAACATCCATGAAAAATCTTCTGCGGTCAAATCCATGACTGGGGCATAACGCAACACACCCGCGTTGTTGAGAAAAACATCTACATCCGACAATTCAGGTTCTAACGCATCCAGATAAGTGGTGTCATTGAGGTCGCCAGCCAACCAGCGCACACTGCCAGCGGGGGCCAAATCTTGCAAAGACTGCAAAGCATCTGCATTTCTTCCCAATGCCAGCACCTTCATACCTTGCAAGGCCAAAAGCAAAGCTGTTTCTCTGCCAATCCCTGCAGACGCGCCAGAGATCAATATTTTCTTTCCAGACAAGGTGAGTCCTTGTTGAGCCATCATGTGCCTTCCTTGTGAACGCAATCAATTGTTCTATCTTAATGCGCAGACACCCATTGTCACGCTGATGCCCGATTGGAGCATTGGTCTCATGACCTTGATTAATGGTTATCCATGAGTTGATCGCATCCAAAGTCGCATTGCATAAGCGCAAAATATGAAGCCATGTGCAATTCATAGATGTCAGTGTCAGCCCAAGGTGAAAAAGAATCTCTGATGTATCCGCAGTTTGAATGAGGCATCCAAAAATGGCAGAGATAAACATCTTGAGCAAGGTCCATCTGACCCACAAGCCAACGCATTTCGACTTGGTTGATTTGCGTTTGTTTGTGAAAGTGGCAGAAGAGGGCAGTCTGACCAAGGGAGCGCAAAAATCGTTCTTGTCTTTGGCTGCTGCCAGCCTGCGAATTAAGAATTTGGAACAAGCTTTAGGGACTCAGTTGTTGCGACGGGCGCAGCGTGGCGTCACTTTAACGCCGCCTGGAGAACTGCTCCTCAACCGTGCACAGGCTGTTCTAGATGAAATTGCACACTTGCAAGAGGATATGCAGCCTTTTTCTGAAGGGGTGCGAGGCCATATTCGTTTGTATGCAAATGCAACTGCCATCTCTGAATTGCTGCCTGGTGTGTTGGCCAAATTTTTCATCTCGCACCCGCATGTGACGGTTGACTTGAACGAGCGACTCAGTTTGGATATTGTGCAGGCCGTGCGCGAAGGCTTGGCCGATATTGGCGTCATTTCGGCGTTGGTGAGAGCAGACGGCTTAGAGTCTTTTCCATATAAAAAAGACAGATTGGTATTGGCTGTTGCATGGGACCATCCTTTGGCGCTCTGCGCTGAAATTCAATTTGCGCAAGCCTTGGAGTATGAATTTATTGGCTTGGCCTCTAACAACGCCACCCACTCATTTTTAAAGCAGGAAGTCAGTCTTTTGCCTGGTGTCATGCGTCAACGCATCCAAGTGGGAAGTTTTGATGCCATGTCGCGGATGATTGAAGCCAATGTTGGCATTGGGGTCATGCCAGAAATGGTCGCTCAGCGACATGCTTCCTCAATGCGGTTGAAGACAGTTCAGCTCTTGGATGAGTGGGCCATGCGGGAGCTGCGAATCTGTGTTCGAAAAAGGGATGAGTTGCCGGTTTTCGCCAAAGAATTGATGGATTTAATTGACCAGGCCAACTGACTGTTTCGTCAGCGTTAACCCTAGACTTTTCCAAGCTTTGCATTTCACAAAGGATATCTCAGCATTTGCCGTATTGCTTGATCACGCAGAGTCCATTAACTTACGGCAAGTGTGGCGTCCATGAATTTCATTAGGATGCCTTTGATTGACAGTTAACCCACCACTGAGGCCAATCGGAATGGATGAATTCATATGGATGGCGAAGATCAAGTCAAATGGGATGACTTTGCCAGAAATGGCGCAATGGCGGGATAAGGAATTAATTCAGCATTTTAAAAGTCCCATTGGAAATGGCAGTGTGTCCTGTTACTGCGCATTCAATGTCAATCAATTGGCCATCGTGATGGAAATGCAGGGGCCGAACGGACGTGATCAAACGGCTCCTTTTGCAAGTTATCAAACGACACCGACCGTACAGGTGCAACAGGCGTTGGCTCAACTCACTTTTGAAAAGCGCCAGCAAGGTACATCTAACCCCGATAGGGCACATATTCTTTACAGCGTTGCTTTTGCCGTGCCAGATCAATGGAGCGATGAATTCGACGATTGGTATGAAAATGAGCACATACCGATGATTTACGAATGTGAGCATTGGGCCATGACAAAGCGGTATCGAATCATTCAAAAGGACACTGCTTCGTCCACAGGGTCAACTCACTTGGCTTTGCATTATTTGACTGACGCGGCCGGCTTGGATGCGCCCGAACTGAAAGCTGCCCGACTCACGCCATGGCGAAACCAATGGGTTCAGCAAGCTTGGTTTAACAACTCTGAAAAATTGATTTATTTTCGACAAAGGATGACACCGTGACATCAGCCGCATTGGATACGAAAGATGCTTCGAATGAATTCGCCACCGATGTGGTGGTGATTGGAGGGGGAGGCAGTGGCCTTGCCGCTGCTATTGAAGCCGCGACCCTGGGCCGTCGGGTGGTGCTTTTGGAGAAAGCCCCGCACTTGGGTGGCAGCACCAGATGGTCTA
>CANKOT010000262.1 GCA_947484245.1 Comamonadaceae bacterium
GGCGCGGCGAACTTTGTCTTCGCGTTTTAATCGGTGCGCTTTCAATCGCTGTATGCAGTCGATGGCGCTGTAAGGTTCACCCCAGAGATTGCCAAGCACATAACCATGTGCAGGCAAGATGAATTGAACATGCCATTTTTGGCAGGCCTCGACCAGTTTGTCCAAAGAAGCAAGGTAGTCGCCCATATGGCCATCAGGTGGGTCCACCACGGTGGTGCTGCCATTGAGCACATGGTCGCCGCTGATGAGCAGGCCGTCTTCTTGCAAAACCAAACACAGGTGGTTTGCCGCGTGGCCAGGGGTATGGATCACTTGCAAGGTGTGTGTCTCACCGTGACCATTTAACATAACTGTTTCACCATCGTGCAAGACTTTGTCAGGAACAAACGAACTGTGCGGTCGCGCTTGGGCAGAAGAGGGCAGGCCCATGACTTGCACAGACAAACCATTGTCTGCACACTTGGTTTTCAGCAACCAAGCAGCAGGCGAATGGTCTGGGTGAGAGTGGGTACAAACGATGGCGCGAATATCGCCCCTGCAAGACTGCCACAACCGTTCAACATGCTCAGCATCAGGTGGGCCAGGGTCTACCACCACATAACCACTGTCGTCATCACCAATCAGATAGCTGTTGGTACCTGGCCCCGTCATCATGCTGGGGTTGGGTGCGGTTAAGCGTCGAACATGGGCCAGCAGGGGCACAGCTGTGTCAGATTGCCAATCCAGGTGATGAACGATTTGTCCATCAGGACATGTCAGTGCCAACTCGCCAAAAGGCGATTCATGTTCCATGAAGCGTGCATCTTTACCATTTAGCAATCCAGCACGTGGGCAACTGTGAAACCACGGTTGTTCGTTGGCGCAAGCAGCCAAAACACTGTCCACCGTTGTATAGCTCTGCAGTTTTTCAAGTGTGCGAATGGTGGGGAAGATAATGAAAAAATCGCCTGCAGCATGACGAGACAGTGCCAAGGAAGGGCTGACCCACACTGGTTCAAACTGTTCTTTCTCATCCGCAACCGGCACTTGTTGCTCGGGCATGCGTGCCACTAAAAAAGGCACATCAAATCGCCTAGGCAAATCACGGTCAGTCACCCAGTGCGCCAAGACATACACCTCATTGGCAGACAGTGTCAAACCATGCGACAGGCACTGCGCCGCAAAGTTTTCTGATCTCGACAGCAAAGAATGCGTTTGTGAACTGACCGGCTTGCCATCGGCCTCTTTGGCCAAAAGAACACCCAGTTCTTCAAAACTTTCTCTAATTGCTGCTATCGCTTGGGTTAAGCGTTGGTCATCTTGCGTGGGGCGTCTCTGAGTCAAATGGTGACAGCTTGCATCTGCAGGGTCTATGCCACCCCCAGGGAAAACATAGGCACCTGGTGCAAAACTGGCTTGCAGCGAGCGACGTGTCATCAGAACCTCAATGCCATCATGCGTGTCACGAAGTAACAAAACCGTGGCAGCCGGCAAGGTTGCGGAAGGAATTCGGGCGGGGTGCAGTTGAAATTGGGCGCGTACCATGCTCACATTATGACAAGGCGATAATCTGTCCATGCGCTTACGATTTACCAAAATGCAGGGAGCGGGCAACGACTTTGTGGTGCTTGATGAAACCCAAGGCTTGCTGGGCCTTACCCCTGCCCATTACCGCTTCATTGCGGACCGCCATTTCGGCGTAGGTGCAGACCAAATTCTTTCTGTTCGCCAATCTTCTTCTGCAGCGGCAGACTTCGCGTATGTCATTCACAACAGCGATGGCGGTGAAGTTGAGCAATGTGGCAATGGTGCAAGGTGTTTTGTCCGCTTTGTGCGCGAACAAGGCTTGACCGACAAATCCACTGTCAAAGTGCAAGTGCAAAGTGGCATCATTACTTTGCATCAATTACCTGATGGCTCTGTTCAAGTAGACATGGGGCCTCCAGTGTTTGATTTGGCGATGGTGCCCTTTGATACTACAAAGGCTGTTTCGTTGACGGACCCTTCTGGCTTGCTTTGGCGACTTGCACTTCATGCCCAAGAAAACCTAGATGTTGCAGTGCTTTCCATGGGTAACCCGCATGCGGTTGTTCGTGTAGACGATGTGGACAAAGCAAATGTTGCTTATTTGGGTCCTCTGATTGAAAACCAAGCTGCATTTCCCAAGCGCGTGAACGCAGGTTTTTTGCAAGTACTGTCACGCACCGAGGTGAAATTGCGTGTGTATGAGCGTGGAGCGGGGGAGACCTTGGCCTGTGGCACTGGCGCATGTGCTGCGGTGGTGGCCGGTATTCAACAAGGTTGGTTAGACGCCAAAGTAAAAGTGCACACCCGAGGTGGGGTGCTGACCATTGAGTGGCAAGGCGAGAGCGCATCGGTGATGATGAGCGGGCCTGCCACGACCGTATTCACAGGCGAGATGGAGATTACCGAATGAGCAACTCAATTACCCCCATCACAGAGGACGATATCGCCAATTTTTTGGTGAACACCCCTGATTTCTTTGAGCGCCATGCTCAGCTGCTGTCCAGTGTGCGGTTTGTCAGTCCGCATGGCCAACGTGCTGTGAGTTTGCAAGAACGCCAAGCCGATATGTTGCGCGAAAAAATTCGCGCCTTAGAGCATCGCTTGATGGAGATGATTCGCAACGGCAGCGACAACGCAGTCTTGGCTGATCGCTTGCACCGCTGGTCACAAAGTTTGTTGATGACCCAACACCCCGCTGAGCTGCCAGGCATCATCGTGGATGAAATTCAACACCATTTCATGGTGCCGCAGGTGGCTATTCGTGTTTGGCGTGTGGGTGAATCTTTTCAGATTGAGCCGTTCGCCCAAGGCGTCAGCGATGAAGTCAAAGCGTTTGCGCAAGGCTTACGAACACCTTATTGCGGTGTAAATGCCGAGTTTGAAGCCGTTGAGTGGTTGGCACATCCACATGAAGCACAGTCTGTGGCTTTGTTGCCGCTGCGAAGCAATCAGTCGCCTTGGGTGACAGACGGATCCGCAGAGCTTGCCGAGCCTTCCAGCGACACCAATTTGGGTTTGTTGGTTTTAGCGTCCCCAGACCCCCAAAGATTTCATTCTTCCATGGGTACGGACTTGCTCAGCCGCATCGCTGAGCTCGCCAGTGCAGCCCTTAGTCGCTTGCGTTGAACCAATCACAGATTCGGATGAACGATAGCCAAGATTTGGTAATGCGCTACCTATCGCACGTTCGATTTGAAAAGCGCTTGTCTGACAGAACCGTGGCTTTGTACAGCGAAGATTTGAACAAATTATCACTTTGGGCGGAGCAGGCAGGCTTGGCCAATTTGACGCTGGTTGACACACTGCATCTTCGGCGTTGGATGGCGCAAATGCATGCCAA
>CANKOT010000263.1 GCA_947484245.1 Comamonadaceae bacterium
TGAAATTAAGCGCAACAGCATGCTGAAAAAATTCCTTGAAAAACGTCAGGCCCAAACAGTCATGGGCTACAAGCTCAAAGAGCCACGCCCGACCTGGTTGGCGGGATTTTGGGCTGCCGTGTATTTTGGATTGCCATTTTTTCTTTTTACTGTACTGCTTGATATTGCCATCGAATGGTTTTCAGGCAAGTGTTATGGATTGTGGTGCTATTTTCAATGAACTTTGACTTTAAGCTTTGAAAATTCCATCCAGGCTGTCATCCCACCGAAAGCCAGGAAACACTTCAGCAACGCTTGCCTTTGTCAAACCTAAGCTGGCCGTCAGCGCTTGCGCAAAAACCCCTCTAAAGTCGTGGTGCACGGGCAGATCTCTGCCCTCGTTGAGTTGATTTTGGGCCAGTCCGTCCCATCTGCCGTGCCATTTTCCGCCCTGCACGCGGTTGCCTAACAGCCACATCACATTGCCATGACCGTGGTCAGTGCCGCGCGTACCGTTTTCAGCGCAAGTTCGGCCAAATTCACTGGCCACAATCACCACATCATTGGGCTCATTGAAAGCCGCTCTGAGTTGAATGAGTGTGTTGGCAAGGTTGCTTAAATTATTGGCCAACAAGCCGGTCACATTGCCTTGATTGATGTGGGTATCCCAGCCCCCTGAAGACAAAAATCCAAGCCGAAGCTGTCGATTTTGTTGCATCAAGGTTCCAAGGTGTTTGGCATCTAAAGCCAGACCCTGAGTAGAACCCGCACCATTGTTGGCAGCTTGTTGCTCGTTGCTCGAAACCATACTGGGCGTCTTGAGCATGGCCGCTGTTGAAATGCGGTTAGTGGCACCCTCCAACATGGCGCTGGCCATCTTCTCGTTGCCAGCATACAACTGGAGGACTGCCTCTCGCGTTTTGCTTTCTGCAAGCGTTCCTGCTCTTGTGGCTGACAAGCCGTTTCCCACCAATTGAACAGGTCTAGGGCCCGACAAAATACGGGGGCTGCTCTCCCCGACACCCAAGGCATGAAGGCCAACGCCATTGCCAACCATGCCCGAAAGTACATTGAGCCATCCAGCAGATGGCGAACTGGAACCCGGCTTACCAGTTTCCCAATGGTATTGCGCATCAAAATGAGAACGACTGGCATCGGGTGAACCTGCACAGGGAATAGCAGCTAAAACGCCTTGTTCCCAAAGCGGCAGCAAGGCAGCGCAAGCAGGATGCAGGCCAAACCTTGCGTCAAGCGCTAAGGCCGTTTTTTGAGAACCATCTGGTTTTGGTATTCCGATATTGGGACGAATCTGCAAATACCTTTCATCGCCGTGTGGAACCAACATCGAAAGGCCATCGTAGGCACCGCGCAAAAATACCAGCACCATTCGACCAGCAAATGGAGGTGCATCCGCCAAAGCGGAAATGGCGGGCAAAGCAAACGCCCCCATGCTGAGTGTTTGAAAAATGGCTTGGCGGCGATTAGACAACATGCGTTCTGCTTTCATTGTCGTTACTTGAAAACCAACTCGGAACTGCCCAACACAAAGCCCATTCTTTGTAGGGATGGCTGCTTCATGACAGCCTTGGTGGTGGTTTCGCTGAGGTAGGGATACAAATCGCTTCGCTCTGGTGCATTACGTGCAACGGTGAGTGCAAAGTCAATGCGCCGGGTCAAGGCCTCGGGCGTGAACCACGTATTGGCATTGAAGGCATAGCCATCGGGTGTTTGCCAATTTTGAATGCCCTGTCCTGCAACGAATGAGTAGCCAAAGGCTTGCAGCCACTTGGTGCGATCTTGCGCCACGTTCAGAACACGCAAACTGGCACACGCAAAATCGTAGGGTGTCCTATAAAGTTTGTTCTCAGGGTCCCAAAAGGCGGCACTGTTTAACATCACTTTCATGACTTGATGGATGTCACCGCCTGTTGCTAAGAATGTCTTGGCCATACGATCAACCAAAGCTTGAGGTGGCAAGTCAGCAACAAAATACTCTGCAAGTCTGAGAGAAATTCGTTGCGCTGTTGCAGGATGGTTGGCTAAAAAGCGAATGGCCTGCTCACCCTCTTTCACACCCATGAATTGCGCAGAACTAGGGATGTTTTGGCCCATGATTGTTTTGTTGCCAGATTCGTGCAAGCGCATGACAAACTGAAAGCCATCTTGAGATCGCGGAGACACAGTCCATCCGGTCAGCACACGGGCCAATTCACGCACGTCTTCTTGGGTGTAACCGCCATGCACGCCCAATGTGTGCAGTTCCATCAATTCTCGGGCGTAGTTTTCATTCAAACCGCGGCTGCTTTGCCCTGCTCGCCCTGCTTGAGGACTGACACTGAGCCATTGGTCCAAGTAGTAAAGCATGGCGGGATGCTTGGCGCTGGCCAGCACCAAGTCTTCAAACTTGCCCAATGCATGGGCCCTGGCAACATGGATGGCATAGTGCCCTGTAAAAGGTCGCACGCTGCCCTTTTGTTGGTAAACATTGAAATGGTTGAACCAGAACTCTGTCATTCGGGCCAGCAGAGGCTGTTCAACATCGTCGCTGCTGCAACTTGCCAATCGCCAAGCAATGGCTTTGTTCACCTGGGTTCGGTTGTAAAACAAGGCTTCTGACTTCTCTTGAAAATTGAAACGTCTTTCGTTGGCCACCAATTCATTAACTCGCGTTCCCGCAGGCACGGCAGCGCGGGCTTCTCGCTCATTCCGAGCACCGTCAAAGATCAATGGAAGGCTGTCGTTAATGGAAGCCAAATCTAACGGAAGCTTGGGAGCTTCAAGGCTGGCTTTGCGAGCAGCATCCAACAGGTTCAAAGCCCAATCTTTGGGATGCGCATTAGATTTGATGTCGGCCAACAAGGTGGGAGTTGGACCATAACTCAGCCGGTTAATGGCTCGCCACTCTGCCGCAGGCCCCTGAGGTTCTTCAGGTTTGACAGGCAATGATGTTGTCCGCACTGACTGTGGTGACTGAGCACAACCCCACAAAAACAAAAGCAAAAAAGACTCAAGGACAAGCCACAAAGGCCTGTTGCTCTTGAATCTTGGTGTTTGGGTCATGGTCGATATCGTAAATCAGAATCAAGCTTTTCAAGGTTTGGCTGGCTCCAACCTGAGCAAAGATCCTTGAGCTTCGTCCGTCAGCAAGTAAACCAAACCGTCTGGCCCCATTCGCACATCGCGCAGACGAGACCGCCCTTGAAGCAAGCGCTCTTCGCCCAAGACCTTCTCCCCGTCGAGCGTTAGACGGACCAGCATCTGCCCGCGCAAAGCGCCCACCAGCAAATTGCCCTGCCACTGAGGAAACTGTGAACCGCTCACGAACGCCATGCCAGATGGCGCAATCGAGGGCACCCAAACGCGCAA
>CANKOT010000264.1 GCA_947484245.1 Comamonadaceae bacterium
GCTGAATGTGTACAGCCAAATTGGCCTCATCACCTTGGTGGGTTTGATCACCAAGCACGGCATTTTGATTGTTGAGTTTGCTAATCAATTGCGCATGACTGGCATGAGCGCCTTAGAAGCCGTTCACCAATCAGCCACTTTGCGCTTGCGCCCTATTTTGATGACCACTGGCGCCATGGTGCTGGGCGCCATTCCCTTGGCATTGGCTACGGGGGCGGGCTCAGAAAGCCGTCAGCAAATTGGTTGGGTGATTGTGGGGGGCATGTCTTTGGGTACCTTGCTGACCATTTTTGTGGTGCCAACCATGTACTCTTTGTTTGCCCGAAAGGAAATGCCTGGTCCGATTCAAACGGTCTTTGAGGAAGATGCTTCATTACAAGTTGAATAAACTTAAGTTGCTTTAGTCCTTGGATTTTCTAAAAAAAGCGCTTCCTGATTTGTCGGGCATCAAGACCAGGTACTCATTAACTTTTTCGCAAAAGTCATCAATTGCTTTTTTACTGCCAGGCCACATGAGGCTAGAGTAATCGTGCAAGAAAAAGATTCCACCCTTGGTCATCCTAGGATAAAAAAACTCTAAGCCCGCTTTTGTGGGCTCATACAAATCTGCATCTAGGCTGACGACCGAATAGTGATTCTGTTTAACTTCGTCTGTGATTGAGTCTGGAAAATATCCTTGATGAAACTTACAAGCATCTGTATTTTCACCAATTGTTTGCCTCACTAAATCTAATCCGGTATCTTTGAACGATTGGCTACTTTCATTTTGATCGACACCACGAATATCACGTTGATCGAATCCTGTGAAAGTATCGAATAAATCTAAATGACGATTAAACTTTTTTGCGTAGTAAGCCAATATCGCTGCAGTATTTCCTTTGTAAACCCCTAGTTCTGCAAAATTGCCAACGATCCCTTGTTCGCAAACATGGTTGCAATTCAAAATAAAGCTCCACAACCGATGGATATCACCAAGGTTGTTTTTTTCGTTTAAGTGAATAAATTTTTTTAAAAGGTTGTCGTATTCGGGATGCGCATTGAAAAAATCTTTTGAATCAGGTTGGTAGGACATAAACATGCTGCCAAAGTCAGATAAGCCGGCCTTGATCGGAAGCATTTGAAGTTGGCGCATCCATTTTTGAGGCCTGGTTCTTTTTATTTGGTTCATATTTATGATTTTAATGATCAGCTGGGAAATCAGAAATTGCATTGAAATTTGCAAACTCCAGAACGCCTTGATGGTGTGAATTGAAGTCAACCACTGCCACGGAGTGCTGTGCAGTCCAGTGATCTATTTTTCGGCTGCCTGTTGCCAAAAATCTTTGCAGACTGATTTCTAAGCTCTTGTGCAGTAGACAAAAGACAGGCTGAGTTCTGAGTTCAAGCACCCCTTGCTTGTTGATTTCATGCGCATTCACCATTGCCAGAGGGGTTTGCTCGCTATGTGCTGCTTCTGCTAACCGAGCCACAAGGTCGAGCGGGAAATGAGGACTGTCGCAGGGCACAACCATGAGCCATTCTGTTTTGCAGTAGTGCAATCCAGTTAGGAAACCCATCAATGGTCCGGCAAATCCTTGTTCCCTATCTGGGTAGACCTTGCAACCCCAGGCAAGGTAATCATCTAAGTTGCGGTTGGCATTGATGTAAACGGTATTCACCTGCGGGCGCAGTCGCTCCAAAGCGATTAAAGCTAAGGGCTGACCTTGGAAGCTTTGCAAACCTTTGTCGACGCCACCCATGCGCAAACCTTGTCCACCTGCCAAGATCCATCCCGTGATGTTGTCAGTGTTTGGGGACAAATGTGCCATGGCTCAGCCGCCTATATAGCTCATCTCAACGCGTTTTTGCCCAGGTACGGGAGGCGGTTGCAGGTTTTGGCCACGCAACTCCGAGTAGCGGTCGTCACGCTGGTTCCAAATGAGGCCAATCGCTGAGGCAATGTCAGCGTCCGAGGCCCCATTGCGCAACAGGCTGCGCAAATCGTGGCCTTGCGCGGCAAACAGGCAAAGGTACAGCTGTCCCTCGGTAGACAAGCGAGCGCGGTTGCAGTCGCCACAAAAGGCTTGGGTGACGCTGCTTATCACGCCCACCTCGCCCAAGCTGGGATCGAAAACACCTTGGTCGTTGGCGTAGCCCCAGCGCTGCGCGGTTTCTCCGGGTGCAGAGGCTTCAAGCGGCACCAGCGGGAACTCGGTTTGCAGCAATGTGATGAGGTCGGCTGAGGGCAGCACCTCGTCCATTTGCCAACCGTTGGTTTCACCCACATCCATGTACTCAATAAAACGCAGAGTGATGCCGCTGCCACGGAAATGCCGCGCCATAGGGATGATTTCGCTCAAATTGGTGCTTTTCTTGACCACCATATTGATCTTCAAGCCGCTGAAGCCGCCTTTGTCGTCTTGGCCCAAACCGGCTTCTTTGGCGGCTTCTATGCCGTCAAGCACATCGGCCACGGGGAAGTCCACATCGTTCATAGCGCGAAAAATGGCGTCGTCCAAACCATCCAAGCTGATGGTCACACGCTGCAAACCAGCCGCCTTCAAGCCAGCCGCTTTGCGACGCAGCAGCGAGCCGTTGGTGGTGAGGGTCAGGTCAAGGGGTTTGCCCTCGGGGGTGCGCAGCACGGCGAGTTGTTCGATCAGCACTTCCAAGTTTTTGCGCAGCAAAGGCTCGCCGCCGGTCAGGCGCAGCTTTTGCACGCCGTGCGACACAAACAGGCGGGCAATGCGGGTGATTTCCTCAAAGCTTAAAAGCGATGAATGCGGCAGGTATTTGTAATTGCTGTCGAACACTTCCTTGGGCATGCAGTAGTTGCAGCGGAAGTTGCAGCGGTCGGTGACGCTGATGCGCAGGTCGCGCAGCGGGCGTCCACGTTGGTCGCCCAGCAGTCCATTGGGCACGATGGCGGTGGCGGGCACAAGGGCCGGGCGGTTGCGTTGGTCGAGCAGGGGGATCACACGTTCTGTCATACAGCTATTTTGCCTGATGGCTAATGGGGGTCAGATTCCAATTAATTTTTGCTTGCCTTGGCTTACACGAGGAGTTACTTGACCATGTGAACCACAGGAAGTTGACTCATCTGTGACGCTTGCTTCACAAAAGATTTATCAAAGGTCAGAAAGACCTCTTCTTTTTGGCTCAGTCCGAGGTGAAGCGCATCGGCAAAGTCCAGGCCATTGCCATAGGCAGTGAGAGCTTTTCGGATCACATGTTCGTGTGCAGGCTTGAAATTATGTAAATTCATTAACAGACCAAGACCGTGGCAAATCTCGCTGGGGCTGCAGTTGTTTGACTCCAAAACCCACACCAATTCCAACATGACTGTGACGGGTGCCGTGAAC
>CANKOT010000265.1 GCA_947484245.1 Comamonadaceae bacterium
CAGGGCCTGGGTTTCGTTTTGTGCAACCGACAGCGCTGCAGGTGGCGAGCCATTGAAAGGAATGTGCGTTGCCTCAAATCCAGCCGTGGCTTTGAGCAACTCCATAGACAGATGTGAAGAACTGCCCTGCCCCACAGAGGCGTAACTCAATTTGTCGCCCTGCGTTTTAGACCATGCAATGAATTCACGCATGTTAGAAGCCGGGTGATTGGCAGGCACTGCAAGCACATTAGGCTGAGATGAAGTCAGGACGATAGGAATCAA
Source organism: Comamonadaceae bacterium (assembly GCA_947484245.1). Next base: position 265 of record CANKOT010000265.1, read on the forward strand.
ATCTTTGACTGGGTCGTAAGGCATTTTCTTGAACATGAACGGGCCAAAGGCAATGGGCCCGTTAAATCCGATGCCCAAGGTGTAGCCATCAGGGGCCGCCTTGGCAACCAAGTCCATGCCAATGGTGCCACCAGCGCCGGGCTTGTTTTCAACCACCAGCGATTGGCCCCAGCCTGCTCGGAGCGTGTCGGCCATGGCTCGCACAATGACGTCTAAGGAACTGCCCGCAGGGGCAGGAACTACCATGCGCACTGACTTGGAAGGCCAGCTTTGGGCCAAAACTGGAAGCACCGTAAGCCCTACCATACACACACTCAAGAAGGCAATTGCTTTTTGAGTCAAGCTGCGACAGATGTTAGAAGGTTTCATGGTGGTCCCCATTTAGAAAAAAATAATGATGCTAGGCTCCATCATACAAGTGCACCAACCAAAAAAACTAAAATCACCTCACCACCGGTTGAAACTCCGCCTCACCCATTTGCCAAAGCATAAAAGACTGCAAGTCTGCTGTGCGTTGCATTCCTTGATCTGCACTAGATCCAGATCCATGTCCAGCTTGATAGTCAAGGCGCAGCAGAACAGGCTGCCTACCCTTTTGCGCATCTGCAATACGTGATGCAAACTTCAAACTTTGCCATACATCCACCCGCGAATCGTTCACACCGTGTATCAGCATGGTAGCGGGATAGCGCACACCATCTTTGACCGCATGGTAAGCACTGTTGCGAAGTAAGGCATGAAACTCTGCCTCTACTTTCACCGAGCCATATTCAGGAATATTAGCTACACCATTCGCGCGCTGCTCTGAACGAACCATGTCAAGTACCGGCACAGAAGGTACCGATGCCGCAAACAAATCTGGGCGTTCGGTAATGGCTCGGCCAACAAAAACTCCCCCTGCACTGCCACCATAGATGCCCAACTTAGAAGCACGTGTATAGCCATTTGCAATCAACCATTCCGCGGCCGCAATCCCATCCTTCCAAGTGTTGAACTTGGTCGTCTTGTGACCCGCCATGTGCCACTGACTGCCCAGTGCACCCCCTCCACGTACGTGCGCAAACGCATATATTCCACCTCGCTCTACCCAGGTGATCACGCCTGAGCTACGCCCCGGCTCTTCTGTGATGCCATAAGCACCGTAGCCATACAAGATGGTGGGGTTTTGGCCATTGAGCACTGCATCGGCGCGCATGATGATCGACACAGGCACCTTGACACCATCGTGGCTTGGAACCATGACCTCGCGCGCCACAATGTCAACTTTATGAACTGGTTCTACAGGCGGCGCCAAAAGCAAGCGCTCAAATTGCCCAGAGCTTGCCGAAAAAACGTAGCGGCGCAATGCTTGCGTCCAACTGCTGATGGCGACGACCAATTCAGAATGATCTGGACTGCCAATAACTGTCACATTGCCCTCCAATGGCAAGGCCACCCTTTGAGCGACATTGCCACCATTCACACCAGCGATCATACCCGCTGCAATTCTGAGCAAGGAAGTGTTAACGCCTTCTCGACGCGTAACATACAAAGCATCTTTCGCCACGCTGATGGAGCGCAATACACCCTCAGTTTCGGGCATCAGCGTTTCTGCTTGTGCCAAATTCAATTCTGGCACTTTGAGCTTCAATAATTTAAATCGTGGCGCATTCAAAGCACTCCGCAAATACACAAAGCCATGGCCCATATCGACTTCACGGACATCATCAGATTGCTTGAACACTTCTCGCCATTGGGCTTTGCCTGCCAATACCTCGTCCATCATGGCGACGTACATAGCCAAGCGGCGGTCTACTCCAAAGTAAACTACCAAGGCGGCCAGGTCAGATTCAGGCAACTCAGTGATGCCGCCCCTGGCAAACGAAGGCAGCTTGAGCTGCGGGTACATCGATGCATTGAAAATCAAATTATCTGCATTAGGCTGCTTCAAGTCCAAGTAATAACGCCCCGTGTCTGCAAAACGCTCGGTGGACTTCATAGTTTCAAAGTCAGGACGTAAACGTGAGAAAAACAAACCAGAACCGTTTTCTCGCCAACTGACACCTGCAAATCGAATGCGATCAATGGGCGGCAAGACCTCTTTGCCAGTTGCTACATCAACCACATGCATATTGCCAATTTCTGAGCCCAAAGAATGCATGCCATAAGCCAACAATTTGCCATCGGGCGATGGATAAAAACTTTGAATGGCGTGAGGCTTGCCCTTTTCTTTGGTGATTAACTCTGGATCAATCAGAACTTTTTCTTCCCCATTCACACCATCGCGCCATACCAACTTAGCTTGAGACTGACCTTGGGAACGATTGCGATAAAACCAACGATTGCTTGCCGTTCTCTGAATGTCTGAAATAACGGTGCCGCCCAAAGCGTCTTTTTCTTTAAGGGTGTTCAAGATGGTTTGACGTCCGGGCAGGTGATTGAAGATGGCATCGGCCGCATCGGCTTGGCCGCGCATCCAACTCACAACTGAGGGGTCTTTGACTTGCTCTAAAAAGCGATAGGGATCGTCCACTTTTGTGCCCCAGTGAAGATCTTGAACATTTTGAGCGGGCAAAGGTGGTGGCACTTCAACACCGGCAAATCGATAGGCAGAAGTTTGGGCATGACTCGACAATGCCAAAAACATGACCAGCAGACCACCCAATTCGGAAAACTTACACATGCTTCAAGCTCCTCAGAAATTGCTTGAGATGATAACTGGCGTGATTGAGGCTATTACTTACCTCGCCATAGCCGCTGAAATTTTAGCCTCAAGCTGCTCTTTCTCCTCAGCCCTAAATCCAGAATGCACAAACAACACCCGCCCCTCTGGACTGACCAACATCGAAGTCGGCATGGTTTTAATGGCTAACTTTTTTGCAGACTCACCTTGAGGGTCATAGGCAATGGTGAACTGCGCGGGCGTGTGTGACAAAAACTTGTCTGCATCCGCACGCTTAGCGTCAACGTTCACAGCCACCACTTTCAAACCCTTTGGTCCCAACTTGGCCTGCAATGCATTCATCCAAGGAAAAGATTGGCGGCAAGGGCCACACCACGATGCCCAGTAGTCGATGTAAATG
>CANKOT010000266.1 GCA_947484245.1 Comamonadaceae bacterium
ATTGGTCGAGGCATTGCCAAGGCTTTGGCCGCTGAAGGCGTGAAATTGGCCATCTCTGCACGCCGTGCCGACAAGTTGCAAGAAGTGGCCGATGAAATCGTGGCGGCAGGCGGACACCGCCCTGTCATCATCGAGTCAGACCTGTACCCCGAAGACGCCGCAGCCAAACTCACGGCGGCCGCCATCCAAGGCTTGGGTCACGTCGACATTTTGGTCAACAACGCAGGCGGCTCACGCAGCTTCAAAGATTTGCATGTGAGCGAAGAAGCTTGGCAAGAAGCCATCACCCTGAACTTTCACCGCCCACGCCAAGTGGCCGATGCCTTGGTCGATCAAATGATTGCGCGCAAATGGGGCCGCATCATCAACATCACTGGCAAAAGCGAACCCGATCACGTGAACGGTGCTTTCTGTGCCAAGGCCGGCATTCACAGTTGGGCCAAAGGCTTGTCGCGGATGGTAGGACCTCACGGCATTACCGTGAACTGCATACCGCCTGGCCGCATTCACTCTGAGCAAATTTTCCGCAACTACACCCCTGAATACCGTCAGTGGCAGTGCGAAAACGAAATCCCCATGGGCCGTTATGGTGAACCCGAAGACATGGCCAACTTGGTGACTTTCTTGTCATCACCCTTGGCCAGCTACATCACAGGTGCTGTGATTCCGGTGGATGGTGGCTTGCGCCGCTACCAGTTCTAAACCTTGGAGCACCTGTCATGAATTTGGATGTTTTGGTCATTGGTGGCGGCAATGCCGCCTTGACTGCAGCACTGATGGCCCGCGAAGCCGGCGCCAGTGTCATGGTGCTCGAGTCTGCGCCACGCGAGTGGCGAGGGGGCAATTCGATACACACACGCAACTTGCGCTGCATGCACGATACGCCGCAAGATGTGTTGGAAGAAGCCTATCCTGAAGAAGAATTTTGGCAAGATTTGTTGAAAGTCACGGGCGGCCTGACCGATGAGCACATGGCCAGATTGGCCATTCGGCACTCGCACCATTGCCGGCCTTGGATGGTCAAGCATGGCGTGAGATTTCAGCCCTCATTGTCTGGCGCGCTGCACACTGCGCGCACCAATGCCTTTTTCATGGGCGGTGGCAAAGCGCTCATCAATGCCTACTACCGAAGTGCAGAAAAGTTAGGCATTCAAATTCATTACAACGCAGAAGTGAATGAAGTCGAGATTGAAAATGGCGTTTTCAAAGCTGCTATCGTGAATCACAAAACACCCACAGGCGAGCTGCTTCGAACAGAACGAATCACGGCCAAAACATGCGTGATGGCGGCCGGTGGTTTTGAATCCAACATAGGCTGGCTGCGCGAAGCTTGGGGTCAAAACGCGCTAGGCGAATTTCCTGCCGACAACTTTTTAATTCGCGGCACAAGGTTCAACCAAGGCACATTGCTCAAGCACCTCCTCAATTTGGGGGCAGATCAAATCAGCGACCCTACCCAAGCGCACATGGTGGCCATCGATGCGCGTGCACCTTTGTACGACGGCGGCATTTGCACCCGCATCGACTGTGTGTCTTTGGGCGTGGTGGTGAACAAAAACGCCGAGCGTTTTTACGACGAAGGCGAAGATTTTTGGCCCAAGCGCTACGCCATTTGGGGCCGCTTGGTGGCGCAGCAACCCGGTCAAATTGGCTATTCCATTTCAGATGCCAAAGCCGTGGGTCGTTTTATGCCGCCCGTATTTGAAGGTACCGTCGCTCAATCTCTGCCAGAGTTGGCGCAAAAACTGGGTTTGAATGTGGACACCTTCATGGCCACCTTGAACGCCTACAACCAAGCCTGTGTGCCCGGCCATTTTGACCACACGGTCTTGGATGATTGTCATACCGAAGGCCTGACGCCTGCCAAAACGCATTGGGCGCTCCCGCTTGACACGGCCCCCTTCTATGCTTACGCCGTTAAACCTGGCGTCACCTTCACCTATCTGGGTTTGAAAACCGATGACACTGCAGCCGTTCGTTTTAACCATCAGCCTAGCCCCAATTTGTTTGTGGCAGGCGAGATGATGGCGGGCAATGTTCTGGGCAAAGGCTACACCGCTGGTGTTGGCATGACCATCGGCACGGCTTTTGGCCGGATAGCTGGCCAGGAAGCGGCACGGGCTGCTTTGGGCATTCCTGACTCGGTGCTGCGTTTGGCAGAGCAAGTGATGCAGGGCACAGCTGACAGGGACACGCGCGTTGCCGCTTAAATAGAACACCATGCAAACACTTCAACAACTGACTCAAGAAGCGCAGGCTTTGGCGCGCGGCGACATACTTTTAACAAGCGCTGAAAAAGAAGTTGCGCGCCAACTTCAAATCTGCAATGGCTGCCGCTATTGCGAGGGCTTCTGTGCGGTTTTTCCCGCCATGACGCGTCGCTTGGAATTTGGCAAAGCAGACATTCATTACTTGGCCAACTTGTGTCACAACTGCGGTGCGTGTTTGCACGCCTGTCAGTATGCGCCACCGCATGAATTTGCCATCAATGTGCCCAAGTCGATGGCCACGGTACGTGGACAAACCTACGCCGATTACGCATGGCCCAAAGCTTTGGGTGGGCTCTACAAAAGCAATGGCCTGACGGTGTCAATGGCCTTGGCTGTTAGCTTGAGTTTGTTTTTGATGCTGGCCCTTCAAAGCAACGGCACGCTGTGGGGCGGCCCTGTTGAAAATGGTTTTTATGCCATCTTCCCTCACAATCTCATGGTGAGCATGTTTGCGCCCATTTTTCTGTGGTCTGTGCTGGCTTTGGCTTTGGGTGTGACGAAGTTTTGGCGTGAAGTCACGCCGGCCACCAGTGGCGCGCCTTTAAGCTCACCCGCAGCAGCTGAAGCGGCGCACGATGCCTTGCGATTGAAATACTTGGGCGGTGGCCATGGCGATGGTTGCAACAACGAAGACGACGCCTTCACGCTAGCGCGCAAACGCATGCACCACCTCACGTTTTACGGCTTCATGCTGTGCTTTGCGGCCACCAGCGTTGCCACGGTGTACCACTATGCATTTGGTTGGCCCGCGCCTTATGACTTCACCAGCTTGCCCAAAATATTGGGCACCGTGGGCGGTATTTCTTTGGCAATTGGAACCCTGGGTTTGTGGCGTTTGAATTTGGCGCGAGATCCCCGGCATGGCGATGTGCAGCAGCGGCCCATGGACCGCGGATTCATTGCCTTGCTGTTTTTCATCAGTGTCACAGGTTTGGCTTTGATGCTGTCCAAAAACACCGCGGCCATGCCCGTGTTGTTGGCCGTGCATTTGGGCATGGTCATGGCCTTGTTCTTAACTTTGCCCTACGGCAAATTTGCACACGGTATTTTCAGA
>CANKOT010000267.1 GCA_947484245.1 Comamonadaceae bacterium
GGTGCTTGTGATTCAAATTGTCACTGGCATTTTCTTGGTGATGCATTACAAGCCTGACGCAGCCTTGGCGTTTGCTTCCGTGGAATACATCATGCGCGATGTTCCCTACGGATGGCTGATTCGTTATATGCACTCTACCGGCGCATCTGCATTTTTTGTGGTGGTTTATTTGCATATGTTCCGTGGCCTGATTTACGGTTCATTCAGAAAGCCGCGTGAACTGGTTTGGTTGTTTGGTTGCGCCATCTTTTTGGCCTTGATGGCTGAGGCCTTCATGGGCTATTTGCTTCCTTGGGGGCAGATGTCCTACTGGGGCGCACAAGTGATCGTTAATTTGTTCTCAGCCATTCCCTTCATCGGCCCCGATTTGGCTTTGCTGATTCGTGGTGACTATGTGGTGGGTGACGCCACCTTGAATCGATTCTTTGCTTTCCATGTGATTGCTGTGCCCTTGGTGCTTTTGGGTTTGGTAGTTGCACACATCATTGCCTTGCATGAAGTGGGTTCGAACAACCCCGATGGCGTAGAGATCAAAGCGCACAAAGATGAAAAAGGCCGGCCGTTAGATGGTATTCCTTTTCACCCTTATTACACCGTTCACGACATTCTGGGCGTGACTGGCTTTTTGTTGGTGTTTTGCGCGATCATCTTTTTCGCCCCTGAGTTTGGCGGTTACTTTTTGGAATACAACAACTTCATTCCTGCTGACCCGTTAAAAACCCCTGCGCATATTGCACCCACTTGGTATTTCACGCCTTATTACTCCATGCTGCGTGCCATCACCAGCGAAATGATTTATGCACTTATCGTTTGCGTGCTGGTGGCCGCTTACCTAGGCGCAACCAAAGCCAAAATCAGCACTCTCCTCAAAGGTGGGGTGGTGGGTGCTGCGGTTGTTGCGGTAGCCCTGTTGCTGGCCATTGATGCTAAGTTTTGGGGCGTGGTGGTCATGGGTGGCTCGGTCATCATCCTTTTCTTCTTGCCTTGGCTAGACAGATGCGCGGTCAAGTCCATCCGCTTCCGTCCGGATTGGCATGTTTATTTGTATGCTGTTTTCGTTATCAATTTCTTTGTTCTGGGCTACCTCGGTATTCAGCCTCCCTCTTACATTGGTGAGCGGGTGTCTCAAGCCGGCACCTTGTTTTATTTCGGTTTCTTTTTGTTGATGCCTTGGTGGAGCACCTTGGGTCAGACCAAACCGGTTCCCGATCGTGTGAACTTTGTGGCGCACTGACAGAACCTGGAGCAATCAGTCATGAAAAAATTTCTAATCAGCCTTTGTTTGGTCTTGGGTGTGGCAATGCCAGCTTTTGCCGCTACCGACATGATTCCTTTGGACAAAGCGCCTAACAAGCTCAACGATTTGAGTGCCCTGCAAAATGGCGCAAAAATATTTGTCAACTACTGCTTGAATTGCCACGCTGCGGCCTATATGCGGTTTAACCGCCTCAAAGACATTGGCTTGACCGACAAGCAAATCAAGGACAACTTGCTGTTCACCACCGACAAAGTCGGCGACACCATGAAGATCAGCATGGACGCCAAGCAAGGCAAAGATTGGTTCGGTGGCAATCCCCCCGACTTGACTGTGATCGCCCGTTCTCGCTCTGGTCCTGGCGGAACAGGGGCAGACTACATCTATACCTATTTGCGCACCTACTACCGCGACGACACCAAAGCCACAGGTTGGAATAATTTGGCTTTCCCCAACGTGGGTATGCCCCATGTGCTTTGGGAGTTGCAAGGGCAACGTCGTCCCATTTACCAGGCAGTCGAGCAGCATGGCCATACCATCCAAGTGGTCAAGGGTTGGGAGCAAACCACTCCGGGAAAAATGACAGCAGTTGAATACGATGCAGCTGTCGGCGACTTGGTTAACTACTTGCAATGGATGGCTGAGCCAGCGCAAAACACCCGTGTCCAAATTGGCGTTTGGGTTATGCTATTTTTGTTGATCTTCATGGTCATTGCTTGGCGGTTGAATGCGTCATACTGGAAAGACATTCGCTGATTTAAGTTGTGTTTTCTGCCCGCCTTGTGCGGGTTCTTACAATGGGTCTTGGCTAGCCCATTAACCTTTAGCCTTTTAGGAGCCAATCTCATGATGGTTTTGTACTCTGGGACAGTCTGTCCTTTTTCTCACAGATGTAGATTCGTGCTCTTTGAAAAGGGCATGGACTTTGAAATCCGTGATGTTGATCTCTACAACAAAACAGAAGACATCAATGTTATGAATCCCTATGGGCAAGTGCCTATTTTGGTAGAGCGTGATTTGATTTTGTATGAATCGAACATCATCAACGAATACATTGACGAGCGTTTTCCTCATCCGCAGTTGATGCCCGGCGACCCTGTCGACCGTGCCCGTGTGCGCTTGTTCCTTTTGAATTTTGAAAAAGAGCTGTTCGCCAATGTGATGACTATTGAGTCGCGAAGTCAAAAGGCCAATGAGAAAGCGCTTGAAAAAGCCCGTTCACATATTCGCGATCGTTTGACTCAACTCGCCCCTGTCTTCTTGAAGAACAAGTTCATGTTGGGCGACAATTTCTCCATGCTCGATGTGGCCATTGCACCTTTGCTGTGGCGTTTAGACCATTACGGTATCGAGTTGTCCAAAAACGCTGCCCCTTTGTTGAAATATGCCGAACGTATTTTTTCCAGACCAGCCTATATTGAAGCATTGACGCCTTCAGAGAAAGTCATGCGCAAGTAATCTGCTGACATGATCAACATTGCGCAGTCATCTTCCACACGGCCCTATCTGGTTCGTGCTTTGCACGAATGGTGTACCGATAACGGATTTACACCCTACATCGCTGTTTTGGTCGATGACACAGTGCAGGTGCCCAGAGAATATGTCAACAATGGTGAGATTGTTCTCAATATCAGTTTTGACGCCACGAGCAATTTGCAACTGGGCAACGAGTTTGTGGTTTTCAAAGCCCGATTCGGCGGTGTGGCCAGAGAAATCAGTGTGCCGATAGCCAGGGTGATTGCCATTTATGCACGTGAAAATGGACAAGGCATGGCTTTCCCCGCGCCGAGTGCGTCCAGCGGTGAGGCTGAAGATGCTGAGCCTAAAGCTTTGGTGTCTGCGATCAAGCCGGTTGTGAGCTTGAGCCCTGCCAGCTCGTACCAAACGCAAGACACAGACGACCCAACTGATCCTCCAAAGCCACCGCATCCCAACCCTGGCAGTCGGCCACAACTCAAGCGCATCAAATAATTTTGCATAGGGTGTTGTGGTTAGAATATATGCAGTGCCGATTTAGCTCAGTTGGTAGAGCAACCGCCTTGTAAGCGGTAGGTCATCAGTTCGAA
>CANKOT010000268.1 GCA_947484245.1 Comamonadaceae bacterium
CGCATTACTTCAAAGCTTTTCAATGGCAGCCAGGCATGCCCACACACTACTCGGTCACGTTCAACCGTGATCAACTCGACATGGATGCCCTGATGGCACCCGATATCTTGCCGACTTTCAGCGTCAACATTTTTCTTGCAAAAGGTGCGGTCATCGACGGCGATGCGTTGTTACACAGGGGGCAGTTGGCATTGATTGAGTTACTGAACGGCAATGAAGCAGCCAGCTATGTTGCCGGCACCGAAAACTTCTATGCCATCACGCGCTACAACTGGAGCAGTTATTACGCCATGGCGGTCATTGAATTGGGTGAAGCCGTGGCCCGCGAAATCAAGGCCAAGCCCTGAGAGCGTTCACGCATGAATCCTTTGAACCCCAAAAAACTGCTGCTGACCAAATGGACTGCTGTAAAACCCACTGACAAACAAAAGCACTTTTTGGTCAGCCGAGTGATTCAACCCGAATTGGTAACTGATCCTGTCGAGTTTGTGGAAATCGAGTCGGTGTTCTCCAAAGCCACTCAAATCATCCAGTGGCGAGCGCTGCAAAACGTTGAGGTCTGGCGGCAGGGCTGGGTTTGATACCCAAGCGCTGCAGCAGCCGCTTACATGGCACTTCAAGCATTGCTCAGATTCGGAAACTGCCAAGCCTCTTTCACAAAATCCTAACGCCTACCAACGAACACCTCGTTCTTTAAGTAAAGTGGCGGCAATATCTGGACGATCGGTCACAAGGCCATCCACACCCAAATCCAACATTTGACCCATGGTTTGTCGGTCGTTGACAGTCCAAGCTATCACCTTTAGACCCAACTCTTGAGCCTCACGAACTTTTTGTGCGTCCAACTCACGCCAAAACGATGACCAATGCGTTCCACCGGCAGCCTTTATCATTTTAGGCACCGATCCATATTGAGCGTATTGAAAACCTGCTGTCCACTCAGAGGGTCTCCCTGAATTGATCGCCAGATTATCCAATACAGCTAACTGAGCGGTGATGTAAACAGTCGGTACTTTGGGGGCCATTTTTTGGACAATTTGCAAAGTTCTCCAATCAAAGGAAAGTATTTGCACGCGATCTTGAAGCCCATAGCTTTGAATTTCTTGTAGCAGCAACGCCACAAATTTTTCGGGGTCTGGCGTTTGGTCTGGGCGCTGGGGCGTGATCTTGGTTTCGATCGCAAACTTTACCTGTTGATGACCACCCATCTTGACCATCTCAAAAAGGTCTTTCAAACGGGGAATGCGAATTCCGTCTTGAGGCTTTTGGGATGCAAATGTTCTTGCATATTGTGTTGTCGGACTAATTTGACCCACATCATAACTTTGCAATTGCTGATACGTCATTTGTCTGATGTCAGGGCCTTTGCTAGACAAAAATTTACCACGAACATCTCGAGTGATGTCTGGATTCAGCGCAGGATCATGATGAATTACAAGAACATTGTCTTGGGTCACCACAACATCTAACTCAAGAGTGGTGACGCCAGATTGCAATGCAGCGGCAAACGAAGACAAAGTATTTTCTGCCAGCAGGCCCCGTGCACCACGATGGCCTTGAAGGTCAATCGTTTTTTCCGCCAAGACGGGAACGTTCAAAAATAAAAGTGACCCAAAAAGAAAGATCTTAAAAAGACCTGCAATCGTGAAATTTTTATAATTCATGGGCTAATCTTTGGCAAATATCAGTCACTGTGAATGAGGCTGCTACGGTCGGTTTTGGGGACCCTGCGGCATGTTCAAAACACCGTGATTTCATACTAAAACGCTTTGACAACTGGCGCAGCTGCTACGCCATGGCGGTCATTGAATTGGGTGAAACCGTGGCCCGCGAAATCAAGGCCAAGCCCTGAAAGTGGACGCCAAGTTTGATCAGCCGCTGACGCGCTTGTCCGTCAAGAGTCAGCCTTGAAGCCAAGGGCTGTCACCAAACGCCGCGCCATTTCAGAGTCTTCACCAAGACGGCGCGTGTGTTCAGCCGTGGTACTGGCCTCTAGATTTGCGGCCAAAGGTGTCACAAAGTCTCGGATGTCTTGCTGGCTCATGGCCTGGCGAAGCGCCGAATTCAGGTTCTGCTTGACCGCCTCGCTAATGCCTGCGGGTGCGAAGAAACCAAACCATTCGCGGACCTGCAATTCGCCAAAGCCTTGCTCGCGGAAAGTGGGTACATCGGAGGTGAACACTGCCCGATCAGGGCCTGAAGTGGCCAGAATTCGAATCTTGCCACCTTTGTGGTGTTGCACCCAATCGCCCAATGGCGATGACATGCCCGCGAGCTGTCCACCCATGACTTGTGGAATCGCAGGACCAGAGCCTGCGAAAGGTACGTTGGTGATTTGAAAACCGCCCAACATGGCCAAGCGACCCGCCAGCAAATGTGGCATAGAGCCCGCTGCGGGGTTGCCGATGCTGGCTTTACCAGGATTGGCCTTGGCCCATTCGACGAAATCCTTGATGTTCTTGACTGACTCGGGAACAGCAGGTCCCACCACAAAAGCGTGGTCAGTGGAATGGCCAATCCCAATGGGGGTCACATCGGATTGCGCGTAACTCAGTCGGCTGTAAGAGTGCGGGTAAATCGTCAGCATGGAGGCTGGCGAATACAGGATATGAGCCCCATCGGCCGCCGCAGACTTGAGGGTGGTGACGCCGATCTGCCCACCGGCGCCGGGTTTGTTGTCCACGATGACGTTGTTGGCATAGGTGCCGCGCAGTTTCTCAGCAATGCGTCGGGAGAAAGCGTCCGTCGTACCACCGGGCGGGAAACCCACAATGATGCGCAGATTTTCCACCCGGGTTTGTGCAAAGTTGGTCAGAGGTGTCAGGCCCAACATACTGGCTGCGGCACCTTGCATCAATTGGCGGCGAGTGGTCATGAAATGGGTCTCCTTAAATCATGTCAACGAAAATAATGAGGTGATTGAAACACTTCAGTAGAGGAATTTACAGAGGGTATTCACTGAGCACCCATCACCTGAATGGGTCATTCCGTCGAAACAATTTAATTTGAATTTATTTTGGAAAGGCTGTCCAAAAACATCATCGAGCTGGTCGTCATGTCAGCTTGCCGTCTCAATTTTGACTTGGTTAATTTTCGCTTGCGCCTTGACCAGTGAAGGCACCAATTCTTGCCCATAGCCCAGCGCGCAAGCGATCATCAGGCTTTGGTGCACGCTTGTGCCAACCAGAGAAGGCGCCTTCACACTTTCAGTCAGATGGACGTAGTAACGCAAATCTTTTGACGCGTTGTTCAACTCGAACTTCAAACCGGTGTAGTCACCCTCAAGCGTTTTGGCCATGGCCTGGAATAA
>CANKOT010000269.1 GCA_947484245.1 Comamonadaceae bacterium
AATCAATGATTCGACACTGTGGTGGAGGTAAGCGGGATCGAACCGCTGACCTCTTGCATGCCATGCAAGCGCTCTCCCAGCTGAGCTATACCCCCTTTGTGGCGCCCTTGCAGGCACCCCTCGCAGGTGTCGAGAAATGGATTATAGACAGGTTTTTATGCGTTTTTCAAGCGCTCTAAAACTTTTTGCTTTTCACACAAGGCCAGTACAGCGTCTAGAGAAGGGGTCTGTGCTGTGCCCATGACCAAAACCCGAACAGGCATGGCCAACTGTGGCATTTTTAAACCTTGCTCGGTTAACACTTCTTTGATGACCAAAGCAATCGATACTTTGTCCCATGCACATGCTGACAATTTTTCAACCAACAGCGCCAATGCAGGCTTGACTGCATCGGTCACATGTTGGGCTTTTTCATCGGCTTTGGGCACAACATCGCCGTAAAAAACAGCCACCCAATCTGCCAATACGCACAGCGTGTCACAGCGGTCTTTGAAGAGGCCGCAGATGGCGGGCAAGCGCTCATCCGAAGCAATGCCTCGTTGACTCAAGATGTCTTTCACCCACAAAGCCAACTGCTCATCACCTGAGGCCTTCAAATGCTGCGCATTGACCCACCGAAGTTTGGCATCGTCAAACTGCGCTGCACTGCGGCCCAAGTGATCAAGGTCGAACCAATCTAAAAATTGTTGGCGACTGAAAATTTCATCATCGCCGTGGCTCCAGCCCAAGCGCGCCAAATAGTTCACCATTGCATCTGGCAAATAACCTTCGTCGCGATACTGCGTGACAGGCTTGGCACCATTGCGCTTGCTCAATTTTTCGCCCTGCTCATTCAGCACAGTGGGCAAGTGCGCATACACAGGCACCTCTTTGCCCAAGGCTTTGAAAATATTAATTTGACGCGGCGTGTTGTTCACATGGTCGTCACCGCGAATGACGTGGGTGATGGCCATGTCAATGTCATCTACCACCACACAAAAGTTATAGGTGGGCGTGCCGTCAGGGCGTGCAATGACCAAGTCATCAAGCTCTTGGTTGCTGATCTCAATGCGGCCCTTGACCTTGTCATCCCAAGCCACAACACCGTCGATCGGATTTTTAAAACGCAAGACAGGTTTGATCCCCTCTGGAATGGGGGGCAAGGTCTTGCCTGGCTCTGGTCGCCACGTGCCGTCGTAGCGCGGCTTTTCTTTGTCCGCCATTTGTTGTTCGCGCAAAGCATCCAGTGCTTCAATGCTCATGTAGCACGGATACACCTGCCCCGTGGCTTGAAGTTCAGCCAGCACTTGCTTGTAACGGTCCATGCGCTGCATTTGGTAGAAAGGACCTTCATCGGGGTTCATGCCGAGCCAAGCCATGCCCTCCAAAATCACATCGACCGAAGCCTGATTGGATCGCTCTAAATCGGTGTCTTCAATGCGCAAAATAAATATGCCGCCCTGCGCTTTGGCAAATGCCCAAGGGTACAAAGCAGACCGAATGTTACCTAAGTGGATAAAACCTGTGGGAGAAGGTGCAAAGCGCGTGCGAACTGGTTTGTGAAGAGATGACATTGAATAATTGAAATTAAAGGACCTGAAAGCCACGCAAGAAATCAGCTTTCAAATCATCAAGGTGCTCTAGGCCAACTGCCACACGAATCAAACTTTGCCGTATGCCCGCCACTTGTCTTTGCGCCTCAGTGAGGCGGCCATGTGAAGTACTAGCAGGATGTGCCACCAATGTTTTGACGTCGCCTAAGTTGGTACACAAGGAAACGGTTCGCATCGCGTTCATGACTTTGAAAGCATTCTCGCGTCCCTGTTCAGGCGATGGCGCTTTGACCTCAAAAGAAAGCACAGCACCGCCCATGCCTGATTGCTGGGCCATGGCCAATGCGTGCTGGGGGTGACTCTTCAAACCAGGATAAAAAACACGAGCGACTTGCGGCTGCGCTTCTAACCACTCTGCCAATGCCATGGTCTGTTCCGATTGGGCTTTCATGCGAATACCCAAGGTCTCTAAACCTTTCAAAACCACCCAAGCATTGAAGGGCGCCAAGGTCATGCCTGCACTTCTCATGACCGGTCCAAAGACATCGTCAATCAATGCCTTGGAGCCGCACAATGCGCCAGCCATGACCCGGCCTTGACCATCTAAATATTTGGTGCCAGAGTGAACGATCAAATCGGCACCCATCTCTAGAGGCCGCTGCAAAATAGGCGTTGCAAAACAATTGTCAACCACCAGCAATGCATGGCCAGCATGGGCAATTTCTGCCAAGGCTTTGATGTCGCACACCTCGGTGAGGGGGTTGGTGGGTGTTTCAGCAAACAACAAACGGGTGTTCGGTTGCATGGCCGCTTTCCATTCAGCCACCTGAGTTTGAGAGACAAAAGTGGTTTGCACACCAAATTTGGCAAATTCACTGCCAATCAATTTGATGGTCGAGCCAAACATGGAGTGAGAGCAGATGACGTGATCGCCACTTTTTAATAAGCCCAAGCACATGAGCAAAATAGCAGACATACCCGTAGACGTTGCAATACAGGCCTCTGCACCCTCAAGGGCGGCCAAACGCACTTCCATGCTGGCCACAGTTGGGTTGCCAAGACGGGCATAGGTATAGCCCTCTTCCTCCCCCGCAAAGCGGCGCGCTGCTGTTTCGGCATCGGGCTGAACATAACCGCTGGTGAGGTACATGGCCTCAGAATTTTCACCATATTGGCTGCGGTCGACTGCAGCCCGAACAGCCAAAGTGTCGATATGAAGGTTGTCGGGCAATGGGTGTTGGCTCATGTCGGGCTCAAATCATTTTCGAAAATAGATTATTTAAAATTGTGCTTAGCTGGCATTTGGCAAAGCCAAGCGCGAACGATCGGAGTCAGCTTCTGATTCATCGTGTTGAGAAGGCCGGTTTTCGTTCAAGCGTTCAATGTCTGCTTCAGACACATCACCAGTGACATAGATACCGTCAAAGCAAGAAGCATCGAAGCCCCGAACTTTAGGAAATCCGGGCAATACCGCGTTGGCCACAGCCAGCTTCATGGCATCTACATCTTGATAGATGAGCGCATCGCAGTCAATGATTTGGCGAATTTCATCGACCGATTTGTTGTGCGCTACCAGCTCGTCTTTGGTCGGCATGTCAATGCCATAGACATTGGGATAACGCACTGGCGGTGCAGCACTGGCCATGTAAACCTTGCGTGCACCGGCCTCTCGCGCCATTTGCACAATTTCACGGCTTGTTGTGCCGCGCACAATGGAATCGTCGACCAACAGCACGTTGCGGCCCTTGAACTCACTGGCAATG
>CANKOT010000270.1 GCA_947484245.1 Comamonadaceae bacterium
GGCTTGCGGTCAAGCCAAGGTGCAGCTCATTTCGCCGTTTGTGGGGCGCATTTATGACTGGTATAAAAAAACGGCTGGCACTGCTTGGGATGAGGCGTTGAATGCAGGCGCCAACGACCCCGGTGTGAAGTCTGTGCGCGCCATTTACAACTATTACAAGAAGAATGGCATTGCCACCGAGGTGATGGGTGCGAGCTTTCGCAACGTGGGTCAAATTGTGGCCTTGGCCGGTTGTGATTTGCTCACCATCAGCCCTGACTTGTTGGCCCTGCTTTCCGCCAACGAAACAGCTTTGACCGCTTCGCTTGACGCACAAGCCGCCAAGGGCATGGACTTGCCTTTGCTTGCATACAAGGAATCAGATTTCCGTTTTGCATTGAACGAAGACGCCATGGCCACCGAAAAATTGGCAGAAGGCATTCGTGCTTTCTGTGTCGATGCCATCAAGTTAGAAGGCTTGATGTTGACGGCGCAAAAGGCTTAATGAGTCGCATGAAGAAATTAGGCAGAAGGGCAAACATGCGAGCTGATCAAACTGAAGCGTGGAAAAACTTGGGCGAACATGCCAAGACATTTTCTGGCTTTGATTTGCGTTCAGAGTTTGCGCGAGATGAAGGGCGCGCAGCGCACTTTAGCCAAGAGGCGCCTGGTGTGTTTGTAGACTTGTCGAAGAACCTTTGGGATGTAAAGATTGAAGCTCAATTATTGGCTTTGGCACAGCAAGCTGGTGTGTTGGAGCGCCGCAATCGCATGTTCCAGGGCGATGCCATCAACACCACAGAAAACCGTGCCGTCATGCATTGGTTGTTGCGTCAACCCGCGCAAGGTGCTGCTTCAGATGCTTTGCCTTCTGCGGTGAAGTCTTCTTTGAACGAAGTGCACGAAACCTTGAATGCCATGCTGTCGTTTGCCGAAAAAATGCGTGCCGATGAGCACATCACCGATGTGGTGAACATCGGCATTGGCGGCTCTGATTTGGGCCCGCAGATGGCTGTGATGGCTTTGCAGTCTTATGCTTTGAAGGGCAAACGATTTCACTTTGTGTCCAATGTAGATGGCCATGAACTCGATGTGGTATTGCAAGGCTTGCAGGCTGCGAACACTTTGTTCTTGGTGGCTTCTAAGTCCTTCACTACTTTGGAAACGCTGACCAATGCCTTGTCGGCCAAGCGTTGGTTTGAATCGCGAGGCGGCACCGATGTGTCGCGTCATTTCGCGGCGCTCACCACCAACGTAGAAGCGGCTGGCCAATTTGGCATTCAAACTTGTTTTGGCTTTTGGGATTGGGTGGGTGGCCGTTTTTCATTGTGGTCGGCCATTGGTTTGCCCTTGGCCATTGCCATTGGGGCAGACAACTTCCGTGCATTTTTGGCAGGTGCACATGCCATGGATCAACATTTCTTGAATGCCGATCCTTCGCATAATTTGCCTGTGCGCTTAGGTCTGCTCGATGTTTGGTATCGCAACTTTTTGCACTACACCAGTCGCTGCATTGCGCCTTATCACAGCGCCTTGAAACGCTACGCGCCTTACTTGCAGCAGCTTGAAATGGAGAGCAATGGCAAGCAGGTGGATCATGCGGGACAAACTTTGCCTTATGGCACCTCGCCCGTTTTGTGGGGAGAGCCAGGCACCAATGGACAGCATGCGTTTTTTCAAATGCTGCACCAAGGAACCGATGTGGTGCCACTTGAATTTGTGGCTGTTAAAAACGCCACACATGCTTTGCCGGATCACCAAGCTTTGTTGTTGTCCAATGCGCTGGCGCAGGCGCAAGCTTTGATGCTGGGCAAGACAGATGCGAATGGTCACAAAAACTTTGCAGGTAACCGTCCTAGTACATTTGTCTTGCTGGAAGACTTAACGCCCTTTAATTTAGGTGCATTGATTGCACTGCAAGAACACCGCGTGTTTGTGAGCGGTGCCGTGTGGGGCATCAACAGCTTTGACCAATGGGGTGTGGAGCTGGGCAAGGTGTTGGCCAAAGACATTCATGCGCGCATTTTGTCGGGTGATGTAGCGGGTTTGGATGCTTCTACGGCGCAGTTGTTAAGGCGTTTGGCGTAACACTTGAGTGCTTGGCAATTGACAAAGATTGTTGACAAAGATTGTTACTTGACAAAAAGTACTGCGATCGTAAACTGAAGTAATGAAGCCTTCAATCGTCTTATCAAGCAACAGAGCTGTCATCAGAGCTCTTGTCAACGCGCATGGCTTGCGAAATCCTAGAGTTTTTGGGTCAGTAACACGCCGCGAAGATACGGAGTTAAGTGACTTAGATATCTTGGTTGATCCACTGCCAAACACATCCTTGCTAGACCTTGCCAAACTTCAATTGTCTCTTGAAAAACAACTGGGTATCCATGTGGATGTGCTGACGCCAAATGCATTGCCAGAGAGCTTTCGCAAGCAAGTGCTCGAAAATGCTATCCCTGTATGACCTCATTGAATGAATTTAGATTGAACGACTACTTACAGCATATGCTTCAAGCGATTCAACGCATTGAAGAGTACATCGAAGAGCATACAGAGGATTATTTTTTAAAGACCCCCATCCTGCAAGATGCTGTTGTGCGGAATATAGAAATTCTGGGGGAGGCCTCAAATAATCTGTTGAAGCGATTTCCTGAATTTACTTCTTCATATCCAGAAGTGCCCTGGGAGGCCATTTATTACATGCGCAACCGTATCATTCACGGCTATGTTTCAATAGATTATCAACTCGTCTGGGGTGTGATCAGTAAGGATTTACCTGATCTCCAAAAACAACTCATTGCTATCAAAGTCAGTCTGACGCCATAAAAAAACCCCGCAATTGCTTGCGGGGTTTTTTGAGAGAAATCAAAAGTCTTTGCAGACCTTTGAAGCAGCGGGCAATTACATGCCCATGCCGCCCATACCACCCATGCCGCCCATGTCAGGCATGCCGCCGGCGCCAGATTCATCTTTAGGTGATTCTGAAATCATGCACTCTGTGGTCAACATCAAAGAAGCCACGGATGCTGCGTTTTGCAAAGCAGTGCGTGTCACTTTGGTGGGGTCCAAAATGCCCATTTCAATCATGTCACCGTATGTGTCGTTGGCAGCGTTGAAACCGAAGTTGCCTGAACCAGCCAACACCGCGTTCACCACCACCGATGGCTCGCCACCAGCGTTGTACACAATCTCGCGCAAAGGCGCTTCGATGGCTTTCATCACCAGCTTGATACCAGCGTCTTGGTCAGCGTTGTCACCCTTGATGGTGCCAGCGTTTTGACGAGCGCGCAGAAATGCCACACCGCCGCCAGCCA
>CANKOT010000271.1 GCA_947484245.1 Comamonadaceae bacterium
CAGCGCTCAATGGCGGGCATGGAATCAAGAACCCGTTGTTCAAGTTCGTTGATGGGGCCATTCAAGGCCGTGACTAAATGCGGAACCATAGGGGCCTTTTACTTTTTAATTTCTAACTTCACCGTCACCCAGTACCACGTACTTGAGCGAAGTGAGTCCTTCAATTCCCACCGGTCCACGGGCATGAAACTTATCGGTCGAGATGCCAATTTCTGCACCTAAACCAAATTCAAAACCATCTGCAAATCGGGTGCTGGCATTGACCAGCACGCTGGCAGAGTCAACTTCGCGCAAGAAGCGTTGTGCATGCATGTGGTTGCGCGTGAGGATGGCATCGGTGTGATGGCTTGAGTAATGGTTGATGTGGGCAATGGCTTGGTCCAAGCCCTCCACCACTTTGATGCTGATGATGGGTGCCAGATATTCTTCGAACCAATCTTGCTCGGTGGCGTCGAGCAACTTGGCACCGGCCACCTGCGACAAAATCAGTTTGGCCTTGGGGCAGCAACGCATTTCAACGCCTTTGTCTGCATAGACCTTGCCAATGAGTGGCAGAAATTCTGCGGCCACGCCCTGCGCCACCAGCAAGCCTTCGCTGGCATTGCAGGGGCTGTATTTTTGAGTTTTTGCGTTGTCGGCCACTTTCACGGCCATGGCTACATCAGAGGGGTCGTCAACGTAGGTGTGGCAATTGCCATCAAGGTGTTTGATGACAGGCACTTTGGCCTCCCGACTGACGCGCTCAATGAGTCCCTTACCGCCACGGGGAATGATGACATCCACGTACTCTGGCATGGCAATGAGTTGGCCCACCGCCTCGCGGTCGGTGGTTTGCACCAACTGCACCGCATGGGCCGGCAAACCAGCTTCTTGCAAGGCTTGCTGAACCAAAAGCCCCAAGGCTTTGTTGGAATCGATGGCTTCGGAACCGCCTCGCAAAATGCAGGCGTTGCCACTTTTGATCGACAGGCTGGCCGCTTCAATGGTGACATTGGGGCGGCTTTCGAAAATCATGCCAAACACCCCCAGTGGGACGCGCATTTGTCCCACGCGAATGCCGCTGGGCTGTTGTTTCATGCCCAAGATTTCACCAATGACATCGGGCATGGCTGCCAATTGCTCACATCCTTCAGCACAGGTGGCCAGTATTTGGGGGGTGAGGCGCAAGCGGTCGACCATGGGCGCGGCCAAACCCGCGGCTTGGGCACGCGCCAAGTCTTTGGCGTTGTCAATCTGCAGTGCTTCTGTGTTTTCGCGCAGCAAAGCAGCCAGGCGTTTCAAAGCACTGTTTTTGGTGGCAGTCGATGCCTTGGCCATGGCGGCTGAGGCCACCTTGGCCTGCTGCCCCAAAATTTGCATCGGGGTCTGCAACGTTGTTTGCGAATTTGCGTTCATGCGCCTATTTTCGCACTCTTAGGCTCAAACGGGGAATTGACCTTCCCATTTCTCTACTTCAGGAAGTCCCAAACAGTCGTTGTACTCTTTAGAGCTGAGCTGTCTGGGCTTGGCAGCCAGTGTGTGGCCGTCATTTTGCAAATGCTCAAGCGCCTCGCGCATGGCAAAACCGACCGCGTTGCGCAACAGGGCCGGATAAATGGCCAGCGCCACGCCATGCAGGTGCAACTGCGAAGCAGGCAGGCCCAACAAAGGCCCGCCTGCATCGATGTTCACGGTACAAGGAATGGTCAGCGATTGGGCAATGCGCTTGAGGTCATCTAGCAAACCGTCATGCGCTTTCAATTCAACAAAAACAGCGTCTGCTCCGGCCTTTTGAAAAGCCTGTGCGCGTTGAATACCCGCGGCCAAACCCTCGGCACCCACGCTGTCTGTTCGGGCAATGATCATGAACTGATCGTCTTTGCGCGCTGCCACGGCCGCTTCAATTTTGGCCACCGCTTCTCGAAAGGGCAACACACTTCGATCGCCAGGCAGCTGTGCGCAGCGCTTGGGCGAGATTTGGTCTTCCATGTGAATGGCGGCTACGCCTGCCGCTTCAAACTCTTCAATGGTGCGCCTCACACCCACCACATTGCCGTAACCCGTGTCGGCGTCGCAAATGAGCGGCAGGTTGACACAAGAAGCCACACGTCTGGCGTGACCGGCCATCAAAGACAAATCAATGAGGCCGACATCGGGTCGCCCTAGCAAGGACGCTGACACGCCATTGCCCGTCATGTAAACGGCTTCGTAGCCCTGCTGCTGCACCATGCGTGCACCATAAGCATCGAAAACGCCCGGCGCGATCAGTGCGCAACCACCTTGTTGGGCGGCCTTTAAGCGAGCACGCAGTTGGGTCCGCAGTTGCGTGGGTGTTGGCATGGCACTCATGCTGTGATTTTCCAATCGGGGTATTTTTTGAGAAAGGGAATGAGGCCACCTTCACGCAAAATGGCGCGAATGGCTTCTGGCACAGCGCCCAAGGGGCGCGTTAATTCACGCGCCGACACACACACTTTTTGGCCAGCCATGTCGACTTCAATGCTGTCGCCTTCTTGAATGCCAGACACATCGCACTCCACCACGGGCAAGCCATTGTTGATGGCATTGCGAAAAAACTGCCTGCCAAACGACGGGGCCACAATGGCGGCCACACCCATGCGCCGCAAAATGTGCACCGCCTGTTCGCGGGAAGAGTTAATGCCAAAGTGCTTGCCCGCCACGATGACGCCGCTCGCTACAAATTTGGCAGCAAATCCTGGCGCTACCGCTTCAAAGGCTTGGGCTGCAATGAAGGCTTCGTCTTTGCCGGGCAAGTATTTGCCAGAGCAATTTAAATCGGTATTGACGTCGTCACCCAACAAATACACGCGTCCATGGATGGCTTGATCAAGCATGCGAGGCCTCCCATTGACCGCCGGCCACCGTGCGAGGGTCAGTGATAAAACCAGTCAAGGCTGAAGCCGCTACTGTGGCAGCAGAGCCCAACCAAATGTCGGCATCGTGATTGCCCAAGCGACCTTGGAAATTTCGGTTGGCACTTGAGATGACGACTTCTCGATCGCCTGGAATGAGGTGATTGGTAATGCCCACACAGGTGCCGCAGCCTGCCGCCTCAACAGAAGCGCCGGCTTCGGTGAGGGCCTCTATCAAACCTTCGCGTGCCGCCGCCAAATAAATTTGGCGCGAGGCTGGCGTGATGATCATGCGAACGCCTTTGGCAACGCGCTTGCCCTTGAGCACTGCTGCGGCTTGGCGAATATCGTCCAAGCGGCCATTGGTACAAGTGCCAATCAGGGCGAAGTTGATTTTTTGACCGATCACTTCGTGGGCCGACACAATGTC
>CANKOT010000272.1 GCA_947484245.1 Comamonadaceae bacterium
GCCCATGGCCACGGGCACATTGGCAGTAGGTCCTAATAAGCCGCTAGTCACTTCGCCAATTTTGATGCCCTGCATGTTCTGCAATGCCACATGTTCACGCACCGGAATGCGCTCTTGTGCAATCAGGCCCACTCGCTTGCGGGTAAGGGCGTGGGTGCCATCCAATTGGCCAAGCACAATGTCGGCGCCAGGAAATCCGCCTGCTCGCGCACCGCCTGTGCGACGAACTTTTTGAATGGCCCAATTGAGACCCGCTTCGATGGGGGTGGTGCTGGTGTCAATGTCGTTGCCATACAAACACAAACCAGCTTCAAGGCGCAATGAATTGCGTGCACCCAAGCCAATCGCTTTGACTTCTGATTGAGCCAACAACGCACGCGTAAATGCATCCACTTGATCGTTGTGCACAGAAATTTCAAACCCATCTTCTCCGGTGTAGCCAGAGCGCGTGATGAACAAATCTGCGCCTTGCCACTCAAATGATGCGCCCGTCATGAAGACCAATTTTTCAACGCCAGCCACCATGCGCGATAAAGCATTAACGCCCTTGGGTCCTTGCAAAGCCAAGAGTGCACGTTCAGGCAGAGAAATGACTTGGCACCTTAAACCAATGCGCGCTTGAATGTGCGCGATGTCCTTCACTTTGCAAGCACCATTCACAATGACAAATATATCGGCGCCACGGTTGACAAACATCAAATCGTCAATGATGGTGCCTTCATCGGTGAGCAGCAAACCATAGCGCTGTTTGCCCACGGGCAAATCAATCACATCAACAGGCATGAGGGACTCAAACGCTGCAGCAGCACCAGGCCCCACCAAGCGCAACTGGCCCATGTGCGACACGTCAAACAACCCAGCCTGAGACCGTGTGTGATGGTGTTCAGCCATCAAACCCATAGGGTATTGAACAGGCATGCTGTAGCCGGCAAAGGGCACCATGCGAGCGCCCAATTCGAGATGCAGCGCATTCAGAGGGGTATTTGACAAAGCAATGGTGTCAGAGGACAAATGAATTCTCCAAGGGCAATGTAAAGCCATGACCGAAATCATGGGTTGCCCTCGCTGTCCGCTTTACCTGAGCGATTCGCCGGTTGGGCCCTTCAAACAGAAAGTCCCAATGCGGGTTGCGCCTTCGGTGGAGGATTCGACCGTATGGTCCGCCCTCTCTCTCCAGTGAGGAAGCGTTCATGACCAAACCATGAACGTTTGTCAGTCCTTTGTACCTGAGCGTTCAGAAACACTTTAGTTTCCTGCGCCTTCGGCGGCGGCCCTTTGAAAAATAAGCCACGCTCTCCTGACAGCCCAAATTATAAACAGGTCTTTGAGGCCTTCACGCAATTTTTACATGCCTGAGTAATTTGGGCCCCCGCCACCCTCTGGCGTGACCCAGACGATGTTTTGCGTGGGGTCTTTGATGTCGCAGGTTTTGCAATGCACACAATTTTGTGCGTTGATTTGCAGGCGATCGGATTGGTCTTCGTTTTTCACATATTCGTAAACGCCAGCAGGGCAATAGCGCGCCTCGGGCCCAGCAAACTTGGCCAAGTTGATGCCCACAGGAACACTGGCATCCTTCAAGGTGAGGTGAGCGGGCTGGTTTTCCTCGTGGTTGGTGTTGCTGATAAACACGCTGGACAAGCGATCAAAAGTGAGCTTGCCATCGGGCTTTGGATACTGAATGGGCTTGCACTCAGCCGCGGGTTTTAAATAGGTGTGGTCGGCCGCAGTACGGCGGATGGTCCATGGCACGTGGCCGCGCAGCAAGAACTGCTCTACGCCAGTCATGAGGGTGCCCACTGTGCGGCCCTTTTTGAACCATTGCTTGAAGTTGCGGGCTTTGTTCAACTCGGTGTGCAACCAGCTGTTTTCGAAAGCCACGGGATAAGCGCTGAGTTCGTCATGTTGACGACCCGCTTGCAGCGCATCGTAGGCTGCCTCAGCCGCCAACATGCCCGTTTTAATGGCTGCATGGCTGCCTTTGATGCGGCTTGCATTGAGATAGCCAGCTTCGCATCCAATGAGTGCGCCACCAGGGAATACTGTTTTGGGCAATGACAAAATGCCGCCAGCCGTAATTGCGCGCGCACCATAAGAAATGCGCTTTGCGGGTGCAATGCCTTTGGCTTCGTCGCCCTCAAAGTACCAGCGAATGTTGGGATGCGTTTTAAAGCGTTGAAATTCTTCAAAGGGGCTGAGCCAAGGGTTGGTGTAATCCAAGCCCACTACAAAACCAACGACCACTTTGTTGTCTTCCATGTGATACAGGAAAGAGCCACCATAAGTTTTCTCGTCGAGCGGCCAGCCTGCGCTGTGCAAAGCCAAGCCGGCTTTGTGTCGCGTTGGGTCAATTTCCCACAATTCTTTGATACCAATACCGTAGCTTTGGGGGTCTTTGCCTGCGTCGAGTTTGAAACGAGAAATGACTTGCTTGCCCAAGTGGCCGCGCGCACCTTCTGCAAACACGGTGTACTTGGCGTGGAGTTCCATACCGAGTTGAAAATTGTCTGTGGGTTCGCCGTCTTTGCCGATTCCCATGTTGCCAGTGGCCACGCCTTTGACGGCGCCATTTTCGTTGTACAAAACTTCGGCGGCTGTAAAGCCTGGAAAAATTTCAACGCCCAAGGCCTCAGCTTGTTCACCTAACCAGCGCGTGAAGTTGCCTAAGCTGATGATGTAGTTGCCATCGTTGTGAAAGCAGGGCGGCAATGTGAAATTGGGCACGCGTGTGGCGCCCGTTTCGGTGGTCATCAAGAAAATATCTTCGGTGACGGGTTGATTGAGTGGTGCACCCATTTCTTTCCATTTGGGAAAGAGCTCCGTCAAAGCGATGGGGTCCATGATGGCGCCGGACAAAATGTGTGCACCAGGTTCTGAGCCTTTTTCCAAAACCACCACCGACACGTCATGGCCTTTTTCTAAAGCCAACTGTTTCAAGCGAATGGCCGCGGACAAGCCCGCAGGGCCGCCGCCCACCACGACCACGTCGTATGCCATCGATTCGCGGGGACCGTGTGTGTTCAAAATCTCTTCGGGTGTCATGGGGAGACTCACATAAAGTTAAGGGTCTGGTAAGCAATTATCGGACCTGTAGATCATTTTAAGCGCGGAACAGGCAGAATCAACGTACAAGCAGGTGGTGAATTCACATCCCTCCTTGGCTTTAAATCAGAGACCAAGACACATGAAATTTGAAATACCTGAGATCAAGAAAAAAGTTCACGAAATGATCATTCCCATTCGCTGGGGTGACATGGACGCCATGAAGCATGTGAACAACA
>CANKOT010000273.1 GCA_947484245.1 Comamonadaceae bacterium
AGCAACATGAAGTCAATGGCCTCGTGCGCCTCTGCGGCCGTCATGGCCACCACCACGCCTTTGCCTGCCGCTAAGCCATCGGCTTTTACCACAATGGGTGCGCCCGTTTTGTCGACATACGCATGCGCAAGCGCAACATCCGTGAAGGCTTGATAAATGGCTGTCGGAATACCATGGCGGTGCATGAATGCTTTAGAAAAAGCTTTTGAGCTTTCCAATTGTGCAGCTGCTTTCGTGGGTCCAAAAATTTTCAAGGCATGCGCACGAAACTCATCCACAAGACCTGCGGCCAATGGAGCCTCAGGCCCCACCACCGTCAGATCGATTTTTTCTTGTTGCGCCCACTCACGCAGTGCCTTCACATCGGTGATATGCACATCGACCAAATTGGGATCGCGCGCAGTGCCGCCATTGCCTGGGGCCACATACACTTTCTGAATGCGTTCAGATTGCGACAACTTCCAAGCCAAAGCGTGCTCACGTCCGCCACCACCTACTACCAATACTTTCATCGATCAAGCCTTATTCAGAGATGGACGCGTTGTGGAAAACGTTTTGCACATCGTCCAAATCTTCCAAGATATCCAAGAGTCTTTGCATTTTGGCAGCATCGTCACCTGATAGGTCAATGCTGTTTTCTGCGCGCATGGTGACTTCAGCCATGTCAGCCATCAACCCTGCTGTTTCAAGCGCGTTTTTAACCGCTTCAAAATCTGCTGTCGACGTGAGAACTTCGATGGCCCCCTCATCGTCGGCAATGACATCTTCTGCGCCGGCTTCTAAAGCCACTTCCATCACTTTGTCTTCTGAGGTGCCGGGCGCAAAAATCAGTTGACCGCAATGCTTGAACTGAAAAGCCACAGAGCCCTCGGTGCCCATGTTGCCGCCGTGTTTGCTGAATGCGTGTCGCACTTCTGCCACGGTGCGCACACGGTTGTCGGTCATGGTGTCCACAATGATGGCAGCGCCGCCAATGCCGTAGCCTTCGTAGCGAATCTCCTCGTAGGTCACGCCTTCCAAGTTGCCTGTGGCCTTGTCAATGTTGCGTTTCACGGTATCGGCTGGCATGTTGGCCGCCTTGGCCTTCTCAATGGCCAAGCGCAAACGGGGGTTGGCGGTGGGATCACCCCCGCCTGTTCTGGCTGCCACCATGATCTCTCGGACGACACGGGTCCAAATGCGCTGGCGTTTTTCGTCCTGCCGGCCCTTGCGGTGTTGAATATTTGCCCATTTACTGTGGCCAGCCATCTGAAAATCCTTGATGTTGATTTAATCTACAGAGTGAGATTTTACTTTTCAAGTTGAGGGGAACCCTTTTCATGCCAAATCAACTCTTGATTGCTCGCAATCAAACCACAGATTGCCACATTTTGATGGGCATGGCCAACCGCCACGGCCTGATAACGGGGGCTACAGGCACCGGCAAAACGGTCAGTTTGCAAACTTTGGCAGAAAACTTCTCCAATCAAGGCGTTCCTGTCTTCATGGCCGACGTCAAAGGCGATTTGGTCGGCATCAGCCAAACAGGCCACCTGAGCGACAAAATCAAAGGCATTTTGAAAGAGCGGCAACTGGACGAACCCACACCGCACAGCTGTCCCACCAGCCTTTGGGATGTTTTTGGCAAACAAGGCCACCCCGTCAGGGCCACCGTGTCCGATATGGGCCCCTTGCTGCTCGGCCGCATGCTGAACCTGAACGACACCCAAGCGGGGGTTTTGAATTTGGTCTTCAAAATTGCCGATGATCAGGGCTTGTTGTTACTGGATCTCAAAGACCTGCGCGCCATGCTTCAACATGTGGGCGAGAATGCCAGCCAATTTACCACCGAATACGGCAATGTGAGTGCGGCCAGTGTGGGCGCCATTCAACGCGGACTCTTGGAAATTGAAAGCCAAGGTGCAGACAAATTTTTTGGCGAGCCCATGCTCAACATCCAAGACTTTTTGCAAACGGATGCCAAGGGCAAAGGCGTGATCAATCTGCTGTGTGCCAGCGAGCTCATGAACGCCCCTAGGCTTTATGGCACGTTCTTACTTTGGTTGCTGTCTGAATTGTTTGAGCAGTTGCCAGAGATTGGCGACCCAGAAAAACCCAAATTGGTATTTTTCTTTGATGAGGCGCACTTGCTTTTCAATGAGGCGCCCAAAGTGCTCATTGAACGCATGGAGTTGTTGGTTCGCCTCATTCGCTCAAAAGGCGTCGGCGTTTATTTCGTCACACAAAATCCTTTAGACGTTCCCGAAACTGTCTTAGGGCAACTGGGCAATCGGGTACAGCACGCACTTCGAGCATTTACACCCCGCGATCAAAAGGCCGTGAAAGCCAGCGCTCAAACCATGCGCGCCAATCCAAGTTTGGACATCGAAAAAGCCATTACCGAATTGGGCGTGGGCGAAGCCTTGGTCAGCTTTCTGGATGAAAAAGGCAGGCCTGGCATCACCCAACAAGCCTTTGTCATGATGCCCGGTAGCCAGTTGGGCCCCATCACACCCGAGCAGCGAAAAGCTTTGCTTGATAACTCATTGGTCGCTGGCGTTTACGAAAAAACCATTGACCGGGAGTCTGCCTACGAAATCCTGAAAGGGTCACACGCAGCAACATCAAATGAAGCTCCCCGCAGGGCGCCAGGGAGCAATAACTCAAGTACCCCTGAAGCTGAGAATGAACAAGGCGGGAATGCCCTCTTAGGTGGCCTAGGAGAGGTTTTATTTGGTCGCACTGGGCCAAGGGGGGCCAAACACGATGGCTTGGCCCAAGCCATGGTGAAGTCTGCGGTTAGAACCATTGGGTCAAGCGTGGGCCGAGAAATTGTTCGGGGTGTTTTAGGCGGCATTTTGGGGGGCCGCAAACGCTAAGCGAAAAAAAGCCGGACGAATCCGGCTTTTTTGATTTCTTTCACCTTAATTGGCGGTTGCCTCTTCAGGCTCGTGCGGCTCAGACTTTGAGTTGCGGCCTTCTTTTTTAGGCGTTGGCTGAATGTCGAGCAAGACTTCGTCTTTGTCGTCCAAGTCGACACTCAAACGGCCACCATCGATCAAACGACCAAACAACAATTCGTCGGCCAAAGCCTTGCGAATGGTGTCTTGAATCAAGCGCTGCATGGGTCTTGCGCCCATGAGCGGGTCGAAGCCTTTCTTGGCCAAGAACTTGCGCAAGTTGTCGCTGAACGTGACGTCCACTTTCTTTTCAGTCAACTGGGTCTCCAGCTGCAACAAGAACTTGTCGACCACGCGCATGATGATTTGCTCGTCCAAGGCCTTGAAG
>CANKOT010000274.1 GCA_947484245.1 Comamonadaceae bacterium
ACAAAAGCATTTGCATCACAAGCCGACTTGGCAGACAAGGTCATTAAGTTTGAGCAACTCAGCAAACACTGCTGGGCCTACACCGCTGAGGGCGATCCCAATTCAGGCGTGATCATCGGCGACAAGTTCATCATGGTGAGCGATGCCACGGCCACGCCGGGGATGGCGCGTGATTTGATCAAACAAATACGCACCATCAGCGACAAGCCCATCAAGTACGTGCTACTTACGCACTATCACGCGGTGCGCGTGTTGGGTGCCAGTGCTTATGCTGCTGAAGGCGCCACCGAGGTGATTGCCAGCCAAGGCACTTACGAGCTCATCATTGAGCGCGGTGCGCAAGACATGAAGAGTGAGATGGAGCGCTTTCCGCGTTTGTTCCGCGGTGCTGAAGAGGTGCCCGGCCTGACATGGCCCACCATGGTCATTGGCGGCGGTGATGCCACCAAAGGCGAAGTGCCAGGCAAGTTGGTGATCGACTTAGGTGGCGTGAAAGTTCAAATCTGGAGCCCTGGTTATGGCCACACTCGCGGCGACACCATTGCTTGGGTGGAAGAAGAAAAAGTGCTCTTCTCTGGTGACTTGGTTGAATACGAAGCTGGCGTCTACACCGGCGATGCGCAACTCCAAGAGTGGCCAGCCACCTTGGAAGCTTTGCGCGCCTTGAAAGCCGAAGCCATCGTGCCCGGACGAGGCGAAGCCATGAAGGGCCAAGCCGACGTGAACAAAGCCTTGGACTACACCAAGCGCTGGGTGGAAACCTTGTTCAATGCAGGCAAGGAAGCTGTCGCTGGCAAGATGGATTTAAAAGCCGCTATGGCCCACACCCGCAAAAGCATGGACCCCGTGTTTGGTCATGTGTTCATCTACGAACACTGCTTGCCCTTCGATGTGACGCGCGCTTTCGACGAAGCCTCGGGCATCAAGAATCCTCGCATCTGGACTGCAGAGCGCGACATCGAAATGTGGAAAGCCCTCCAGGACTGAGAAATTTAATTGGGGCAAAACAAATGGGGTCAGAGCAACATTAATTTCCAATCGAAGTGGATAAAGGCTAAGGGGGGCTGACGATTTGTGGTACCCCACCATGAGGAAGCCCCCCTTAGCCTTTATCCACTTCGATTGACAAAATTAATGTTGATCTGACCCCATTTGTTTTACCCCCAATTAAATCTTCATGAGTTCACGCACATCTGTTTCGTAGTCTTTGAGTTTGCGCTGCGCTTTCAAGCGTTGGGCAGGGGACATGGTGTTGTGAAGTTGCGCTAAATTTTGGCAGGCTTGTTGCTCAAGCTGAAGCTGTTTTGACAAGTCACCCGCATCTTTAGGCCGCACCGATTGCAAGATCAATGACTGCAGCGATTTTTCTACTTGCGCAATGGGCATGGCCGGTTTAGTGATTTCGGAAGACATGGCCTGCAACGCAATCAATTGTTCTTGTTGACGTTTCAGTCGCAGCTGATAACTCGCCTCTGGGGCCCATGTCGATTGTAAAAATTGCTGTTTGAGAACCTGTCTTTGCTCCAAGTTCAAATCGCCATAAAACGAGTTGAAGCGCTCAGCGGCAAGGTCGACTCGCTTTTTGATGCGGGAATCAGGCGTGCCTTGAAGCCATTGCTTTTTCCAATCTTCATTGCGCGAGGCCCACTCTTTTTCCAAATGCTTGAGCTGCTTGGCGCTCAATTGAGACACCACGGGCGCAGCCAAGCGGCTGCTTTCCTGAATGAAGGATTCAATGCGAACTTGCGCACCTTCCCAAATTTTGCAGGCCTGCTCGGGGGTGATGTTTTGAGGGGCCAATGTTTGGGCTTGTACCAGCAGTTCGGCAATGGCTGGCAGCTCTTCTTTGCGGTGCCAAGCCTGAAGCTTTTGAAGCGCCGCCTTGACTTGGGGGCCTTGGGTATCGCTGAAGTCAATGTAGTTGTCTAACCACCACGATGCGATTTCTGGCAGCTTGTTGTAGCCTAACCTGACGGCGCTGCAGCCCGTCAAAATGACGCTCATTGACACAGCCACCAAAGAAGCCGTGATAATTCGGAACCAAAAGGATAATTTCGCCATGTCGGACAACTCAGTTAATCAAGCCTTATTTTCGCTCAAACAGCCGCTGGACGTGGTTGTCATGGCGGCGGGCAAGGGTACACGCATGAAAAGCCGTTTGCCCAAGGTATTACAGCGTTTGGCCGGCAAACCCTTGTTGGTGCATGTGCTGAACACTGCCGCTCACTTAAAAGCCCGATGTGCTATCGTCATTACGGGCCACGGCGCAGACGAGGTGGAAGCTGCCGTTTCTTCGATATCAGGCAAGTTGGCCGTCAAATTTGTCAGACAAGAGCCTCAGTTGGGCACAGGGCATGCGGTGCAACAAGCGGTGCCAGTGCTGGCAGATGATGGTTTGGTGGTGGTGCTTTCTGGCGATGTGCCTTTGACACACGCCGACACCCTCAAAGCCTTGATGGCCTGTGTGCGTCAGGCAGGATCGACAGCTGATAGCCTGGCCTTGCTGACCCTCGACATGCCCAACCCAACAGGCTATGGCCGCATTGTGCGTACAGCAAAAGGCGACAGCGTGCTGGCCATCGTGGAGCAAAAAGACGCCAGCCAAGAGCAACTGAAAATTCAAGAGGTGTACAGCGGCATCATGGCCGTGCCCGCCAAACAACTCAAAACGTGGCTGGCCAAACTCGACAACCAAAATGCACAGGGTGAGTACTACCTCACCGATGTGGTGAAGTGGGCGGTGGCCGATGGCGTGACGGTTGTGGCGCATCGCATTCAAGACGAACTGCAAGTGACAGGCGTTAACAGTCCTCAACAACTGGCCCAATTGGAGCGCGCTTACCAGTTGCAAAAAGCAAACGAATTGATGTTGCACGGCGTGCGCTTGGCCGACCCTGCGCGCTTGGATGTGCGCGGTGATTTGCATTGCGAAGCCGATGTTGAAATCGATGTGAACTGCGTGTTTGAAGGTCAGGTGCACTTGGGCGAAGGTGTGCGCATTGGCCCCAACTGCGTCATTGCCAACGCGCGCATTGCCTCAGGTGCTGTGATCCATGCCTTCACCCACATCGATGGTGAAAAGTTAGGTGTGACAGTCGGGGAGAGCGCCTTGGTTGGACCGTTTGCAAGACTGCGTCCGGGTGCAGAATTAGGCCCCGAAGTGCACATTGGCAATTTTGTCGAAGTGAAAAATTCCACCTTGGCCAAAGGCGCCAAAGCCAATCATTTGGCTTACCTTGGCGATGCTACCGTAGGTGAGCG
>CANKOT010000275.1 GCA_947484245.1 Comamonadaceae bacterium
AAAGCGCTGGTTGAACGCTACATTGCTGATGGCCAGCCTGTGGGTTCCCGCACGCTCTCTAAGGCTTCTGGCTTGGAATTATCCCCTGCCACCATTCGAAACGTCATGTCTGACCTCGAAGAATTGGGCCTGATTGCCAGCCCGCATACATCGGCTGGCAGGATCCCCACCAATAGGGGTTATCGCCTATTCGTCGACACCATGCTCACGGTTCAGAAGGGTGAATTGCTCACTCAGCGCCTAGCGCCAGACCAACCGCAGAAGGTCATTGCCAATGCGGCCAACATGCTTTCTAACCTGTCGCACTATGTGGGCGTGGTCATGGCACCCAAGCGCGCATCTGTATTTCGGCACATTGAATTTTTGCGATTGTCTGAAAAACGCGTGCTTCTGATCATTGTGTCGCCCGAGGGCGATGTCCAAAACCGTGTGATTTTTACCGAGGCCGATTACTCACAAAGTCAACTCATCGAAGCGTCTAATTATTTGAACGCTCATTACGCGGGCATGGCCATCGAACAAGTTCGGCTGCGTGTCAAGCAAGAGCTGGTCAATTTGCAATCTGAAATTGCCAGCCTCATGCAAGCTGCGGTGCAAATGAGCTCTGAGGTTTTGAGTGAAGACGATGGCGATGTGGTGATTTCGGGTGAGCGCAATTTGCTGTCGGTCAGCGACTTCTCCAGCGACATGGGCAACCTGCGTCAGGCCTTCGATTTGTTTGAACAAAAAACGCAGCTCATGCGTTTGCTCGATGTGTCCAGCCAGGCCGAAGGGGTGCGCATTTTCATTGGCGGTGAAAGCCAGTTTGTACCCATGCAAGAGCTGTCAGTGGTCAGTGCGTCCTACGAAGTAGACGGTCATGTGGTGGGCACTTTGGGTGTCATTGGCCCCACCCGCATGCCCTACGAGCGCATGATTCAAATTGTGGACATCACATCCAAGATGGTGGGCAATGCTTTGAGTCAGTCGAAGTAAATCGGTTTCTTTCTGAGCTCGCTGTGTGAGGATGGGGTGAGTGGGTGACGATTTCTGGTACCCCAGTATGAGGAACCCACTCACCCCATCCTCACACAGCTGCGAACATCAATCTTGGTACCCGGTTTAGAAGTATCAGCCTGGCTCATGCATCCAAGCAGCATGCTTAGGCGCGCGCTTGGTTTTGCTCCACTCGTTCAGCATGTCCCACTTCACTTCGTCCAAGGTTTTGTACATCTCAGGAGTGCCAGTGTTGGTGGCCAACTCTAAGCGGTGACCGTTGGGGTCGAAGAAGTAAATGCTTTTGAAAATGGTGTGGTTGGTAGGGCCCAGCACGTCAACACCATTGGCCTCTAGTTTGGCTTTGGCTGCCAGCAAAGTTTCCATACTGTCCACTTCAAAGGCCATGTGCTGCACCCATCCTGGCGTGTTTTCATCGCGGCCCATTTCGGGTGAATTGGGCAGCTCAAAAAACGCCAGCACATTGCCCCCGCCTGCATCCAAGAAGACGTGCATGTAGGGGTCGGGCGCTTTGGTAGAAGGCACCAAGTCTTCGGCAATGGCCAAGACAAAGTCCATGTTCAAATTTTTGGCATACCACTCAACGGTTTCTTTGGCGTCTTTGCAGCGGTAAGCGGCGTGGTGAATTCGGCTAATTTTCATAACTTTCCTTTAGGCGTCTACTTGGAGGGCGCCACGTCTCATTTGATCACGTTCTAAGGACTCAAACAATGCTTTGAAGTTGCCTTCGCCAAAACCTTCATCGGCTTTTCGCTGAATGAACTCAAAAAACACAGGCCCCAACAATGTTTGCGAGAAAATTTGCAAAAGCAAACGTTTCTCGCCATTGGCGGTAGAGCCGTCCATCAATATACCCCGAGCTTGCAGCTCTGCCACGGGTTCGCCATGGCCGTGAAGGCGCTCTTCCAGCATGTCATAGTAAATGTCGTTGGGGGCGGTCATGAGAGGAATGCCTGCCATTTGCAGCGAATCGACGCTCTTCATGATGTCGTCGGTGAGCAAGGCAATGTGCTGAATGCCCTCGCCGTTGAACTGCATCAAGAACTCTTCAATTTGACCGCCGTTTTTGCCAGACTCTTCGTTCAAGGGGATGCGAATGAGGCCATCTGGCGCTGACATGGCGCGACTGGTGAGGCCCGTGTGTTCGCCTTTGATGTCGAAGTAGCGAATTTCGCGGAAGTTAAATATCTTCTCGTAAAAGCCACTCCAAAAAGACATACGGCCTTTGTAAACATTGTGCGTAAGGTGATCGATGAGTTTCAGGCCGTGGCCAAAGGGGTGACGGTCGGCGCCTTCAATGAATTCAAAGTCAATGTCGTAGATGCTCTTGCCATCTTCGTAGCGGTCGATCAAATAAAGGGGCGCGCCGCCAATGCCTTTGATGGCGGGCAGTCTTAACTCCATAGGGCCTGTAGGTACTTCGACGGGCTGCGCGCCCATGTCGAGTGCGCGGGCGTAAGCCTTGTGCGAGTCTTTGACACGGAACGCCAGGGCGCATGCGCACGGACCGTGCTCAGCGGCAAAGTAGCCCGCCAAACTTTTGGGCTCGCGATTGACGATGAAATTGATGTCGCCTTGGCGGTAAAGCACCACATCTTTGGAGCGGTGCTTGGCGACTAAAGAGAAGCCCATCTTTTCGAACAAGGGCTCTAGAACACCCGCGATGGGGGACGCAAATTCAACAAACTCGAAACCGCACAAACCCATAGGGTTGTCAAACAAATCAGCCATGTAGCTCTCCCAAAATCTAAGCGCGCTTTAAACCACTGGGACCTCTGCCCAGTCCGTAGTGTAGTCTGGTGATTTTCTTTCTTGCCGCATCTGCCACTCGCTGTAGGCGCCCTGCGTGGACACCTTCACAGCGCCGCGGCCGTAGCGCTTGTTCAGCGCATCTAAGGTTTGCATGAGTGTGCCTTGCGCGGGCAGTGGCTCTTCTAGCAAGTCGCCTTGGTGGTGGGTGACAGGGCTGATTTCGCTCAGCATGATGCCGGCTTTTTTGTACTGGTACTCGGGCTTGTACATGCGCTCGCACAGCGCATCCACCCACCTGAAAATCACCAAGCTGTCGTTGGTGGGGTAGGGCAGTGGCACCGCCAAGCTGGGGCTGTATTGCGGCAAGTCTTTTCTAAAACGGTTGGTGTGCAAGAACACCTGAATGACGGCGGCTTGGCTGTTTTGTGCGCGCAGCTTGGCGCAGGCGTTAGCCACAAACGTTGACAGTGCGTCTTTTAAAAC
>CANKOT010000276.1 GCA_947484245.1 Comamonadaceae bacterium
GCCGCAAAGCGGCCACAGGGCAGTGCACGCGGACAAGCGGCAATGCGGTATTTTCCCACGGTGACGGGGGTATTTTCAAAAGTAATCGTATGAATCATCTAATAAGCTGAAAAATTGGTGTGTACAGAGCAACACATTGGATTCGAGCCAGCGCTTTTGCGCGCTTGCATTTGAATCCAAATGGCTTGGTTCTGAGCACTGAAAAAGGGGGAAGCGTGAAATCAAACCCACCCGTATTTGGGGGTGCGCCGCTCTGCTGTGAGGTGCTGAACCTGAAAAAAATGGGTCGATATTGCCAAAAAATTCAGGCAGCCAACAGGAACTGCGCTTGCTGTGACCGCCCAATAAATTGACTAAAGAGCATGATCGCAAGCCAGAACTGTAACACAAATGTTTTAAAACTCAGCAAGGCTTTTACAAAAACTTCACAATGAGGCTCAACATGAAGCTCAAGAGCAAGGTGCTGGTGAGGGGAATAAACCAATCACGGCCAAACAATTTGAAATGAAAGTCTCCGGGCAATTTGCCCAAACCCATTTTTTCAAGCCAAGGGCGCACCCAGCTGATCAGCAGCAGGGCCAAAAAGGTCACGATGACCCACCTAAACATGGCGCAATCCTTGGTTCACAAGCGGTGGCTCCGATCGCCCGCGGCAAAACCTTGCGCCTGCCAGTGCTCATGGGTGGCAAAACCCAGCACTTTGAACAACTCGCCCATTTCGTGCTCGCTCACCAGCTTCATTGCCTGCGCCCTTTCAACCAATACCGATTGCGCCATTCTTTCGGCCAGTCCGAGGTTCAGCAAAAACCGCCCTTGGCTGGTATAGCCCAACACTTGCAAACCCGCATCTTGCCCCGCCAAGGCAATGCCTGTGAAGTTCACGTGAGCGGTGATGTCTTTCAAGCCCACAGATGCCAGCGGATGAGGGTCAGCTTGATGGGCTTGGTGGCACATGACGGTGCCCATGTGGCGCTCAGGATGAAAATACTCCGACTCCGGAAAACCATAATCCAAGAAAAACGCTGCGCCCCCCTTCTCGCTGGCCAACAAGCGCTCGGCCAAGCTGGCCACAAAGGCTTCGCCTTGGGGCTGAATTTCGGTCAGGTAGTCGTGTTCGCCAAGAGGCTCAACGGGCGGCCGTAGCCCGGTGGGCCTGTCTTCCCAAGCCAAGCCATCGGGGTTGTCCGAGTTCACAGCAGCAATCACGCCTCGCTCATGCCACTCACCTTTGATTCTGTGAAGTAACTTGACAGGCATGGCGTCCAACACTTCATTACCCACCACCACACCCTGAATGCTGTCGGGCCATTGATGAAGCCACTGCACCTGATTGCCAAACTCAGCCAACCGGGTCTGCTGCCGCAACTTCAAGGTGCTGGACAAATCCATGATGTTGTAGCGCTGGATCTTGCATCCCAAGCGCTGGAGTTCGGTCAGCAACTGGTGTGCCAAGGCGCCACTGCCTGCGCCAAATTCCCAAACTTCGTCAGTCCCTGTGGCACTCAAAGCTTCTGCCACTTGCTGGGCCAAGGTCGCGCCAAACAGGGCCGATAGCTCGGGCGCCGTCACAAAATCGCTGCCTGACTGGGGCATGCTGCCAAACTTGGGTTGCTGATTGGCGTAATAGCCCAAACCGGGCTCATACAGGGCCAGCGCCATGAACTGATCAAACGGCAACCAGCCTTCGGCCGCCAAAATGGCCTTGTGCACCCGCGCGAGCATGGCGGTCGTTAAACTATGGGCTTGTGTCATGACCCCCTGATTGTCCCTGAATGTCGGCTCCTTTTTCATCTGCTCCCCGCACGGCCCTGGTCACAGGCGCCGGCAAGCGCTTGGGCCGCGAAATTGCCTTGGGCCTGGCCAAGGTGGGATGGCGTGTGGCGGTTCACTACCGAAGCTCTGAGGCGCAAGCACTTCAAACGGCCCAAGATTGTTTGGCCTTGAATGCAGCCACCCAATCACTTGACCCGCATCACTTTATTTTTCAAACCGATTTGGCAGACGAAGCCGCTACGCGTCAACTGTTGCCGCGGGTGGTCGCGCAGTGGGGCCAAGTCGATGCGGTGGTCAACAGTGCGGCCTTGTTTGAACACGACGATGTGCAAAGCTTTAGCTACACCCACATGGCCCAACATTGGGCCAGCAACACGGGCGCTGCCATTGTGTTGGCGCAGGCACTGCACCAACATTGCCAAGCTCGCGGTGCGCAAGCTGCCGAATCGGTGGTCATCAACATGCTCGATCAAAAGTTGTGGAATCCCAACCCCGACTTTTTGAGTTACACATTGTCCAAAGCTGCCTTGGAAGCAGCCAATACTTTGCTCGCTCAAGCCTTGGCCCCTTTGGTGCGCGTGGTGGGTGTGGCCCCTGGTCTCACACTCACCAGCCACATGTTGGACGACGACAAGTTTCAGCAACTCCACAAGCTCAGCCCCTTGGGCCGCTCCTCATCGGTTGAGGATGTGGTGAGCACTGTGGTGTTTGCCATGCACAACCGCGCCATCACAGGCACCACTTTGTTAGTCGATGGCGGACAGCACTTGATGAAATTCGAGCGCGACTTTTCTTTGATGTGAGAGCCATGACCGCCACGCCCAACCCAACAGCGGCCACCACTGGCATGCAAACGCTCACCCTCACTGGCTTGCGCTTTGATGCCAATTTGGGCATTTTGGAGCACGAAAAAACAGCGCCGCAACCCATTCAAGTCGACGCTGAGCTCAACCTGGGCCCACAGCCATTGCTGCCTCGCGATGACGACATCAGCAACGTGCTTGACTACCGCAAGGTGCGCAAAATTATCATCGACGAATGCACTGCCGAGCACGTCAACTTGCTCGAAAGCCTCATTGGCAAGCTCTCGCATCGCCTCATGCAACTGCATGGCGTGAAAGGTGTTCGCGTGAAAATTGCCAAGTTAGAAATTTTTGAAGATTGCGAAGTTGCCATTCGCATGGAAACAGGACAATGGTGAAACCATGAACGCACCCACACACAATGCTTGGCTTGAAAGCGTGGCTGATGAAGCCGAAGATCAGGCCGCTCAAAAAGCCAAGGCTCTCAAAATTGAACGCGAGACACACAAGTTAGAAAAACGCTTGTGCCGCCAGGTGGGCCAAGCCATCAGCGAATTCAACATGATTGAAGAAGGCGACCGCATCATGGTCTGCATGTCGGGTGGCAAAGACAGCTACGGCATGCTCGACATTTTGCTCA
>CANKOT010000277.1 GCA_947484245.1 Comamonadaceae bacterium
AAGCGCCGCCTACCGTTCCCGAGCTGTCCTTGAGCCACGCAAGGTATTGGCCGACTTTGGGGTTGCCTTGCCAGAAAGCACCCGCATTCGCGTTTGGGACTCCACCGCCGAAGTTCGCTATTTGGTCTTGCCCAAACGCCCCACTGGCACAGACAATTTGTCGCAAACAGACCTTGCTGCTTTGGTCACGCGCGACGCCATGATTGGGACGGCACTGATATGAACGGCGTTCACGACATGGGTGGCCAGCAAGGTTTTGGCCCCGTTCTTTTAGAAAAGGCTGAGCCTTTGTTCCATGCAAACTGGGAAAGTCGGGCAATGGCCATGACAGTGGCCATGGGCGCCAGCGGGCAATGGAACATTGACCTGAGTCGCTCTGCCCGAGAGTCATTGCCACCCGCCACCTATTTGTCCAGTACCTATTACGAGATTTGGGTTCGGGGGCTGGAAAAACTCTTGTTAGAACGCGGCATGGTGACGCAGGCAGAGCTTGAAGCCGGTCAGCTCATCACGCCGCCCGTCAAAGTCAACAAAGTGCTCACACGTGACACCGTGGGCGCAGCCTTGAAAGCGGGCAGCCCCACCGAGCGCCCCATCGCTCAGCCCGCCTTGTTCAAAGTCGGCCAAAAAGTGCGCGCTCTCAATATCCATCCACAAGGGCACACCCGTTTGCCGCGTTATGTGCGCGGCCATGTGGGCACCATCGTCAGCTTGCATGGCGGTCATGTGATGCCTGACCAGCACACCCTTCGCGCATTGCCGCCCTTCAACGTAGCCGTTGAGTGGCTCTACACCGTGGTATTTGATGGCCCCACTTTGTGGGGTACGGGCAGTGACCCCAGCGTGGAAGTGACTGTGGACGCATGGGAATCTTATTTAGAAGCCGTAGGCTGATATGGTCTCAAGCACAGCCATGCAAAACACCCAACTGACCCTTGAAGACATTGCCCAACAGTGCGGTGGCGAAATGCCATTGCCCGTGCAAGAAGCCAACGGCGCCGTCTTTGCAGAACCTTGGCAAGCGCATGCATTTGCCATGACGCTGCAGTTGCACGAAAAGGGCTTGTTCAGCTGGCCTGAATGGGCCGCTGCATTGACGCATGAAATTCGCAAAGCGCAGACTCATGGCGATGCGGACACCGGTACCACGTATTACACGCACTGGCTCAATGCCCTAGAGTCAATGGTGCTGGCCAAGCAATTGGGCACCGCCGACCAAATTCATGATTTGGAACATGCTTGGGAAGCGGCCGCTGCACGAACACCCCACGGACAGCCCATCGCCTTAAAAATTTAAGTCTCTGAGGTGTCGGTGCTGACAACACGATGATGCGCACTTCTTCCGGAACATAAAGCTTGCGATTTCCTTTTTTACCTGTTGCCGCCCTGATGGTCAGTTTGATCACCCTGTGTGCTGGCACATCCTTGGCCAAAGGCTTGTTCCCCTATGTAGGTGCCGAGGGAACCACCACCTACCGCTTGGTGTTTTCCACGCTGTTGCTGATGGCTTTTTGGCGACCTTGGCGCCGCGCCTGGACTTGGGCCGATGCACCCATCCTCGTGTTGTTTGGCGCAACACTGGGCGTCATGAATTTGTTGTTTTACAGCGCCATCAAAACAGTGCCCTTTGGATTGGCCATCGCCGTTGAGTTCACGGGGCCCTTGGCCGTCGCTTTGTGGTCTTCCAAAAAACCGCTCGACTTTGTGTGGATTGTTTTAGCCGTTGCCGGCATGGGCCTGATCTTGCCACTTGGAGGCACGATGGGTACAGACCTGCAGACAGCTGCGATCGATCCGCTGGGAATTGCTTATGCCTTAGGCGCTGGTGCTTGCTGGGCCGTCTACATTGTTGTGGGCCAACGCGTGGCCGATCGCATTGGGGCATTTGCCACACCCATGGGCATGTTGGTGGCAGCTTTGCTGGTCACCCCTGTCGGCATCAGTGTGGCGGGCAGTTCCTTGTTAAACCCAGAGTGGATGTTGGCTGGCTTGGGCATTGCCTTGCTGTCGAGTGCTATTCCGTACAGCTTGGAAATGTATTCACTCAAACACTTGCCCAAACAAACATTCAGCATCTTGCTCAGTCTAGAGCCCGCCGTGGGCGCTTTGGCGGGTTGGCTGGTTCTTTCAGAACAACTCAGCACCCAACAATTGGGTGCCATCGGCTTGATCATGGCCGCTTCGATGGGAAGCGCCATGACTGCGGGTCAGCGCGTACCTGAAAAAGTATGAACCGCAAGCATTGACCTTGGGCTAAAGCGGCTCATACCAAAGAAATGACAGCCTTCATGGGCAGCCATAAACTCAATGGTTGGGAAGAAAAATGTTTGAAGCCGTGCTTCTCATAAAAGAGAACTGCCTCTTCATGCTTTGCATCTACCACCATGGCATAAGCCGGAACGTCTGACTGGAAAACGCGCACCAATGCATCCGCCAGCAACGCAGAACCCAAGCCCATTGCTTGAAATGTCTCACTGACAGCCAATCTGCCCATTCGCGCCACCGGCACAGTGGGGTAGCGGGGCAGCTTTTTGATCACCTCATTGGGCAAGTCAGCCAACAGCACGCTGGACGCGGCCAAGGTGTAATACCCTGCAACTTGACCATGGGTGTCCACCGCCACAAAACAATGGGTGATATGCCTTCGCATGTCCTGCGTCACTTGTGCTTTGAAGTACCGGTCTAAGTCTGCGTCACCGCACGCAAAACTATCGCGCGGATGATGTGAAGCTAGCAGCTCGACCTTGAAAGGCCCCTCTTTCAAGCGAGGTCCAGCAGCTTGCGCCTGTTTTCAAAAGCACGTTTTAAAGCGGGCTTGGGTTTGGCCGGCGCCATCAATGATTTTGCAAATTGCGCTTGATCAACTTGAGCCAACTGAATGAAGTGCGCCTTGGCAAGTGCTTCGCTTGCCGCCTGTTGAACAGCGGCCACCACGAAATCGGTGACAGAGCGCCCCTCTAAATCAGCGGCCTGGCGAAGCAGCCCATGTAAATCGTGACTGATCCTCGCCTCGAGCCGTGCGGCTGGTTGTGGCTTGTTCAATTTTTTGTCCATTCAAGAAGTGTACGGCAGATTGCCGTAAGGTGTGCCATCCAGAGCTAAGTCCTAGATGATTAACACCTTTCGCACATCATAGACATGAGACGCAAAACAGCAGTGTCATTGGCTTGCACCAAGACACGGCGGACATCAAATGTCGATGTTGCCCGCGCGC
>CANKOT010000278.1 GCA_947484245.1 Comamonadaceae bacterium
CTATGCCAAGGTCATGACCAGCGACAGC
This sequence comes from Comamonadaceae bacterium, assembly GCA_947484245.1. Next base: position 29 of record CANKOT010000278.1, read on the forward strand.
CCCAAATTCAACCGACTCTTCCACGGTTTGCTCGACAATGGTGTTTACATCGCGCCTGCGTTGTACGAGGCTGGTTTTGTCAGTGGTGCTCACTCGGCAGACGACATTGCCGCCACGGTTCAAGCAGCAGCAGAGGTGTTTGCTGCTTTGTGAAACGTTTTCTGTAAATAGCCCTTATCAGACAGTGGCTGGTCGTGCTTATTTTTGGACAGCAATAATTTGTGCGTGGGTGGCCGTATCAAACGCCTTGGCCTTCCCAATATAGAAACGATCGATACGCCAGTCTTTCAAAACCTGAATCGCTAAATCAAATTCAGCTGTATCCAAACTGTAAAGAGCCTTAACAGAAAACTCTATATCGGACTCTAGGGAAAGAATAAGTTTGGAAAAAGTTTGTCCAACAGCAGAATTTGGATTTTGTTCTATCAATTTTTTAGCTTGCTTGATGGCACGCATGAAATACCCCTAATAAGTTAGGTAATCTTACAACAGTTCTTATCTGTTTTTTATGTCAAGAGTATAACAAATTAATCTATATCAATGACGGAAGTGACGAACGCCAGTGAACACCATGGCCACGCCTCGCTCATCTGCGGCAGCAATGACTTCACTGTCCCGCACAGAACCACCAGGTTGAATCACGCAAGACGCACCCTCATCAACCACCACATCCAAGCCATCTCTGAAAGGGAAAAAAGCATCGCTTGCAACAACTGAGCCATTGAGAGATAAATTTGCGTGACCCGCCTTGATACCCGCCATACGCGCAGAGTCAAGTCGGCTCATCTGCCCAGCACCCACACCCAACGTCATGCCACTGCCCACAAAAACAATGGCGTTGCTCTTCACAAACTTAGCCACCTTCCAAGCAAACAACATATCTTGCATTTGGGAAGCACTGGGTTGAAGCTTTGTCACGACTTGCATGTCTTCGAGTCGAAGCAAATGGTTGTCAGCCGTTTGCATCAGCAAACCTGAACCAATGCGCTTGACATCGATAGCGTTAAGCCCTTGAGACCAAGCGTCATCTCCACCGGGGGGTAGCGCAATTTGCAACACCCGAACATTGGCTTTGGTTTGCAGCAATTGCAGCGCTTCACCGGTGAACGAAGGCGCCATCAGCACCTCAACAAATTGTTGACCTAAGGCTTGCGCCGTTGCCATATCGACAGGACAGTTAAAAGCGATGATGCCGCCAAAGGCAGAAGTAGGATCGGTTTGATGGGCCTTGCGATAGGCAGACAATGCGTCATCTGCCAATGCAACACCGCAAGGGTTGGCATGTTTGACAATGACGCAAGCAGGCGAATCAAAACTCTTGACGCACTCCCATGCGGCATCTGCGTCTGCAATATTGTTGTAAGACAACTCTTTGCCTTGCAACTGACGCGCAGTGACCAAAGAACCAGGTGCTGGGTGTGTATCACGATAAAAAGCAGCAAGTTGGTGGGGATTTTCCCCATAGCGCAGATCTTGCAACTTGATGAAGCGACCATTGGCTTGGCCGGGGAACAGACTTCTTTGCTGGGTGGATAAATCCAAGGACGACAAGTAATCGCTGATCGCACCGTCGTATTGGCTGATTCGGTTGAAGGCACTCACTGCCAATTGAAAACGGGTCAACTCACTGAGCGCATTTTTTTTCTGTAACTCGTGAAGCACCGCTGGGTATTGGCCAGCGTCGGTCACGACTGCCACATGTTTCCAATTTTTAGCGGCGCTGCGTACCATGGCAGGCCCGCCAATGTCGATGTTTTCAATGGCTTCTTCCAGGGAGCAGTCAGGGGCTGCCACCGTGGCTTCAAAGGGATAGAGATTGACGACCAATATATCAATGGCTTCGATGCCGTGGGCTTGCAAGGCTTGCATATGCGAGGGCATATCACGACGTGCTAACAATCCGCCATGAACCATGGGGTGCAAAGTTTTCACTCGGCCGTCCAGCATCTCGGGGAAACCTGTCAGTTCGGCCACCTCTTGAACGGGCAAGCCTTGGGCACTCAGCAGTTGAGCGGTACCCCCTGTGGAGATCAACTGAATACCTAACTGATGCAAAGCTTGGGCGAACTCCACAATTCCAGTCTTATCAGAGACGGAAATCAGCGCTTTCATAGGATTCCTTTTAGTGCTTGCTTCATTGCAAGGAAGTTCATCACAGTAATTTGTGTTCAGTGAGCTTCTTGCGCAAGGTATTGCGATTCAAACCAAGCCATACAGCTGCGCGGGACTGATTGCCCTCGGCATGCTTCATAACGACATCCAACAAAGGTTTTTCCATCACCTGAATCATCATCGTGTGCAGCTGATCTGGGTCTTCTCCGCGCAGGTCTTTGAAGTAGACCTCTAAGCTATGGCGTACCGCTTCTTCTATTTGCTTCTTGCTCATTCTGTAGTCTCCATCTCATTCGCAGATGCCGAATAGGTCAAGCGATCAGCCTGTTGCCCTATTACATCTAAAAAATCAGCAACTGCCAAGGACTGTTCGTGGCAGTCCTCTATTGCGTTTAAGTGTTTTCGAAATTCTGTGGCGCCGGGCAAACCGTGAACATACCAAGCAATATGCTTTCTGGCCGTGCGAACACCTGTAAAGCTTCCGTACAGACTGTAGTGATCTTCTAAGTGGTGCATCAATAAACGCTTTACCTCTGCCACCAAAGGGGGCGCCAATAGCGTGCCATGGGCTAAGTAATGGTGTATCTCACGAAATAGCCATGGGCGGCCTTGCGCGGCACGACCGATCATCACAGCATCTGCGCCCGTGAGTTGCAGAACCTGTTGGGCCTTTTGAGGTGAATCAATGTCACCATTGGCGACAACAGGAACAGACACAGCGCTTTTGACTTGGGCAATGGTGTCGTACTCTGCTTGGCCCTTATAGCCTTGGTCGCGCGAACGACCATGCACCGTGATCATTTGTACGCCGGCTGATTCAGCTTGCTTAGCCAATGAAACCGCATTGCGTTGATCGCAACGCCAACCGGTGCGCATTTTCAAAGTGACGGGCGCACCAAATGGCAAAGCAGCTTTGACCACTGCTTCAATGATGGAAATGGCCAAGGGTTCGTCTTGCATCAAAGCTGATCCCGCCCATTTGTTGCAGACCTTTTTCGCTGGGCAACCCATATTGATATCGATGATTTGAGCGCCGCGTTGCAAGTTGTAAGTTGCTGCCTCGGCCATC
>CANKOT010000279.1 GCA_947484245.1 Comamonadaceae bacterium
ATCACACCCCATTGGCAAAACAGACCCAGCGGGTGTGTCCGATTTGGTGGCTGAAGCGGCACTTTCCACCATTTTGGATTTAGAAGATTCAGTGGCCGCTGTCGATGCCGAAGACAAAGTTTTGGCCTACAGCAATTGGCTTGGCATTTTGCAGGGCACATTGTCAGAAGACGTGCAAAAGGGCGGCAAGACCTTCAAGCGCACTTTGAACCCAGACCGCGTGTACACCAAGCCCAGCGGCAAAGGCCACGAAGTGTTGCATGGCCGCTCTTTGTTGTTCGTGCGCAATGTGGGTCACCTCATGACCAACCCTGCCATTTTGTACAACGCAGCTGACGGCACACAAAAAGAAATTCCAGAGGGCATTCTGGATGCCATGATCACCACCACGTGTGCCATGGCCGACTTGCAGAAAAAGAAGGGCGCAGATTTCCGCAACAGCCGCACTGGCAGCGTCTACATCGTGAAGCCCAAAATGCACGGCCCCAAAGAAGTTGGTTTTGCAGACACCTTGTTTGGCCGCGTCGAAAAAGTTTTGGGCTTGAAGCCCTCTACAGTGAAGCTCGGCATCATGGACGAAGAGCGCCGCACCAGCGCCAATTTGGCCGCATGCATTGCGGCTGCCAAATCGCGCGTGGCTTTCATCAACACGGGCTTCTTAGACCGCACGGGCGACGAAATGCACACTTGCATGTTGGCAGGCCCCGTCATGCGCAAGGGCGATATCAAGGGCAGTACTTGGTTGGGTGCTTACGAGAAAAGCAACGTGGCTGTGGGCTTGCAAGCTGGCTTGCGCGGTCGTGCGCAAATTGGCAAGGGCATGTGGGCCATGCCCGATTTGATGGCCGACATGTTGAAGCAAAAAATTGCTCACCCCAATGCCGGTGCCAACACGGCTTGGGTGCCAAGCCCCACGGCGGCTACTTTGCACGCCATGCACTACCATCAAGTGAATGTGTCCGCATTGCAAAAGCACATGGAAAAAACCATTGACAAACAAAGTGCCAAAGCCATGCGCGAAGAAACTTTGAGCAAGCTGTTGCAGTTCCCTGTGGTCACTCAAGCGCAGGCCGCAGAGTGGACCGCAAAAGAAAAGCAAGACGAACTCGACAACAACGCCCAAGGCATTTTGGGTTATGTGGTGCGTTGGGTTGATCAGGGTGTGGGCTGCTCTAAGGTGCCTGACATTCATGGCGTGGGCCTGATGGAAGACCGCGCTACTTTGCGCATCAGCAGCCAGCACATTGCCAACTGGATGGCGCATGGTGTCGTCACACAAGCGCAAGTGAAAGCCACCATGGAGCGCATGGCCGCCGTGGTGGACCAACAAAATGCGGGTGATGCGTCTTACCAAAAGATGGCGGGCAATTTCAAAACTTCCAAGGCCTATCAAGCCGCTTGCGATTTGGTCTTCAAAGGCAAAGAGCAACCCAGCGGTTATACCGAGCCTTTGTTGCATGCTTGGCGTTTGAAGGTGAAGGCTGCTTGATTCAGTGAGGCTTTGCTTTAAGCGGCGTTGATGGCCGCTTCTAGGGCGTCGATGAAAATCGACGCCACATCACAACTCGTTTGATCAAAAATCTCTTGGAAACAAGTGGGGCTGGTGACGTTGATTTCGGTCACGCTGGTGCCGATGATGTCTAAGCCAATCAACAACAAACCACGTGCCGCCAAAATCGGGCCAATGGCTTGTGCAACGGCGCGGTCGTTGTCTGAAAGGGGTTGCGCCACACCTTTGCCACCGGCCGCCAAATTGCCACGCACTTCGCCGCCTTGCGGAATGCGGGCCAAGCAGAAGGGCACAGGTTTGCCGCCAATGATGAGCACGCGCTTGTCGCCTTGTGCAATGGCGGGCAAAAACTTTTGCACCATGACCGAATGAGCGCCGTCTAAATTAAGGGTTTCGATGATCGATCCCAAATTCATGCCATCTGCACCCACGCGGAAAATGCCCGTGCCGCCCATGCCGTCAAGCGGCTTCAAGATGATGTCTTTGTGCTCTGCATGGAATGCCTTGATGGCCTCTGCAGAACGTGTTACCAGTGTGGGCCCAATGAATTCGGGGAACTCCATGATGGCCAGTTTTTCAGGATGATCACGCAAGGCGGATGCTTTGTTGAACACCTTGGCGCCCTCGCGCTCGGCTTGGCTGAGCAAATGGGTCGCGTAAAAATACTCGCTGTCAAAAGGCGGGTCTTTGCGCATGATGATGGCGTCAAAGTCTTTCAGCCATGCTTGGCGCGAAGCAGTGACTTCGTACCAAGCATCGGCCTGGCCCGTGAGGTTCAGATCTTGGACGTGTGCTTTCACGCACTCACCACGTTGCCATTGAATGTGTGGCACTTCGCAAGCAGTGACCTGATGGCCACGCTTTTGGGCCTCGCGCATCATGGCAAAACTGGTGTCCTTCTTGATCTTGAAGGAGGCTAGGGGGTCAATGATGAAAAGTATGTTCATGCGCGTAATGTCGCACAAACGCTTTAACGCCGCATGACAGTCGGGAATTTACATGTTTCGGCGGTATTGGCCGCCCACTTCAAACAGGGCGTTGGTAATTTGGCCCAATGAGCAAACGCGCACGGCCTCCATCAGCACTTCAAACACGTTGTGGTTGTGAATCACAGCTTGCTGCAAGCGGGACAACATGGCGGGCGATTCTTTGGCATGCTTGGCATGGAAAGCATGCAAACGATCGAGTTGAGATTTCTTCTCTTCTGCTGTGGAACGTGCTAGTTCCAGCTTCTCCATGACTTCGTCACCCTTGGGATTTCTGAAAGTGTTGACGCCAATGATGGGGTACTCGCCCGTGTGTTTGAGCATTTCGTAATGCATCGATTCGTCTTGAATCTTGCCGCGCTGGTAGCCCGTTTCCATGGCACCCAACACCCCCCCGCGGTCTGCAATTTTTTCAAACTCTGTCAGCACGGCCTCTTCGACCAGCTCGGTGAGCTCTTCAATGATGAATGAACCTTGGCTGGGGTTCTCGTTTTTGGCCAAGCCCCATTCGCGGTTGATGATGAGTTGAATGGCCATGGCGCGGCGCACACTGTCTTCAGTGGGCGTGGTGATGGCTTCGTCAAAGGCATTGGTGTGCAGCGAGTTGCAATTGTCGTAAATGGCAATCAGGGCTTGCAATGTGGTGCGAATGTCGTTGAACTGAATTTCTTGCGCGTGCAATGAACGGCCTGAAGTTTGAATGTGGTA
>CANKOT010000280.1 GCA_947484245.1 Comamonadaceae bacterium
GCCAGTTGTCGATGATCATTACGCAGTCATCAGCGCTGTTTCTATTCGCTTCTAGTCATTGCCATTGACACTTCACCCGTTTGGGTGATGCTGGTTCACCCATTTGGGTGATGCTGGTTGACCCATTTGGGTGATGCTGGTTCACCCCCTCGGGTGGTGCTTGGCATGTAAATTTTTCAATCTTTCTCGGGCCACATGCGTGTAGATGGTGGTGGTCGAGATATCGGCATGCCCGAGCAGCACCTGAACCGACCTCAAATCTGCACCATGGTTCAGCAGGTGTGTGGCAAACGCGTGTCTGAGGGTGTGTGGCGACAAGGGCGCTGAAATGCCAGACAACACAGCGTACTTTTTGATCAACTGCCAAAACATGATGCGCGACATGGCTGTTCCTGCTTTGGGGCCGCTGGTGGTCACAAACAAATCGTCTGTTTGCTTGGCACCCAATAAGGCACCGCGCGCGTTTTGCATGTAGTCCGTCAAACTGTCTCGGGCCAAGTCGCCAAATGGCACCAAACGTTCTTTGCTGCCTTTGCCCATGATGCGCAGCACCCCCTCATTCAAAGACACGTGCAAGGTTTTGAGTTTGACCAACTCGGTCACTCGCAAACCACTGGCATACAACAACTCCAGCATGGCTTTGTCGCGCAAGCCTAGGGCGGTGTTGGTATCGGGTGCAGACAGCAATGCATCGACCTGATCTTCCGACAAAGTTTTGGGCACCCGCAAAGCTTGTTTGGCTGCCAGCATTCTGAGGGTGGGGTCGACTTCAACAATTCGCTCTCGCAGTGCCCAACGGTAATAACGTTTAAAAACCGTTAATCGCCGATTGGCAGAGGTGGCTTTGGAGAGGCTGTGGCGCGCGGCAAAATAGGCTTGCAAATGCAACTCTTGGACCGCTTTCAAGGAGATGCCTGAGGTCTGACTGAGCCACTCCGCCAAGGCCGCCAAATCTCGTCGGTAGGCGGCCAAGGTATTGGCCGACAAACCGTCTTCTAGCCAAACCGCATCAACAAAGCGGTCGATGGCGGCTTGACTGTCAGAGCTCATGGGTCGAGCCGGCGTTTTTGAGTGTCCACCACATTTTTGTGGACATCAAATTCAGCTTTAGTTTGATCGCAAGCGCATTGAAGACACGGGCTCCATCGTCATTGCCAACACGCCTGATCATCAAAACTCCTGTAACTAACTGACTAGCATCATAAGCAATATCTAACCCAGTTTAAAGACAGATACCGCAAAGACAAGCGTTATGCTACTGGGGTGAACTACGCTGAGCTTTTATTCCCTGATTTTTCCCTGATTTTGTGCGGTTACTTCTTGTGCCGATACACACCCCTGAATCGGCCGCTTTGGCAACAAGTCGAGTTTCTGGTTTATTACTTCTTGTTTCCAATTTTGCTGTTTCACTCCATTGTGAAAAGCCCCTTAGACATCCATGCAACGTCTGGCTTTTTACTGGCCGGCCTTGCCATGGGCTTAACGTCCATCTTGATCAGCAACAGCATGCCTTACTGGCCATGGATTGGCACTCAAATCGATCGCAGAGACCATGCGGCCAGCGCCCAAATCGGTTTCAGATTCAATTCGTTCATTGCATTGGCTTTGGTAGAACGCTTGACCGGCAGTGAAGGTTTGCTGCTCATTGCTGTGCTCATTGGCTTTTGTGTGCCCATGTTCAATGTGGGCGCAGTTTGGCCCATGGCTCGCCATGGCGAATCGGGATTCTTGCGTGAACTGATTCGCAACCCCCTCATTTTGGCCACCACCAGTGGCTTGGCTTTTAATTTGCTGGGCTTCAGGGTGCCAGAAGTCTTAGACCCCAGCTTGTCACGAATTGGTGCAGCCTCCTTGGCTTTGGGGCTCATGTCGGCTGGCGCGGGCATGGAATTGAAGGCACTGAACCAAGGTAAATTTTTGGGCAGCTTGGTTCTCACGGTCAAGCACTTGGTGGTGCCTTGCTTGGCTTGGGCCTTGGCTCAGCTTTTTCAACTTCCCCCTTTGCAAACCACGGTGCTGCTTATTTTTTCTGGTTTGCCAACCGCCTCCACATGCTATGTGCTGGCATCCAGAATGGGCTACAACGGCGGCTATGTGGCGGGTCTGGTCACTTTGTCCACCCTGCTGGGCGTCTTGAGTTTGCCTTTTGCATTGGGCGTGTTGGGCGGCTTGACGTTTTAAGCGCGATTGGCAAGTGACCAGGCCACTTGCTCTTGAACCACGGGGTCTGGATGCGACAGCCAAGGCACCAAAGCATTGACCAAAGCGGCCGCATCTTCAGTTGAAATTTTTTCAGTGTCATGCAAGGCATTGCCTGCAGCCAATGCTACGTTTCGAATCCATCTGGCATGGCCAATGCGCCGAATGGCACTGCCTTGCGTCATGTTTAAAAAAGTAACTTCATCCCATTGAAGCAACTCTTGCAATGGAGGGGCCTTCAAGGGCTCACGCGCATCAAAATCTGGCAGCGTACTGCGCTTGGCGTATTTGTTCCAAGGACAAGCCCATTGGCAATCGTCGCAGCCATAAATTCGATTGCCAATGAGGGGGCGAAGTTCAAGCGGTATTTCTCCGGCGTGTTCTATCGTGAGGTAAGAAATACAACGCCTGGCATCCAACTGATACGGCGCCACAATGGCTTGGGTTGGGCACAGGTCAATGCAGGCTGTGCATGAACCGCAATGCGATGTGATGGCCTCTGTGCTTGGCAACGCGAGGTCCACAAACAATTCTCCCAAAAAGAAAAAGGAGCCCGCCTCTCTTTGCAAGACCAATGTGTTTTTGCCGCGCCATCCCTGACCACTTCGAACCGCCAACTCGGCTTCCATAACCGGCGCAGAATCAGTAAACACTCTGTGGCCAAAGGGGCCTATCAATTCGGCCATGCGATGCTGGAGTTTTTGCAATCGGCTGCGCATCACTTTGTGATAGTCCCGTCCTCTGGCATACACAGAAACCACGCCTTGAATGGGCTGATGCAAGGCTTGCCCTTCAGACTCCGCCGACAACTCAGGCAGATTGCCAGGCAAATAATCCATTTGAACCGTGATAACACTGAGCGTGCCAGTCACCAATTCTGCCGGCCTGGCTCGTTTTAAGCCGTGGCTTGCCATATAGTTCATGCTGCCATGGAACCCGGCAGCCAGCCAAGCCTGAAGCCCTGGCTCAGCTTCGGTTAAATCCACACCTGTCACGCCA
>CANKOT010000281.1 GCA_947484245.1 Comamonadaceae bacterium
ACAAACCATGTCGAGTCTTTCGACATCCAAATCAATGTGCACGGTGGCGGCGAATCTGGTCAAGCTGGTGCAGCTCGTCACGGCATTACACGTGCCCTGATTGACTATGATGCTTCTTTGAAGCCTGCGTTAAGCCAAGCTGGTTTTGTAACACGTGACGCCCGCGAAGTTGAGCGTAAAAAGGTCGGCTTGCACTCTGCTCGTCGCCGTAAGCAGTTCTCTAAGCGTTAATCGTTTACAGCCTGTTTCAAGAAAACCGCACTGGTTCGCCAGGGCGGTTTTTTTTCGCCCATATGCCCCTCTTATCAAGGCAGTTATTACAGATTAATTGTTGACCAATCCACTATACTACTCACCTAGTTCCCGGAGAAAACCCATGAGCGCCTTAGCCGAAACAATTCCTACAGAAATGCCCGAAGCCATTGTCTTCACAGACAGTGCAGCCGCCAAAGTAGCAGACCTCATTGCCGAAGAAGGCAACCCAGATCTGAAACTGCGCGTCTTTGTACAAGGCGGTGGTTGCTCTGGCTTCCAGTACGGTTTTACCTTTGACGAAATCGTCAACGAAGACGACACCACCATGACCAAACATGGCGTGTCATTGCTAATAGATGCAATGAGCTACCAGTACCTGTTGGGCGCAGAAATTGATTACAAAGAAGACCTGCAGGGTGCGCAGTTTGTGATCAAGAACCCTAATGCCACCAGCACTTGCGGCTGCGGCTCTTCTTTTTCAACCTGATCCATTCAGATTGATGCTGGGCTATCTGGGATAGATAGCCCCCAACACACGGGCGCCTCGAGCGCCCGTGACGCTTTCTAGACTGCCTGTTTCTCGCTTCATGGTTTTGGCAGCCAGCCAGGCAAAGGCTGCGGCTTCTACTTGCAAAGGTGGTAAACCATGCGCTTCGGTTGAGGCCACTTGCACACCAGGCACCTGCGCTTGCAGGCGCGACATGAGGTGGCCATTCAGTGCACCGCCACCACATACCCAAAGTTGCTTGGCATCAGGTGCATGACGTTTTAAATCGTTAGCAATGGCCAATGCTGTGAATTCGCAAAGCGTGGCTTGTACATCGACAGCGGTAAATTCAGTTTGCAAATGTTGTTGCAACCAGGTGGGGTTGAACAAATCCCGGCCTGTACTTTTTGGGGGCGTTTGATGCAAGAAAGGCTCTGCTAACAAGCTTTGCAAGAGTGCTGGTATGACTTGCCCTTGAGCTGCCCATTTGCCATTGACATCAAAGTCTTGGCCTTGGTGCAAATGAACCCAATGGTCCATGAGTGCGTTGCCGGGGCCGCAGTCAAATCCAGAAATGAGGGGGCTGCTAGTGTTGGCCGCGTCGATCGCGTTTTGCTCGAAAGCGTTTTTCAAAATGCTAATGTTGGAGATACCGCCAATGTTTACAACTGCCACAGTGTGTGTTCTGACACCAAAAATTTCTGAATGAAAGGCGGGTACCAAAGGCGCGCCTTGTCCGCCTGCTGCTAGGTCGCGTGTGCGAAATTCGGCCACCACATCAATGCCCGTAAGTTCGGCCAAAAGGGCAGGGTTGTTCAGTTGCAAGGTATAGCCCACTGCGCTTTGGCCCGTGCTGGGGTCTGCGTCAAATTCAAGTGGGCGGTGACGCACAGTTTGACCATGTGCGCCAATGGCTTGAATGTCATTGGCTTGCTTTCCGCTTTCATTCAGCAAGGCGTGAACCACTTTGGCATAGGCTCTTGCTAAGCGATTGCCAGCCAATGCACCGCGATGCAATTCGTTGTGGCCAGGTGTATTCAGACTAAGAAGTTCTGCGCGAAATTCGGCGTCAAATGGCTGAAAGGCATGCAGCAAAACTTTGAGGTGGCGCGTGTCTGATAACAAAGAAGGAGACTCGTCATGTTCAACCGATACCCCACTTGGGGCGCTATCTTGCCATTCAAGCAAAACACCATCAACACCGTCCAGCGAAGTGCCAGACATCAAGCCAATGTAATACTGCAAGTGATCTTGCGTCACTGGTGCAATCGATGGGAAGGGTGGCGCAAGAGGGGGCGAGGAGGAGGTCAACCTGGCCCCTGCCAAAGGTGAAATTTATTGAACGTTGCCTTGGCGCATTTGCGCCGCAGCCATCAACTGTGAACGGGCGTATTGAGCACGTTGGTTGAACTGTGGGCGCAGTGCCGAAGAGACGGGCTCGGCTGAACCTTGCTGAGCCAGAGTGAGTGGGTCAACGTGGCGGCCATTAATTCGGAATTCAAAGTGCAGGTGTGGGCCTGTCGAGAGTCCGGTGGAACCCACTGCACCCACAACATCGCCTTGTTTGATGGTTTGTCCTTTGCGCACATTCATGCGACTCAGGTGAGCATAGGCGGTGCTTTGATTGGCGTTGTGCTGAATGACAACCATGTTGCCATAGCCGCCTTGGAAGCTGCTTTCTGCCACCACGCCATCGGCCACAGAAATTACAGGCGTACCCACTGGGGCCGCATAGTCAACGCCCATGTGTGCACGCATGGTTTGCAGAATGGGATGCTCGCGCATGCCAAAGCCACTGGTACGGCGAGAGTAAGGCATGGGAGAGGCCAAGAAGGCGCGGCGAAGGCTATCGCCGCCCATGGTGTAGTAAGCACCTTTTTGTCCAGGCTCTTGGAACCAAACTGCGTCGTACGTCTTTTTGTCGTTGATGATTTCTGCGCTGAGCAAACGGCCTGTACGCAAAGGCTCACCCTCGGCTTCTAGGGTTTCGTAAACCACTGAAAAAACAGCACCTTTGCGCAATGCGCGGTGGAAGTCAATTTGGCCTGAGAACACATCGGCCAATTGTCGAGTGACTGAGTCTGGTAGGCGTGCTTCGTCAGATGCGGCGTACAAGGAGGACGCCACCGTGCCACCCGCCATGCGAACGCTGGCTGTCAGAGGAGCGGTGTCGGTGCGAACGCTGAAATTGTTTTGGTCATTTCGGGTGATGACCATACGCTGGAATTGTGTGTCGTTTTCGTTTCTGAGCCAGCGTGTTGTGAGGGTGATCAGTTGCTGTTGCTCGTTGGCTTCGACAGAAACGTTGCGACCGGAGCGGTTGAGCAAGGCTTGGCGAACTTCGGGCGTTTGACGGATGTAGGCTGCAGCTGCAGAGTCAAACAAGCCTAAGCGGCGCAACAAACTCTCGGCGGTGTCAGAACCCCGTGTGATGTCATTGCGGTAAAGCTTGAG
>CANKOT010000282.1 GCA_947484245.1 Comamonadaceae bacterium
CATCTTGGTCTTGCGCAACGCAGGCCCCAAGGGCGGACCCGGCATGCCTGAATGGGGCATGTTGCCCATACCGACCAAACTGGTGAAACAAGGCGTGCGCGACATGATCCGCTTGTCTGATTCGCGCATGAGCGGCACGAGCTATGGCGCTTGCATATTGCATGCGGCACCAGAGTCTTACATCGGCGGGCCGTTGGCGTTAGTCAAAACTGGCGACATGATCAGCGTCGATGTACCCAACCGCTCACTCCATTTGGAAATTAGCGACGAAGAGTTTGCCAAACGCAAAGCAGCTTGGAAACCTGCCCCGCCGCGCTATGAACGCGGCTACGGTTGGATGTTTAGCAAACATATCTTGCAAGCCAACGAAGGCTGCGACTTTGATTTCTTGGAGACTTCGTTTGGTGCCCCAGTGAATGAGCCTGCGATTTATTAAATTTCACGCGCGCATAAAAAAAGCACTGAAGGCCTAAACCACTCAGTGCCTTTTGGCTCAAAAAGAAATTATGCTTTTTTAGCGTAAGCGTTACACCAGCCTTTGGTTGCTACTTTCTTGCCTGCAAACAAGGGGCAGCCGCCAGCAGCATCCGATGCTTTGCCTTGGAACAAGGCGCAATTGCCGCAGTTTTGACCCGCTGCAAATTTAGGTTGCTTAGCTTTATCAACTGTAGATGCATCGGCTTTGTATGCCAAAGCAGCGGATTGTGGATCTTTCTCATCAACCATTGCTTGTGCGCTAGCTTGACTAGCAACTGCAACAGCGCTGAGGCCTGTGACAGATTGCAAAATGAAAGTTCTGCGGTTAGGCGTATTGTTTGTCAGTGCGTTCAAAATCAGCTCCAAATGTGAATGAAAAACATCTCTATTATGGATTCACCTCACAAACAACATGGCATGGGGCTTCAATAATTCCCCACCCTGCTCAAAGTAATTATTTATATTTATAGGTTTGTTGACTTAACCGCTAATTAATTAATACTATTAAATTACTTTTACCGCCGTTTTTTACTCAAGTTTAAGAGTCTGATACCGACATACATATTGGACTCAGAGGAATGGAGCGACACCCGTGCAAGCAAGCAAGAGTAAATCTTCTTGGCAATCAATGCCAGCAAGTTTTGCGCATCAAGGCGCAAGGACTGCGCTCGCCTTGGCCATCACTGCAAGTTTGTCGGTTCCGAGCTTTGCCCAGGGGCCAGTCACAGACATGGACAACTGGACCCGTTTTCCACCTCGTCCGCGCACGCCTGCACCCACTCCTTCTGAAACCACAACTGCTAGTCCGCCACCTGCTGCGACCTCAACTCCCCAACCAATTGCCAAGGCATTAGCTGTAACCCCACCACCTAGTTCAACTCCTAGCCCTAGAGACAGTTGGGTGCAATTTCCTATTCGTTCTGCAACGCCAGCTGTGATGAACGTTCCTCCGTTGCAAACGCAAGCACCTCCTCAGGTTGCACCAGTTGAACAAGCAGCCAACGAACCAAAAATTAAAAAAATCAACTTCAAAGGCAACCAGCGCATCACCGAACAACAACTTTCTCGCGTAGTCGAGAAATACGTGGGCGTGATGATCAACACCGATGTGTTGATACAGGCCACTGAAGCGGTCAACAACTTTTACAGAAAAATGGGTTACTTGGCATTTGCAGAAATGCCGAATCAAGATCTCACGGATGGCAACGTTTTGATACAAATCGCCGAGGCCCGTTTCTCAGGTGCTGTTGTGGAAGACCCCTCTGGGCAATTGAGTAAAACCAACTTGGTGCAAAAAATCATTGAGAACCAACAGCCCAAAAACGCTTTAGTGGATTTAAAAGCGATCGATAAAGCGTCTTCTGCTGCAGCTGAAATCCCTGGGGTAAAGGCCAGCGTTAGCCTAAGACCAGGTGTAAACAGCGGAGAAACTGAAGCTGTAGCAACCATTGCTGAAGGTAAGAAAATCGATGGCAATGTGTCGTTGGATAGTGCGGGCGCAAGATCTATCGGCGAACTTCGCGCGCTTGGCAAAGTTACCCTAAACAATCCTTTGGGCTTAGGCGACAGCGCAGACGTGCAGGCCGTTCACAGCAAAGGCATGGATTTTCAAAGGGTCAACTACAGCCTACCGGTGGGTTATTCGGGCTGGAGGGCTGGTATCAATGCTTCTAACTCGCAATACAACCTCATAGCCTCTGAATACATCTCATTGAATGCAAAAGGACCTTCCAGTTCCCAAGGCCTTGACCTCTCCATTCCACTGCTGCGAGAAAAAGACACGCAACTATCCTTGCAATTTGCCTTTGACCAAAAGCGATTCCGCAATGAAGCCGCAGGCGAAGTGCAATCACAGTACAAAGGCAGCGCGCTGACCAGCACACTGAGTGGGAGCGCATCACAAAGTCAAAACTCGACTACATCAGGCAACGTGCAACTGGTTAGAGGCACGATTGATCTCTCAGGCTCAACAGCGTCACACATTAGCAGTGACTTGAGTACGGTGCAGACCGCAGGCAACTACGCCAAGCTGAAATTCAATATTTCGCAAAAGTACGACTTTGATGCCAGCAACACTGGCTTGGTCAGTCTGCAATCGCAATTCGCCAATAAAAACCTCGACAGTTCAGAGAAGTTTTACCTAGGCGGTATGCAAGGAGTACGCGCTTACCCCACCAATGAAGCAGGTGGCAGCTCAGGCAATTTGGCCACCATGGAATGGCAGCGCCAATTTAAGTTGCAAGACACCCGTTGGACAGCGTCTGGTTTTGTGGACTACGGTGACGTGACCGTAAACCGCAATAACAGCTACCTAGGTGCAAGTACGCTTAACAAATACAGCCTTAGCGGTTATGGTTTGTGGTTGGGGGCCAGTGTTCCCAGCACACAAGGCATCTCGACTTTCCGCTTGATTTGGTCACACCGTCTGGGCAACAATCCAGGCGCAAACAGCACCACAGGTGCCGACCAAGACGGAACTAGGGTTTACAACCGATTCCGCTTCAGCCTTAACCACGCGTTTTGATTTATGAAGTACCCACTGAAACAAGGACTCCGCTGGTACATGTTGTCGATGGCAGTTTCTGCCTCGGCACAAGTCAGCGCGCCTGTTGCCAGCACGCAATTGCCCACCGGTGGCAAGGTGATGTCTGGCACTACGAGTATTCAGTCTGTCGGTAATGTCCTCAACATCAACCAAAGCAG
>CANKOT010000283.1 GCA_947484245.1 Comamonadaceae bacterium
AAAACCCCCATGCCCGGTGTGTTTGAAATTCGGGTTCAAGGCAATGAAATTTTTTACACCGATGCCAAAGGCGACTTTCTGATTCAAGGCGCCCTGATTGACACCAAGCAAAAGCGCAATTTAACGGAAGAGCGAAACGACAAACTTTCCGCCATTCCCTTTGACAGCTTGCCTGTTAAATTTGCTTTCACCCAGGTCAAGGGCAATGGCAAACGCAAATTGGTCGTCTTTGCCGACCCCAATTGCGGCTACTGCAAGCGCTTTGAACGCGATTTACAAAAGATCGACAACGTCACCATTTACCACTTGATGTATCCTGTGTTGGGCGAAGACTCCAAAGTCAAATCACGCAACATTGCTTGCGCCAAAGACCGAGCCAAAACTTGGAACGACTGGATGCTGCAAGGCATCGCACCGCCAGTGGTCGCTTGCGACACACACAATATCGATGCCATTGTGGAGTTCGGCAAAAAGAACCGCATCAATGGCACACCCACCTTGTTTATGGCAGACGGCACGCGTGTGCCTGGTGCCATTGAGGCCGCGCAAATTGAATCTTTGTTGAACGCAGTCAAACCATGAGCCCTCACGCCGATCAAACTCCAAGGCAGGTCAAGCTGATAGCTTATGCGGGCCTCATCCCTTTTGTCGGCATGGCGGTCTTGCTCTGGTTGGTCGATGCCGACTTGCACCCTTTCCTAGCCTTGGCCATGGCGGGTTACGGCGCTGCCATTGTTTCTTTTTTAGGCGGCATCCATTGGGGCATTGGCTTTAAAAACGTATCGCGCATGCACAATGCGCCGCTGTTTAACTTTGGCTGGGGCGTTGCGCCTTCCTTGCTGGCATGGGTTGCTGTGACCATGCCAGCCTTTGCTGGACTGCCTTTGTTGGCCTTGATCTTGGGCATTTGTTATGCGGTCGATCGCAAAACCTACCTAGAAGCAGGCCTGCAAGAATGGTTGCCGATGCGTCTGCATCTCACCCTTGTGGGCGCGTTAAGTTGCTTGATTGGAGCTGCCGCCACATGACTTTGAAAAAAATAACCCCTGCTGTTCACTACAGCATCGATGCCAGCCACACACACTCGCACCTGTTCAAAGTTTCTCTGCTCATTGCCGAACCGCAAGCTGGGCAAGTGATCTCCTTGCCTGTCTGGATTCCGGGCAGTTATTTGATACGCGATTTTGCTAAAAACTTGCAGCGCTTGAAAGCCACACAAGGCGGTAAAAATGTTGCAACACATCAGGATCATAAAAGTCAGTGGCAGATCCAATGCAAAGAAGGGCAAGCCTTGCAACTGAGTTACGAGGTCTATGCCTTTGACAATTCAGTTCGCTCTGCATGGCTTGATACACAGCGGGGGTTTTTCAATGGCACCAGTTTGTGCTTGCGCGTGCATGGCCAAGAAGACAGGCCACATGCCCTCACATTGAGCGCCATCAAAGGCAGCACTTGGCTTGCCGCTACAGGCTTGCAAGCGACCAAGGTCAACAAGCAGGGCTTTGGCGATTATGTGGCCGTCAACTACGATGAATTGGTCGATTGTCCCTTTGAATTGGGCAACTTCTGGCGCGGAGAATTTACAGCCTGTGGCATTCCCCATGAGTTTGTGGTGGCCGGTGCGATGGCCTCTTTTGATGGCGCCAAGCTCATTGCGGATACTCAAAAAATTTGCGAAACACAAATCAAGTTTTGGCACGAGAAAAAGCCCGCCACCAGCGTCCCCTACAAACGCTACGTCTTCATGCTGAACGCAGTAGAAGAAGGATACGGTGGCCTAGAGCATCGCAACTCAACCGCCCTGATTTGTAACCGACGTGATTTGCCTGCGCTGAGCATGAAGAAAATGCCAGACAGTTATGTCACCTTGCTGGGCTTGATCAGCCACGAATACTTTCACACTTGGAATGTGAAGCAATTGCGGCCTGCAGAATTTGCGCGCTATGACTACACCCAAGAAAATTACACCGAGCTTCTTTGGTTCTTTGAAGGCTTCACCAGCTACTACGATGATTTGCTGCTGCGCCGCGCCAAGCTGATTGATGACACCACGTATTTCAAATTGATCAACAAAACCATCAACATGGTTTTGCAAGCTCCGGGCCGGCAAGTGCAGTCTGTGGCACAGGCCAGCTTTGATGCTTGGGTGAAGTACTACCGTCAAGATGAAAACACGCCCAATGCCACCATCAGCTACTACACCAAGGGCGCATTGGTGGCCATGTGCCTTGATCTTTCCATGCGCTCAGAAGGCAATGCCAACCTAGACCAAGTGATGCGAGGCTTGTGGCAACGCTGCAAAGGTGGGCCACTCACACAAGCCCAATTGCTGGAGGAACTGCAAGAACAAACTGGTCGAAGCTGGCAAAAAGAAATCAGAGCGTGGGTTCACAGCACACAAGAACTCCCGCTTAAAACTTTGCTCTCTTCGCATGGCGTGGTCGTGCACGAAGATCCCTCGCAAATGGCACAGCGCTTAGGTCTGCGTGTTTCAGAAGCTCAAGGCCTGATTCAAATCAAAGCTGTCTTGCGCGGCGGTGCCGCCGAGAAAGCAGGCATGGCGGCTGGCGATGAGTGGTGGGCCGTGGCAAACAGCAAAGCCAAATCAAGCACTTGGCGTTTGAAAAAACTGGAAGACTTGACCTTGATACTTGGCAATGAGAAGAAAGCCAAAGCCACCATCACGCGAGATCAAAAAGTGTTTGTCCTGGATTTAAGCGTGCCGACAGACGTTCACACCTGGCGCTTGAGTTATACCAACTCCGACTTGGCCCACAAAGCCCGAACCGGCGCATGGCTGGACGGCTCTTCCAACATCGCTTGACAGCTCTGAATTATTTGCCACGCAGGTCAAGCACTCGCTTGGCTTTGCCTTGGCTTCGCTCGACACCCCCCTCAGGGCGCAAATCAATTTCGACACTCGAGCCAATGTAAACCTTGATTTCGTGTTGCAACATTTTGGCTGCTGCTCGGGCCTCGATGCTGTCGGGGGATGTACCAGGGCGTGTTTCAACGGCCACCTTCAGGTTGTCCATGGGGCCTTCGCGCGTTAGCACGCATTGGTAATGTGGCGCCAATTCGGGGCGCTTCAAAATCAGCTCTTCAATTTGTGTTGGAAAAACGTTCACACCCCGAATGATCATCATGTCGTCGCTGCGGCCCGTGATTTTTTCCATGC
>CANKOT010000284.1 GCA_947484245.1 Comamonadaceae bacterium
GGCTTGATGTTTGCCGGACGCAGGCCGCGCAAGTATGTGTTTTGGGGTGAAGAAAAAGGCGTGCCTTGGGCATTGCGCGATACCGCCAGCATTTTGTCGGTCATTGGTTTGTCAGAGTTGGCAGACCTGACCGCGGGCGCCATTACGCCTTCGCAACAACGCGTTTTAGAGATTGGCATGGCCTTGTCAACGCGCCCCCGCATTTTGCTTTTAGACGAAGTGGCTGCGGGCCTGACTGAAATTGAAGTCGAAGAAATGGCACGACTTATCAGGCGCTTGCGCGATGAGTTAGACCTCTCTGTCATTTGGATTGAACACGCCGTGAAAGTGTTGCTCAAGCATGTTCAACGTGTGATTGTTCTCAACCAAGGAAAGATGATTGCAGACGGCAAACCCTCCGATGTGGTTCGCAACAAAGAAGTGATTGAAGCCTATTTGGGTGATGAAATGGTGAACGATTCGGAGGGCCTCACATGATGTGGTACCGCCCTCAAGCTTTTGTCTTGGGTGGCTCGGGCAAAGCTCAGTTGCGCGTGCGCGGATTGAGCGCTGGCTATGGCTCGTTTGAAGTGATTCGTCAACTTAACTTTGATGTGCTGCCTGGTCTGACTGTGATTTTGGGGCCCAATGGTGCAGGCAAAACTACGCTATTGCGTGCCTTGTCTGGACAAATTCCAATGCGCGGCGAGGTGTTGCTAGACGGAGAAGACATTCCCGAAAAAGCGCACGAAATTGTCAAAGCAGGGATCGCTTTGGTGCCTGAAGGTCGGCAGTTGTTTCCTCAAATGACAGTGCTTGAAAATTTAGAGCTGGGCGGTTGGCTGCAAAAACCAAACATCCGCCAAGAACGAATGGAAATGGTTTTGCAAGACTTTCCTAAACTGCGCGAACGCGCCACCCAATTGGCCGGCACCATGAGCGGTGGCGAACAACAAATGGTGGCCATTGCTCGCGCCATGATGTCGGCCCCTCGCTTGCTCATGCTTGACGAACCTTCGCTGGGTTTAGCGCCTCGCATGGTCGATGAATTGCTGACCATGACTCGGCGCATAGCAGACCAAGGCACCACCGTTTTGATGGTGGAGCAAAACGTGCGCAAAGCCTTAGCAGTGGCCGACCGCGGCTATGTGATTGAGCGAGGTGTGTTGGTGGCGCATGGCTCATCCAAGTTGCTGGCTCGATCTAGCGTCATTCAAGAAGCCTATTTAGGTGCTGCTGCCAGCGACACACGCACTGCTTCGCAAGCGCTAGAAAAAACTGTGCGTTCAACTTAATTTTCAAAGTTCTCTAGGAGACTCTCCATGTCTGACATGTCCATGCTCATCAACGGCCTCAAAGTGAGTGCCGAAAACAACGCCACATTTGAGCGTCGCAATCCACTCGACGGCACCGTAGCTACGCGCGCACCAGCGGCCTCCCCCGCCGACGCCATTTTGGCCGTTGAAGCGGCGGCAGAAGCTTTCAAAACTTGGTGCGATGTCGGCCCCAATGAAAGGCGCGCGTTGCTGCTGAAAGCAGCAGACAAACTCGAAGCCAAAACGCCCGAGTTCATTAAGGCGGTGCCCGAAGAAACAGGTGCCACGGGCATGTGGGCTGGCTTCAATGTGTTCTTGGCGGCCGGCATGATTCGCGAAGCTGCTGCACTCACCACGCAAGTGGCCGGCGAAGTGATTCCCTCCGATGTGCCAGGCAATTTGGCCATGGGCATCAGACAACCCGCTGGCGTCATTTTGGGCATAGCGCCTTGGAATGCGCCTGTCATCTTGGGCGTTAGGGCCATTGCCACGCCATTGGCCTGCGGCAACACCGTTATTTTGAAAGGCTCTGAAAATTGCCCCAAAACACATCAGCTGATTGTTGAAGCGTTTCAAGAAGCGGGCTTTCCCCCAGGAGTTGTGAACTACATCACCAACGCACCGGCCGACGCTGCGTCGGTGGTTGAGGCCATCGTGGCTCACCCAGCAGTGAGGCGCGTCAACTTCACGGGCTCGACCAAAGTGGGCAAACTACTCGCCCTGACTTGTGCCAAGTATTTGAAACCAGTGATCTTGGAATTGGGTGGCAAAGCCCCCATGGTGATCTTGGACGACGCCGACATTGACGATGCAGTCAGAGCTGCAACCTTTGGCAGCTTTGCAAACAGTGGCCAAATTTGCATGAGCACCGAGCGCATTGTGGTCGATGAAAAAATTGCCGATGAATTTGTCAAGCGCTTTGCCAACAAAGCCAAAAACCTGCCCTTGGGCGACCCCCGCAAACCCGAGCCTGTGGTGCTGGGCAGTGTCATTGGCATGAACACAGTGTCACATTGCAACGACCTGATAGATGACGCAATTTCCAAAGGCGCCAAACTGGTGTGTGGCGGTAAATCGACCGACACTCTCATGCCCGCAACTTTGCTAGACAACGTCACACCCGCCATGCGCATTTACCATGAAGAAAGCTTCGCGCCCGTGAAAGCCATTGTGCGTGTGAAGGGTGTCGAAGAAGCAATTGCGTGCGCCAACGACAACGAGTACGGCCTGTCAGCTTCTGTATTCGGCCGCGACATTGCGCGCGCCTACAACGTGGCCCGCAAAATTGACTCAGGCATTTGCCACGTCAATGGCCCCACGGTGCACGACGAAGCCCAAATGCCTTTTGGCGGTGTGAAAGGCAGCGGCTATGGCCGCTTTGGCGGCAAAGCCGGTATCAACGAGTTCACCGAACTGCGCTGGATTACCATCCAAACCACCCCACGCCAGTACCCTTTTTAATAAATGGGGTCAGAGCAACATTAATTTCCAATCAAAGGGGATAAAGGCTAAGGGGGGCTGACGATTTGTGGTACTCCACCATGAGGAAGCCTCCCTTAGCCTTTATCCCCTTTGATTGACGAAATTAATGTTGCTCTGACCCCATTTATTTTTAATGCAGGGTTTACACCGTACG
Organism: Comamonadaceae bacterium; assembly: GCA_947484245.1. Next base: position 2,932 of record CANKOT010000284.1, read on the forward strand.
GTTCTTAAAGAGCAAAGTGCATAGTTGATTGTCTTGATTAACCCGGTTTGGAGATGTTCATGCACAACGCTAAATTGATACTCAGCTCTCTGTTGGCCCTCTCATTTGCACACATTTCAGCTGCCTTGGCGCAAGATGTTCCCAAAGATTGGCCTAACAAACCCATACGCTACATCGTGCCCTTTGCACCAGGTGGCGCCACCGACATGTTGGGGCGCATGGTGGCACAGGGCTTGTCTAAGTCAC
>CANKOT010000285.1 GCA_947484245.1 Comamonadaceae bacterium
AATGTCGTCGTTCACCAAGCTTCTGAACACGTACAAAACGGCTGCCATGCAAACAGAGGTGGGCGCATTGAAGTTGTTCGTCTGCTGCGCACTGGTGCCCGTGAAATCAATCTCTGCACTTCGACTTTGTGCATTCACGCGAACCGCCACTTGGATTTGCGCACCGTTGTCCAAAGGCAATGTGAATTCGCCATCTTTCAAACGCGTGATGACACGGCGCACAGACTCTTCGGCATTGTCTTGCACATGGCGCATGTAGGCCTGCACCACTTCCAAACCAAATTCACCGACCATCTTGCGAAGCTCTTGCACACCTTTTTCGTTGGCCGCCAACTGTGCGCGCAAGTCCGCCATGTTTTGCTGCGGATTGCGACTGGGGTATTGGCCGCTTGACAGCAGGTCCAGCATGGTTTGCTCTTGCAGCACACCTTGTGCCACCAACTTGACGTTGTTGATCTGAACGCCTTCTTCTTGAATGCTGGTGGAAAACGGTGGCATCGAACCGGGTGTGGTGCCGCCAATGTCAGCATGGTGGCCGCGCGAGCCGACATAAAACTCAGGTTTTAATGCAGCTTCTAAAAAGACAGGCGTGATAACCGTCACATCGGGCAAGTGGGTGCCACCATGGTAAGGATCGTTCAAGACAAAAACATCGCCACGTTGCATGTGGTCTATGTTTTCGCGAATGACCGTTTTAATGCTCTCTCCCATGCTGCCCAAATGGACAGGCATGTGCGGCGCATTGGCAATCAAATGCCCCTCAGCGCTGAACAAAGCGCAAGAGAAATCCAAACGCTCCTTGATGTTGACGGAGTAAGCAGTATTCTGAAGTTGCAAGCCCATTTGCTCGGCAATGTTCATGAACAAGTTATTGAAAACCTCCAACAACACAGGGTCGACCGTGGTGCCCGCAGCGTACTTGGTTTGCCGCGCTTCCGTTCGGCTTAAAAGCAAATGATCAAGCGCCGTGACTTGAGCTTGCCAACCAGGCTCTACCACGGTGGTGGCATTTTTCTCTGCAATGATGGCGGGGCCTGAGATCTGATCACCGATGCGCAAATCTTCACGCACAAACAGCCCTGCATTCCACCAGCGAGATTCGCCATCCGATCCTGCAGTGAACATTCGCACGGCAGCGCGCTTGGGCACATCGCGAACTGCATTCACGGGTTGAGGCAATTCAACAGGTGTGTCACCTTTGATGACGGCCTCTACAGAAACCGCTTCCACCATCAAGGCCTTGCCTGCCATCAAAAAAGCGAAACGTTGGCGGTAAGCCGCTTCAAAACCTTGCGTGATTTCAAGCAAGGAACCCATGGGCACCATGAGCGCCGAATCACTGCCTTCGTACCGAACGTGAACGCGTTTATGCAATTCAATGGCTTCGCCCAAGGCTTGCTGAGACAAAGCCACGCGCGCAGTTTCACTCAAAGCCTTCAAGGGCGATAACAAGGCTGGCATGGTCTCTGGCGTTAAACGCAACTCCACAGCCTGCTCACGGATCAAACTTTGATCGGCCAAGCCCATGCCATAGGCCGACAACACGCCGGCCAAGGGATGCACATAAACTTGCTGCATGCCCAATGCATCGGCTACCAAGCAAGCATGTTGGCCGCCTGCACCCCCAAAGCATTGCAGGGTGTAGCGTGTAACGTCGTAACCTCGGGCCACAGAAATTTTCTTAATGGCATTGGCCATTTGTTGAACCGCAATTCGCAAAAAGCCATCAGCGATCGATTCAGCTGAGCGTTTCATCTGTCCAGACAGCGCTGCAAATTTAGCAGCGACGGCTTGTGCATCTAGTTTTTGATTGCCCTCAGATCCAAAAACCGCCGGGAAAAAATCGGGCTGGACCTTGCCCACCAAAACATTGGCATCCGTCACAGCCAATGGGCCTCCGCGTCTGTAACTGGCAGGCCCTGGGTTGGCGCCAGCACTCTGCGGCCCCACTCTCAATCTGGCACCATCAAACTGCAGCAAGGAGCCCCCACCCGCTGCCACCGTATGAATGCTCATCATGGGTGCGCGCATTCGAATGCCCGCCACTTGGGTTTCAAACTCTCGCTCAAATTGTCCTGCGTAATGCGACACATCGGTGGAGGTGCCGCCCATGTCAAAGCCAATCACCTTGTTATGCCCAGCGCCTTCGGCAGTGCGCGCCATGCCCACAATGCCGCCAGCGGGTCCACTCAAAATAGCATCTTTGCCAGCGAAGGCATGCGCATCGGTTAAGCCACCAGAAGACTGCATGAACATCAATTTAACGCCCGGCATTTCGCTGGCCACTTGATCGACATAGCGACGTAAGATGGGTGACAAATAAGCATCGACCACGGTGGTGTCACCGCGGCTCACAAACTTCATCAAGGGACTGGTTTGGTGGGACGTACTGATTTGTGTGAAGCCAATTTGATGGGCTAAGTCTGAAGCCAAGGCTTCATGTTGTGGATAGCGATAGGCATGCATAAACACAATGGCCACGCTGCGGATACCAGCGGCAAACTGCGCTTGCAATTGAGGGCGCAGGTCATCGACATTCAAAGACTCAAGCACATCACCTTGCGCCGACATGCGCTCTTGAGCTTCCACCACCTCGCTGTAAAGCAATTCGGGCAACACAATGTGCCTATCGAACAAACGTGGGCGATTTTGGTAGGCAATGCGCAATGCATCGCGAAAGCCGCGCGTGGTGACCAATAAAGTGCGCTCACCTTTTCGCTCTAAAAGTGCATTGGTGGCCACCGTGGTACCCATCTTGACGCAACTCACCATTTTGGGGCTGAGCATGTCATCAAGCTTTAAGCCAATCAGGTGACGAATGCCTGCTACCGCTGCATCTTTGTACTGATCTGGATTGTCAGACAAAAGCTTGTGCGTGACCAAACTGCCATCCGGCCGCTTGCCAACAATGTCGGTAAAAGTACCGCCTCGATCAACCCAGAATTGCCACATGTTCTTAGACGGTAAGCTCGCCATTGGTATTTCCTTTAAGTCTCGCCCTAGCTTTAGCGTTTTCCCTATGCGCACCGGCGTTGAATGAAGCAAGATGTTAATCCTTTCAGACTACACTTTGAGTTCTGCATTGCACAGCGGTCAATTGGGCCTGTATTTTGCTTCGCAGACAATGATAATCTTGCAAAGCA
>CANKOT010000286.1 GCA_947484245.1 Comamonadaceae bacterium
AGGCCTGATTGGCATCAAACAATTCGCAAGCACGAAAGCGCATGAGGTTGGCGGCTTCAGTTTCAATGTAGCTGTCTGCAATGGGAAACTGCACACCCTGATTTTGGCCAATGGGCCGGCCAAAGACCACGCGCTCGTTGGCATATCGGGTGGCACGGTCTATGAACCAATAGGCATCGCCGATGCATTCTGCTGCAATGAGTGTTCGCTCTGCGTTCAGGCCATCCAAGATGTATTTGAAGCCTTTGCCTTCTTCACCAATCAGGTTTTCAACAGGAATTTCTAGGTTGTCAAAAAACACTTCATTGGTTTCATGGTTGACCATGTTGCGAATGGGTTTGACCGTCATGCCATGGCCGATGGCTTGTTTCAAGTCGACCATGAAGATGGACATGCCTTCGCTTTTTTTAGTGACCTCTGACAAGGGCGTGGTGCGCGCCAGCAAAATCATCAGATCTGAGTGTTGAATGCGTGAGATCCAAACCTTTTGGCCATACACCACATACCGGTCGTTTTTTCTAACTGCTGTGGTTTTCAGTTGCGTGGTGTCTGTGCCGGTAGTCGGTTCTGTGACGGCCATCGATTGCAAACGCAGCTCGCCGGAAGCAATTTTGGGCAAGTACGTTTGCTTTTGCAAAGCGGAGCCATGCCGAAGCAAGGTGCCCATGTTGTACATCTGGCCATGGCACGAGCCGGCATTGCCGCCCGACAAATTGATTTCTTCCATGATGACCGAGGCCTCTGCCAAGCCCAAGCCAGAGCCACCGTATTCTGTGGGAATGAGAGCCGCCAACCATCCGGCTTCGGTCAGTGTCTTCACAAATGCTTCAGGATAGCCGCGGGCTTCGTCTACTTCTTGCCAATACTTTGAATCAAAGCTTTTGCACAAATCGCGCAGTGCTTCGCGCAAGGTTTGATACGCATCGGGCTTGGGAATGGCTTGTTTCATCGGGATCAATTCAGTTCTGCAGTAGCTTGCATGGTGAGATACGCTTCATGGTCTTGCGCCCACAAATTCACATGCAAATTGTCTTTGGTTTGGGCCATGAGTTTAATGGAGCGGCCGTCTGCACATTCAAAGCTAGGTCGTATCGCCTTGAATTCAAATTTTTTCAAAGTTCGATCTGTATTTCTTCTTAAGACATCAACCAACAGTGTGGCTATGAGCGGGCCGTGCACTACCAAGCCAGGATAGCCTTCATGTTGAGTGACATAAGACCGATCGTAGTGAATACGGTGGCCATTGAAAGTCAAGGCCGAATATCTGAAAAGCAACACATCATCTGGTACAACTTCACGCTGCCAAAGTGCTAGCTCAGGCACAAGCAGTTTCGCAGCAGGCGTAGGCTGAGCAGCCACTTCATTTTCTAGGGGTGCCGACTTGTAAACAATGTCGTGCTCTTCACTCAAACACAATTGAGCGCCATTGCGCAACTCGTGAAGCACCTTCACAAAGACCAAGTCGCCACTCTTTCCCATTTTGTGCTGAACAGATTGAACGCTGGAGGTGCGTTCAATGGTCTCGCCAACGCAGATGGGTGAGTGCCATTCAAAACGGCTGCCTGCCCACATTCTTCTAGGCAAAGGCACAGGCGGCAAGAAGCCACCCTTTGCGGCATGCCCATCAGGCCCAAGCTCGCTTTGCTGTGTGTGCGGCAAGAAATACAGCCAATGCCACAAAGGGGGCAGTGCATCGCCCAACTTAGGTTCAGGGTCGTTGCGGTCAAGCGTGGCAATGAGGCCGCGCATGGGCGCAATGGTCACTTGGTCCGTCAAGGTCTGCGAACGACCCACCCAATTTTGCAAATTTGACAGTATTTCAGGGCTCAATGGTTTACCTTGATGGATGCGGTTTGAATTTGAGTTAAAAATATAACATCCTCAGCCTCTAATCCCATTCAAAACCCCAAATGATTGACCATCTAGACCACTTAGTTCTAACGACTGCCAATGAAACCGCATGCGTAGACTTTTACACCCGAATCATGGGCATGAGTTTGGAAAGCTTTGTAGGTGGAACGCCGCCCATCACTCGAAAAGCCTTCAAATATGGCAATCAAAAGATTAACTTGCATGTGAAAGGCAAAGAGTTTGACCCCAAGGCGCACTTGCCAGTGCCAGGATCGCTAGACCTTTGCTTCATTGCCTCGGTACCGCTAGAGATAGTGATTGCCAAGTTAAATGCAGAGGCTTGGCCTATTTTGGAAGGGCCTGTCATGCGCACGGGCGCCACACAAAAAATCAGGTCGGTGTACGTTCGAGATCCCGACCTGAATTTAATTGAAATTTCTGAACTGGCCTAAGCTCAGTCTGCGTAAACGCCAGCTGATCGAATGACAGGGCCCCACTTGCCAATTTCAGACTGAAGCCAAGTGCGAAGACCTTCTGGTGTCTGCTTGGAGTCTGGCACAATTTCTGCGCCCAAGTCTGCCATGCGAGCTACAAAGGCTGGATCTTTCAAAGCGGTTCTAACGGCAGAACCAAATTTTTCAATGTTGGCAGCGGGTGTGCCTTTAGGGGCATAAATACCGTGCCACACAATGACTTCAAAATCTTTCAGGCCGCCTTCAGTCAGGGTAGGTGCATCTGGCAAAGCACGAATGCGCTGCTTGGTGGTCACGCCGTACAAATTGACAGTGCCTGCCTTGATGTGTGATGTCGTTTGCGTGGTTTGGTCGCACAAAATATCGACCTGACCGCCCAACAATGCATTGAGCGCAGGTGCTGTGCCAGAAAACGGCACGGTGGTGAGATCGACACCCAAGGCCTGCTGCAGCAACATGCCGCACAGATGAGAGACCGCGCCCAAACCAGCGTTGGCCAGATTGATTTTCTTGGCGTTGGCTTTGATGTAGGCCGTTAACTCTTGCATGTTTTTGGCGGGCAAGTCTTTTCGGCCAATGAGGGTCATGGGTACGTCCACCGCCTGGCTGACATATTCAAAGTCAGTCATGGGGTTGAAGGCCATTTTTCTATACAGCGCAGGGGCCGTTGACATGCCGTTGTGATGAATCAGAAAGGTATAGCCATCGGGTGCGGCCTTGGACACAAAGCCACCGGCCAAAGTGCCGCCAGCGCCCGGCTTGTTTTCAACCACCACGGTTTGGCCTAA
>CANKOT010000287.1 GCA_947484245.1 Comamonadaceae bacterium
CGACAAGCCGGTGCGTCTGAAGTTGGGCGCCCCCAAGCCTGCTGAACCTGTGCGCAAGCCCGTTGCCAAGAAGAAGGCCAATGTCAGTGCAGGACGCACGCCTACAAGGCGTGATTCTGTGCCGGTTGGGCCCATGGGCTCGGAAGCGCTCAAACCCACGCGCAAAGTGCCAGCTAAATCAAGCGCCAAACCTGCTGCTAAAGCAGCGGGCAAACCGATGGGCAAGCCATCTGGTAAAACTGTGGGCAAAGCACCTGCGAAATCAAGCAGCAAGCCTGCCTCAAAATCTGTAGGCAAACCTGCCAGCAAACCTGCGGCCAAGTCCAGCGTCAAACCTGCAACAAAGTTTGCAACCAAGTCCTTTGCCAAGGCCAAGCCTAAGGCCTGAGTTTCATGAAGCTGCTAATTGTGGCAGTGGGGCAACGCGTCCCCGATTGGGCGCAAACTGCGTGGGACGATTACGCCAAGCGCTTTCCCCCTGAGCTCAAAGTAGAGCTCAAGGCTGTGAAGACCGAGCCCCGCAGTTCTAAAACCTATGAAAACTTGGTGGCTGCTGAGCGCCAACGCATCGAGGCGGTCATTCCACGCGGCACTCGGATTGTGGTGTTAGACGAGCGCGGCACTACTTTGAGAACCACCGCGCTTGCGCAGCGTTTGAAAGACTGGCAATTGGGTGGTGATGATGTTGCGCTGATCATTGGGGGGCCAGATGGTTTAGAGCCAGCTTTCAGAGATGCCGCCCACGAGCGTATTCGCTTGTCTGACCTGACGCTGCCACATGCCATGGCCAGGGTCTTGCTCATTGAACAGTTGTACCGTGCCTGGTCTATCAATGCGAATCACCCTTACCACCGAGAATAAACTTGCAATGAAAGAGTTTGTTTACCTGGCCTCGCAAAGTCCAAGGCGCCAACAATTGCTCGAACAGGTAGGCGTTCGGTATGAGTTGTTGTTGGCCACGCCAGACGAAGATGCTGAATCGCTAGAACGCGTGATACCAGGCGAAGCACCTTTGACCTACGTGAAGCGTGTGACGAAATTGAAACTTGAAGCCGCCGTCAAACGCATGCAAGCGCGAGGCTTAAAGCCTGCGCCTGTGTTGTGCGCCGATACCACTGTGGCCTTGGGCCGAGTCATTCTAGGCAAACCCGAAAATGCGGAAGATGCAGTGCGAATTTTAAAAACTTTGTCTGGTCAAACTCACAGAGTCTTGACGGCCGTGGCTGTAGCTTCAGGCCGTCGGCGTTACTTGAGTGTGTCTGTTTCTAAAGTGACTTTTGCACCCATGAAGTTGTCGGAAATCAAAGCCTATGTCGCAACAGGTGAGCCCTTTGGCAAGGCGGGTGCCTACGGTGTTCAAGGCATGGCTGCTGCTTATATTTCAGAAATTAAGGGCTCCTATACTGGCATCATGGGTTTGCCACTTTTTGAGACGGCAGCGCTGTTGAAAAATATTTGATGTGAGTCTTATGTCAAGAACACATGTGTTAACGCCCGAAACCATTGAAAGCTATCAGAGCTTGGGCGCTGTTGTGTTGCGCGGTGTTTTGAACGCGCAGGAAATTCAAACACTTGAAAAGGGCATTGAACACAATCTGGGGCATTTGAGTGACTTGGTGCAAGTGGCCAGCCAGCCCAATGATCCGGGGCGCTTCGTTGAAGACTTTTGCACTTGGCAATCGAACCCAGACTATCAAAGCATTTTGTCCAATTCGACCTTACCCCATTTGGCGGCGCAGCTCATGCAGTCGCAAACCGTACGGCTTTATCATGACCATTTATTGGTGAAGGAACCCGGCACCAAGCAAGCAACACCGTGGCACCAAGATCAACCCTACTACAACGTGAGCGGTCGCCAAAACGTGAGTTTTTGGATTCCAGTTGATCCTGTGCCTTTGGCCAGCACGCTCAGGTTTGTGGCGCAATCGCATTTTGGCACCTGGTACATGCCTCGAACTTTCAGAGACCAGCAAGCCAAATGGTTTCCAGAGGGAAGCCTGGCTGAGTTGCCATCGATCGAAGACAAGCCCTATGATTACAAGCAACTTGCGTGGGCCTTAGAGCCAGGAGATTGCGTGGCGTTTCAGATGCTGTCACTGCATGCTTCTAGCGGTGTTGGTCCTGAAAGCAGACGGCGCGTGTTTTCTGCCAGATACCTGGGCGACGATGCGCGCCATGCTGTGCGCCGCTGGGTCACGTCGCCACCTTTTGCCGATTTGGTAAAACGCTTGCCAGATGGTGCCGAGATGAACGACGTTTTGTTTCCTAAGGTGTGGGGTTAAAGCCCCAAGTAACACCGTCTCTGCGCGGATCAGCTGAACCGATCCAACCATTGCCAGCGCGCTTTAAAAATCCCATGCCGCTGTTCATGGGCACGACTTCCACTTTTTGGCCTTTGGCTAGAAGAGCATCAGCCAGTTGGGCGGCTGAAGTTCCTTTTTCAAGCTGAACCCGATTGGGGATGGCCGTTGATATGTGCCCTTGTGCCAGTGCTTCAAAGGGGCTCAATTGGTTTGCCAACATGCGAACCAAGTTGGCAGCAACATAGTCCACGATTTGTCCGCCGCCAGCCGATCCGCCTAGCGTGACCAATTGACCTGCCTCGTCAAAAACCATGGTGGGTACCATGGACGTCACAGGTCTTTTTCGGGGCTCCATTTTGTTGGGCGCTATTTCGCCTGGTTTGGGCGATGTGGTGAAGTTGGTCATGGCGTTGTTCAACACATAACCTTGCACCAAGATGCGCGAGCCAAAATTCAAATTGTTGGTGGTGGTCATGCTGACTGCATTGCCTTGTGCATCCACCACCGCCAATTGGCTGGTTGCATCGGCACTGGGCGCTGCAGTTGCTTGTGCAAGGGCCTGGCCAGATGACTCAGCCAGCATGGCTTCTGGCTGTCCTGGGGCATAACTGGGCAGGGTGTTGGATTGAATCAGGGCCGCCCTTTGTTTGACGTAAGCCGGATTGACCAAGGCCTTGGCCGGCACTTTGAAAAATGCAGGGTCTGCCACATAACGATGCCTGTCAACTTGCGCTAATTTGCCGGCCTCGGCAAAGGCATGAGCAAATTCGGGCTGGTTAAAGTCAGTGCCCAAGCTGGATTTTTCAGCC
>CANKOT010000288.1 GCA_947484245.1 Comamonadaceae bacterium
CCAAGTACTTGGGTAAAAAATATTTGATGAGTCCTGTGATGGCAGGGACTTCATAGGGCTTGGTTCCAATGTCTTTGGCTTGAGGAAAGCCATCTGGCGCCATGAGCACCAGGGCTTGCACACGCTCAGGCTGAGAAGCCGCCAAAGACCAAGCCATTTTTCCACCCATTGAATGGCCCACAACAGAGAACTTTTCAAGGCCTAACTTATCGGTAAAGTGCGTCAGGATGGCAAGATCTTTTTCTTCTGAATAATCATTCGCAGGACTGGCACCTGTGAGACCAAATCCGGGTAAATCCAGCCTGATCACACGGTATGTTTGCTCTAACTTCAAAGACCAATCGTCCCAAGCTTGCAAACTTGAACCGAAGCCGTGCAACAACAACAAAGCAGGAGCGCCTTGAGGCCCCGTCTCTTTGTAATAAACTTTCAAGCCGTCGACATCGATGATCTGCGGCAAAGAAGAAAAGTAGCGTTTTTCTAATTCGACGCGCTCAAGGTCGGGGGCCCACAGGCCATACAAAGCAACAGCCAGAAAGGCAGTACCTAGTCCCAGAGGATTTAGCATGGGGCCACTTTCGCCATGATTGGCAAGCACGCATTCATTTTCATCAACTACTTTCTAAAGTCGATACATTATTTCAGGAAGAATCTTGATTTATGGTCAATTGACGATTAGGCAAGTTAAATTGACACTTTTTATACTTTATAAAAGACAGATTTGCATCCAAGTTTAATCATGTGCACCAACTTCACGCCAACTCAAAACAGAGTATGGGTCAAGCAGCACTTCGGCATTGAATTGCCCACTGCTGAATTTCCCGCCGAAACCTATCCAGGCTATGCAGCTCCCATCGTTGTAAAGAGTCAGCAAACTGGGCGGATCGCCTGTGGCTTGGCAAGGTTCGGCTTGATTCCGGGATGGTCCAAAGACGACAAGATCAGTCGCCATACTTACAATGCGCGCGCGGAGACAGCCAGTGAAAAGCCCAGCTACCGAACCGCATGGCGCCAACGACGATATGGCATCGCTGTGCTAGAGAATTTTTTTGAACCGAACTACGCAACGGGCAAGGCCGTTCGTTGGAAAATTGAATTGGCACCTCAAGAGCCCATGGGCATTGCCAGCCTTTGGGATACTTGGATTGACCCTTCCTCAGGTGAAGTTGTAACCAGCTTCACCATGCTGACGGTGAACGCCGAAGAGCACCCCATCATGAATCAATTTCACAAAGCGGGTGATGAAAAAAGAACCCCTCTTGTCTTAGCCAAGCACCAATTTGATGCTTGGCTAAGTGCCCATACAGAACAAGCACATGACATGATGAATTCGGCTTACATGCCCACTCTGCAAAGTACGAGTTCGCCGCGCCCTTGAATACCCAATGAAGCAGTTGATGTGATATTGTTGGCATTCTTTGAATTGGTTCTACCAGCTTTCCCGAGGAATCCATGACGCCTACCACCCCGTCCAGCACTTTGCGCAACGCCGTCACCCAAGACACCATGGCCAGCTTTTCAAAAGCCACCGACCCGCGGCTTGCCCATGTCATGCGTCTGCTGGTCAAGCATTTGCACGCTTTTGTAGATGAATCTCAACTCAGCAAGGCAGAGTGGTTGAAGGGTTTGGAATTTCTCACAGCGGCCGCCAAAATAACCGATGACGAACGCAATGAGTTCAGTCTGTTCTCCGACATCATGGGCATTTCCTCCATGGTCGACGTGGTATCCCAGCCTCCAGGCGGCACACCCAGCAGTGTGCTTGGCCCCTTTCACAATCATGATTCCCACATTCAGCCCAACGGTTGCGACCTCACCCACGGCCAAGCTGGTGAGCGAGTCTGGTTGCATGGTCGCGTTTTGGACATTCATCAAAAGGCCATTCCCAATGCACAAATTGATTTTTGGCAAAACGCAGACAACGGTTTGTACCCCGCTCAAGATGCTGCGCAAGACCCTCAAAATTTGCGTTGCAAAATCGAATGCGATGAAGATGGCACCTTCAGTTTATTGACCATTCGCCCTCATCCTTACACTGTGCCAACCGATGGACCTGTTGGCGCCTTGCTGGCCGCCAGCAACCGGGGCATTTGGCGCCCTGCACACTTCCATATCATTGTGAGCGCCCCTGGTTACGTTGGTTTGGTCACCGAGCTGTTTCCTGCAGGGTCAGATTACCTTGATAACGACACCGTGTTTGGTGTGCGTCCTGGTTTGATTGTCGATGTCAAGAGTTGCCAAAACACCGAAGTCGCACATCGATACGGTTTGACAAGCCCCTTCAAAGAAGTTGTATTTGATTTCTCATTGGTTAAGCAAACATCGCCAGCTTGAACTGGCTCGAATCTAAAGGAGACAAAACCATGGTTCATTATTTCAAGGCCCTTCTGGGCTTCGCTGTCATTGGCAGCTTGCATCTTTCGGGCTGGGCTCAAAGCGATTGGCCTAAAGCCAAATCCGTAACCCTTGTGGTTGCCTTTGCACCTGGTGCTTCGTCCGACATTGTGGCAAGGTCACTGACTCAGAAACTGAATGAACTGACCGGTGGTAATTTCATTGTAGAAAACAAAGGCGGTGCAGGAGGCAACATTGCGACCAGCCAAGTCAAACGCGCAGCACCCGATGGCTACACCATCTTGGTCCACAGTGTGGCCTTTGCGGTCAACCCGTCGCTTTATGCAGATGCTGGTTACGACGCCCTCAAAGACTTTGTGCCCGTTGCGCTAGGCCCTAAAACGCCCAATATCTTTACCGTCAACCCCAGTGTGGCTGCTAAAACATTGCCCGAGTTGGTTGAAGCCGCCAAGAAGGCACCTTTCAACTATGCATCCTCTGGCATTGGCACGACCACGCATCTTTCCATGGAGCGACTCAAAACAGCCGCCAAAATTGACATTGTGCACGTGCCCTATCAACCTGCAGCTGCCATCAATGCCGTTGTCGCAGGACATACCCAAATTGCATCAACCTCGATGCCGCCTGCAGTGCCCATGATCAAAAGTGGCAAGCTCAAAGCCTTGGCCGTAACAAGTGCCACGCGCTCACCGCTGCTGCCCGATGTGCCGTCTATCACTGAGTTTGGTTACAA
>CANKOT010000289.1 GCA_947484245.1 Comamonadaceae bacterium
GGAACGCCCAAGCTGGCCAGCAGTCCTGCTGCTGCAGGCGTAACCAAGGCACCCTTGAGTAGGGCGGGTTGCCCCTGCATGATGTCTTCGCCGCACAAGCGGCGGTTGTCACCTGCCTTGAGCAGACCGGCAGGAATTTCAACGACGTCGCTTGCCGTCATGGAGCAAAGTTCTTGCGGCACCACCGTGTTCAGGCCTTTGGGCATGATGGCACCGGTCATGATCTTCACGCATTCGCCAGCGTTCACAGATCCTTCCCATGCTTTGCCCGCGAGTGCGGTGCCAACCACCTTGAGCGACAAGGCCTGTGATGCACTCAATGGGGCGCCATCAAAGGCAAAGCCATCCATGGCGGAGTTGTCGTGCGGTGGCACATTGATGGGGCTGATCACGTCTTGCGCAGTGACTCTGCCCAGTGCTGCAAAGATGTCGACTGACTCTGCTTCGTGCACTGGTGTCACCAAGTGATCCAGAAAATTCAAGACCTCATTGGCAGGTAGTGCCTGCGGGTCATAAGCTTCAAGTTGTGCGGCAATGTCAGCCAGTGACGGTGGGTGTGTCATGTGCTTTGTTCGAGGCGGTGCAATTCTTCGAGGGTATTGGCATTGAAGAAGGCACGGGGGTCGACATCGGCTGTGTCAAACGGCACCAACACGGTTTTGTGAAGGGCTGTCCAAGCATCAATTTTGCGGCCACCCGATTGCATGAACTTGACCAAACTTTCTAACAAGTTGACTCGCATCAAACAAAACACGGGCTGCGCTCGCACAGTGCCGTCCTCTTCTTTGGCGGCGGCCACTGCGATGTCGGCTCCTTCAGAAATTAAGGTTTCCAACAAACGCTCCGCTAAATTGAATGGAAACAAGGGACTGTCGCAAGGCACGGTCAGCAACAAGTCTGTTTCACAGCGTTCAAGTCCTGTTAAAAATCCGGCAAGGGGACCTGCAAAACCATCGGTGCTGTCGGGCCATACTTGCACCCCAAAAGATTCATAGGCCGACAAGTTTCGGTTGGCCACCACCATGATCTGGGACAAGGGCTCAGAGGTTTGCATTTGCAGCCGCATGAGTGTGTGAAGGGTGAGTGGGGTGCCATTGAAATTTTGCAAACCTTTGTCAATGCCGCCCATGCGCGCACCTCGACCTCCGGCCAAAATTAAGCCAGTCATGCTCAGATCGTTCATGTCGAAAATTGTTCCATGGATGTCGATTGAATGAGATCAGCCGCCGATGTAGCTCATCTCAACCTTGCGCTTGGCGCCGCTTGGCGTTGAACCGTTTTCCAAGGCTGGCTCCGAGACTCGAAGTTCAGAATACCGGTCATCTCGTTGCGACCAAATGGCGGCAATGGCCTGCGTGAGTGCGCTTTGATCCAACTCGCTTCGCACCAAAGGTTTGAGGTCATAGCCTTGCGAGGCAAACAAACACAGATAGAGTTGACCTTCGGTGGTCAAGCGCGCGCGGTTGCAGTCGCTGCAAAATGCTTTGGTTACGCTGCTGATAAAACCAATTTCGCCCAGGCTCACATCGTGCACGCCTTGTTCATTCAGATAACCCCAACGCTCTGCTGTTTCGCCGGCCTGGCTGGCTTGAAGCGGTGTCAATGACATCTCGGTTTGCAGCAAGTGCAAAATGTCAGCGCTGGGCATCACTTCATTCATGCGCCAGCCATTGGTGGCGCCCACATCCATGTACTCAATGAATCTAAGTGAAATGCCTTTGCCTTTGAAATACCGCGCCATGGGCAATATTTCTTGTTCGTTGGTGCCACGCTTGACCACCATGTTGACCTTGATAGGCCCTAAGCCGGCAGCTTGCGCGGCTTGAATGCCCTCCAGCACGTCGCTGACCGGAAAGTCAACGTCGTTCATTTGCTTGAAGACCGCGTCGTCAAGTCCATCGAGGCTAACCGTCACTCGTTTTAAGCCGGCACTCTTGAGGGCTTGGGCTTTTTTTGCCAAGAGAGAACCATTGGTTGTGAGTGTGATGTCCAAGTCTTGACCGGCCAAAGTTTTCAAGGCCGCCAACTGAGCAATGAGAACTTCTAGATTTTTACGCAGCAGGGGCTCGCCGCCTGTTAGTCGAAGTTTTTCAACACCCAAGGCAATAAAACTTTGGGCTGTGCGAGTAATTTCCTCGAAGCTGAGCAGCGCACTGTGAGGCAAATAGACGTAGTCGTTGTTGAAGATTTCTTTGGGCATGCAGTAGCTGCACCGAAAATTACAACGGTCTGTGACGCTGATACGCAAATCGCGCAAAGGCCGCTTTCTTTGATCAAGCAGCTGCTGTCCTGGCGCCCAAGTCTGAGCTTGTGAAGGCGCAGGAAGGGGCAGATTCCCCAGGGGCTGACTGAGGATGGGGATAACGCGCTCAGACACAACGTGCGCCGTCTACTTCAATGCAAACACCACTGATGAATGAGCCTTCGTCGCTGGCCAAATACAAAGCCGCATTGGCAACATCCAAGGCTGTCGAAAAACGACCCAGCGGAATGGAGGCCATGAACTTGGCGCGCTTTTCATCGTCCACCGGACCGCCTGCAAATTCTGCCGACAAACCCGTGTCGGGGTTGAACACAGGGTTGATGCAGTTCACACGAATGTTGTCGGGGCCGAGTTCGGCCGCCAAAGATTTGCTGGTGGTAATGACAGCGCCTTTAGAGCCGTTGTACCAAGTCAGGCCGGGGCGTGGCCGAATGCCAGCCGTAGACGCAATGTTGATAAAGGCGCCACCCCCCTTTTTTCGAAACACTGGCACCGCATGTACGGTGGCTAGATAAATGCTTTTCATGTTCACCGCGTAGCATCGGTCAAACTCATCTTCGCTGACTTCCAGCGCCGGGCGATTGCGGTGAGTCCATCCCGCGTTGTTGATCATCACATCCAGATGGCCCCACAATTTCACAGCTTGGTGTACCAAAGCTTTGACATCGTCAGAGCGTGTCACGTCAGCGGCAAAGAAGGCCGCAGTACCGCCAGCTGCTTGAATGTCTTGGACCACTTTTTGACCCGCAGCGGCTTGAATGTCGTTCACCAAAACCTTGGCGCCGTGAGCTGCGAAATGTTTGGCAATGCCTTCGCCAATACC
>CANKOT010000290.1 GCA_947484245.1 Comamonadaceae bacterium
ATTCAACACGGTCATCCATTTCTGAGCGAGAAAGGTCTTCGTAGAGACGGATCCCGAAAGCAATGTTGTCGTAAATAGACATTGGGAACGGCGTAGGCTTTTGAAAAACCATGCCAATGCGGGCGCGAAGTAAATTTAAATCTTGCTTAGGGTCAAGAATATTTTTACCGTTGAACATTATTTGACCTTCAGCGCGTTGGCCAGGGTAAAGGTCATACATGCGATTCAAAGTCCGCAACAAAGTGGACTTACCGCAACCCGAAGGCCCAATGAAGGCAGTAACCGAGTTTTTCTGTATATCAAGATTGATATTTTTAAGACTGTGAAATGAACCGTAATAAAAATTCAAATTGCGAACTTCCAAAACGTTTTGGGACAGCACTTCGGGTGAGACAGTGGTTTGCATATTGCGAACTTCCAAAATGTTTTGGGAAAGTACTTCGGGTGAGGCAGTGGTTTGCATAATGAAGTTTTTTCAATAAGGGAGAAGTTATGGAGGTCAGACTGAGAATTTTTCTCTGAAAAAGGTTCTGGCAAGAATATTCAAACCCAGGACAGACATGGTGATTAACAGCGCTCCACCCCAGGCCAAATTCACCCAGTTGTCATAAGGACTCATGGCGAACTGGAAAATCACGACCGGCAAATTGGCCATGGGCTTGCTCATATCATCGTTGTAAAACTGGTTGTTCAATGCGGTGAACAACAGCGGCGCCGTCTCACCGCTGATACGGGCAATGGCCAGCAAAACACCAGTGATCACACCGCTTTTGGCCGCGCGTAGGGTGACCGACAGCGACACTTTCCAACGTGGCGCACCCAAGGCGAAAGCCGCTTCGCGCAAGCTGCTAGGCACCAGCCGCAGCATGTTTTCAGTGGTTCGCATGACCACAGGGACAGCAATCAAAGCCAGCGCCAGGCTGCCGGCGTAACCAGAGAACCCGCCCAAGGTGGCCACAAGGATCGCGTAAACAAACAAACCGATCACGATCGAGGGTGCCGACAGCATGATGTCGGTCACAAAACGGGTGAGTTCGGCCGTTTTGCTCTGATCGCCATATTCGGTGAGGTAAATGCCGGCCAAGATCCCCACCGGTGTCGCCACCAGCACCGACAAGCCCACTATCAACAAACTGCCCACAATGGCGTTGCGCAAGCCCCCGCCATCGGTGCCTGGCGCAGGCGTATCTTTGGTCAAAATATTCCAGTCCATCGCAGCAAAACCGTTGGTAAACAAGACCACCAAAATCCAAAGTAACACGGACAAACCCAAAGCCATGGCCAGCATGGAGGTGACCATGCCCCAGGCATTAGCCAGGCGGCGCTTGCGGTACAGCGCGTGATTCATGTTCATCGCCATGTCAGAACCCCTTGGCCTTTTCAGCCCGATTGATCATGATTTTGGCCATGGCCAACACCACAAACGTGATCACAAACAATAAAAATCCCAGCGCAAACAAAGACGACATGTGGAAGTCGGCGGCTTCACCGAATTCGTTAGCCAAAGTCGAGGCGATGGATGTACCTGGCGAGAACAGCGAGGTGGGCATGCGGTTGGCATTGCCAATCACAAAGGTCACCGCCATGGTCTCACCCAGTGCCCGACCCAGTCCCAGCATGATGCCGCCGATCACGCCTTTTTGGGTGTAAGGCAGCACGATGTGGCGCACCACTTCCCAAGTGGTACAGCCCAGGCCATAGGCCGATTCGCGCAAGATGGGCGGCGTGATTTCGAACACATCGCGCATCACCGCAGCCACAAAAGGCAAGACCATGAAGGCCAGCACAATGCCGGCTGCCAAAATGCCCATGCCGTTCGGGGCGCCACCGAACAGAAACCCAATCAAGGGCATACCACTCAACACTTCGCGCAGCGGCACCTGGATGTAATCGGCAAACAATGGCGCAAACACAAACAGGCCAAACATACCGTAAATGATGGAGGGCACCGCCGCCAACAATTCAATGGCCGTCCCCAAAGAGCGTCGTAACCAGACGGGGCAGGTTTCGGTCAGGAACACGGCAATGCCAAAAGCCAAAGGTACCGCCACCAGCATGGCGATGCCCGCACTGGCTATGGTGCCCACGATCGCAATGGCCGCACCAAACTCTTCGTTGATGATGTCCCACTCGACATACCAAATGAAATGCACACCAAATTTGGCAAACGTCGGCCAAGCGTTGATGAACAAGGACACGATGATCCCAGCCAAGGCCAACAGAACCAACAAGGAGAACAACTGCGTCAGGCGGTGAAACAACACGTCTTGCAGACGCTGGCGCTTCGCTACAGCCATCAAATGACTGTTGTTGTCCACGCTGGAGAGGGGGGCTTGCATGTCTTGACCCATCAAATAAAGAGCATCAAATTTAAACAAGAAATCCGTCGGTCGCTGAATTACAACCGACGGATGACAGACCAGGACCTGAATTACTTCTGGATCTGTGACCAGACTTTGGAACGGATCTGCTCGGTCAAGCTGTCAGGCAAGGGCACATAATCCAACTCAGCAGCCATTTTCTTGCCATTCTTGAATGACCAGTCAAAGAACTTCAGGGCTTCGTTGGAGCCGGCTTTGTCAGCAGGCGATTTGTACATCAAGATGAAAGAGGCCGTGCTGACGGGCCAGCTATTGTCACCTTTGGCATTCACCATGGACACGCCCATGCCTGGCACGCTGAACCAGTCGGCACCGGCTGCGGCGGCGGCAAAGGTGGTGTCGTCTGGGCTGACGTATTTGCCGTTGGCGTTTTGAACTTGCAAGAAAGTCATTTTGTTCTTTTTGACGTATGCGTATTCCACATAACCAATAGAGCCTTTGATGCGGTTCACGTTGGCTGCAACGCCTTCATTGCCCTTGCCACCCACGGACGTGGGAGCGGGCCACTTGACAGCAGCACCCTTGCCTACAGTGTCAGCCCAGTCTTTGCTGATTGAAGTCAGGTAGTCGGTCCAATTGAATGTGGTGCCAGAACCATCAGCGCGGTGCACCACGGTGATGGTCTCGTTGGGCAGGTTTTTGCCGGGGTTCAAGGCAGCAAACTTGGGGTCGTTCCACTTGCTGATCTTGCCCATGAACATCTCG
>CANKOT010000291.1 GCA_947484245.1 Comamonadaceae bacterium
GGCAATGCGGGGGGTGAACTTGGTGTCTTTCATGGGGCCAGGCGTTTCGGTCTTGTAAAGCTGCATGCCGCCCAATCCCAACATGGGCAACACCGCCACCACCAACAGCATGATGCCCAGCCCGCCAATTAGCTGCAAAAAGCAGCGCCAAATATTGACCGAAACCGGCAAATGCTCAAGCCCCGTCAAAGCCGTGGCGCCCGTGGCAGTGAGCGCGCTCATGGCCTCAAAGTAGGCTTTGGACCAAGTGATTTCAGGCACCAAAAACATCAGGGGCAGGGCGGAGTAGGCAGGTAAAACCAGCCACACCATGTTGACCAACAAGAAGCCGTCTTTGGTCTTCAATTCACGCCGATGCTTTTGTGTGATTGCCGCCAATGCCAAGCCACTGAGAGCCGTCAAACAAAAACCAGCCAACCAAATTAATTGAAAATCTTGGTGGTCTTCGAACCAGGCCCAAATGCCCGGCACCAAAAATGTCACCGAGAAAGCGATCAAGATGCGTGCCATCAAGGACAGCACGGGTGCGAAGAAAGTGAACATCAGCCAAAAAAGGTCGCACTGACCTGAAAAAGTTTTTCCACCGCACGCACATCGCGTTTGTTGGGGATGAACATGATGATGTGGTCATCGGCCTCTATCAGGGTGTCGTGGTGAGGCATCAGCACCTCGGATTGATGCCCCTGGCCACGTACGATAGCGCCCATGCTCACGCCTGGGGGCAGTTTGATTTGTTCGACACGACGACCCACCAATTTCGACGTCTTGAAGTCACCCCGCGCAATGCCCTCAAGTGCCTCTGCTGCGCCACGGCGCAGGCTGTGCACCGCCGCCACATCGCCCCGACGCAGGTGCGCCAACAACTCGCCAATCACGGTTTGCGCAGGTGATATCGCGATGTCAATCGTGCTGCCTTGCATCATGTCGGCATATGCACGGCGGTTGATCAGGGCCATGACGCGCCGCGCGCCCATGCGTTTGGCCAGCATGGCGGACATGATGTTGCCCTCATCGTCGCTGGTCAGCGACAGAAACAAATCCATCTCGTTCACACTCTCTTCGAGTAGCAGGTCTTCATCGGCACCGTCGCCATTCAAAATCAAGGTGCTGGAAGGCAACTGGCTGGCCAAATATGCGCAGCGGTTTTTATCGCGTTCGATCACCTTCACATCGTATTGGTCTGCCAGAATGCGCGCCAAACGCAAGCCCACTTTGCCACCACCGGCCAGCATCAGGCGCTTCACGGGCTGGTCGGTTTTGTGGATGCCGGCCAACACGGAGGTGATTTTGCGAGTTTCGGCCAACACAAACACTTCGTCGCCCGGCAGGATGCGGGTCTCGGGCAAGGCGTCCACCTGCGTGTCTTGCCGGTACAAGGCCACCACGCGCATCTCGGCATCCGGCAATCGGTCGCGAAACTCGGCAATGGTGTGGTTCACCAGCAGGCTGTCGGCAGCCGCACGCACCACGATCAGGCTGACGCGGCCGTCGGCAAATTCAAGCACTTGCAAGGCCTCGGGGTACTGGATGAGCTGCTCGATGTAGCGCATGACCGACTCTTCAGGACAGATCACATGGTTAACGGCAAAACCCGACTTGCCCAACAATTCATCGCCCTCGTTGAACTCGGGTGAGCGCAGACGGGCGATGGTGGTGGGCACGTTGAACACGTCGTGGGCAACCTTGCAGAACACCAAGTTTGACTCATCGGCCGCAGCGCAGCCAATGACCATGTCCGCGTCTTGTGCCCCGGCTTCGCGCAGTACAGAGGGCTGAATGCCATTGCCCACCACGCCGCGCAGGTCCAAGCGCTCTTCGAGCAGCCTGAGGCGAGTCGGATCTTGGTCGATGATGGTGATGTCGTTTTGCTCGGACACCAGGCTTTCAGCGACGCTTTCGCCCACTCTGCCAGCGCCCAGGATGATGATATTCATGGGAGTAAATGATACTTGAGCCGAGCTTCAAAAAGGGTATTTTTGTTCGCAGGGGGGAGTTGTTGCAGTGGATTCGTTATAGACCAAGGGTTTTCGCTTGTATGCGAATCAGGCATTCTTTAGAGGGTATTGGCCTAACAACTTGTGGCGTTCGAAACAAAAAACACCGCGCAAGGCGATGTTTTTTTCTTGAGTTCATCCAGCAAGCTGGGTAGTACTTGAAAAATTAAGCCAAACGACCTGAGTATTTTTCAAGTTTGCTCATGGCTTCATCGCCAAACTTGGCGCGCCATTCTTGGTAGAAACCAGCTTTTGAAAGGGCATCACGGAAGCTGGCCACCTCAGGATAGTTGAAGATCATGCCTTTGGCTTTAAGCTGGGTTTCCAGATTAGTGTTCAGGCTACGAATGTCATCGCGTTGCTTGATCACCGCTGTGTTCACGTGCTTGTTGATGACGCCTTGCACATCGGCAGGAAGGCTAGCCCAGCGTCTGCCGTTGGCCAAGATCCACTGACCATCCCACATGTGGCCGGTCATTGAGCAAAACTTTTGGACTTCGTAGAGCTTGGCAATTTCAATGATAGCCAGTGGGTTTTCTTGACCCTCAACCACTTTGGTTTGCAATGCAGAGTAAACCTCGGCGAAGTTAATGCCGGTTGGCGCTGAGCCAAAGGCCTTGTACATGGAAGTCCACAATGGGCTGATAGGCACGCGAATTTTGAAGCCGCGCAAGTCTTCAGCCGTCACGATGGGCTTGGTAGAGGATGTGGTGTTGCGAAAACCGTTGTCCAAAATTTTGTCAAAGGTGTGCAAATTGACTTTGGCAATTTGAGCGCGGATATAAGCGCCTAAGTCGCCGTCCATGGCGGCCCACACGGTGGGGTAGTCTTTGAATGCAAAAGCCAAGCCATTGATGCCTGCCAGGGGCACCAGAGTTTGCAAAATTAAGCCAGACAGCGGGAAGATGTCGATGGCGCCAGAACGCACTTGCGACAGCATGTCGGTGTCGCCACCCAACTGGTTGTTCGGGAAAATTTGAATATCAACTTTGCCACCCGTTTCTTGGCGAATGGCGTCAGTCGCTTCTTTGATGCGGATGTTAGAGGGGTGAGTGACGGGAATGTTATTCGCCCACTTGAGGGTAA
>CANKOT010000292.1 GCA_947484245.1 Comamonadaceae bacterium
CGAAGCTGGACTCCCGCCTGCAATGTTTCAGGTGGTCACAGGTGATCCCACTGAAATTGCGCATGAATTGTTAACCAACCCGCATATAGATTTGGTGACATTCACTGGTGGTGTTGCCATTGGCAAGCACATTGCTCAAACTGTGGGTTATCGGCGCATGGTGCTTGAGTTGGGGGGTAACGATCCGATCATTGTGATGGACGATGCTGACTTGGAAGAGGCGGCAATGCTTGCCATCTCTGGGTCCTATAAAAACTCAGGTCAGCGTTGTACGGCTGTGAAACGCATTTTGGTGCAAGACAATATTGCAGATGCATTTGTTGAAAAATTACTTGCCAAAACACAGGTATGGAAATTTGGCAATCCTGCCGACCCAGATGTCGATATGGGCACGGTGATAGACCCACAAGCAGCCAGCTTGTTTGAAACCAGGGTCAATGAGGCGGTGGCCCAAGGGGCAAAGCTCTTGTGCGGCAATCATCGTGAAGGGGCTTTGTATGCACCGACCTTGCTTGATCATGTATTGCCTCACATGACCCTGGTGAGGGAAGAAACCTTTGGACCTGTATCACCTGTCATCCGATTTAACAATCTGGACGAAGCCATTCACATCGTTAACGGCACCGCCTACGGATTGTCTTCTGCAGTATGCACAAATCGATTGGATGTGATTACCCGACTTGTCAATGAATTGCATGTGGGCAGTGTCAATGTTCGCGAAGTGCCGGGCTATCGATTGGAACTGACGCCATTTGGGGGTATCAAAGACTCCGGCCTCGGCTATAAAGAAGGTGTACTCGAAGCCATGAAAAGCTTTACCAACGTCAAAACCTATTCCTTGCCCTGGCCTGCCTAATGTCTGCTTGGGTGGCTGGTTTGGTTCTCCTGTCGGCGTTGATGCATGCTGGGTGGAATTTGTTGGTCAAGAAAGGCGACGACGCTCAGTTAGATACGGCTAAATTTGCAGTGGGATGTAGCTTGATTGCGGCAGTTTGCTTGCCGTTTGTACCTGCACCCGATCCGCAATGTTACCCTTGGTTAATGGCCACAATGTTTGTTCATGTGGCTTACTTCTTAACCTTGGCAGAAGCCTATAAGCACGCAGACTTATCTTTGGCCTATCCTTTGATGCGAGGTATTGCACCGATTTTGGTAGCAGGTATTTCCTTTGCCACGGGGGAGTTTCTTTCAAGCATTCAAACCATGGGTATTTTGATCATTGGGCTTGGCATCATGTTGCCTAGTTGGATGGGCAGGCCTTGGCAAACGCGCCATCAAAAAGGTCTATTTTTTTCACTTCTCAATGCGGGCATCATTGCAACGTACACCGTGTTAGATGGCAATGGTGTTCGTCTTTCTGGCAATGCGGCATCCTACACTCTGTGGCTATTTCTATTTAACTCTTGGGGTATTTTAAGTGTTTTGATTTGGCGCCGTGGTTATGCAATGGTCACAATCCAGCTGTTCAATGGGTGGCAAAGATCTTTTTTGGGCGCTTTTTTGAGCATGGCCTCCTATGGCATCGTGCTGTGGGCCATGACACAAGCGAGTATTCCTTCAGTGGCTGCGTTGCGAGAAATATCAGTCGTCTTTGCAGCCTTGATGGGCGCATGGTTTTTAAAAGAACCCTTTGGGCGTTGGCGAATTGTGGGCGCCACCCTGGTTGGGCTTGGCGCTGCAAGCATTCGTTGGAGTTGAAAGTCTTTGAGTCCGACTATCGCTCTTTGCATATTGAACAGCATCGGAATTAAATAGATTCTGCGCAGTCATCATTCAAGTCGGACTGAATTGTTTAAACCTTGACTGACCCACTTTTCGCTGCGTTCCCATAGCTCAGCTGCTAATTCAGAATTTTGCCCCAGCGCTGACGGTTGCTTCGGTTTAGAGTCAGCATAGTACAAGCCTGACTCTTGTTGAGGTGCATGCATTGCGCAGTGCAATGTAGTGCGAGCACCTTCCTCTGGTGTCAGAAAACCTCGTAGTTTTAACAATGGACGGGCCCAATTGGGTAGGGCTCGCCAGATCTCGGTGTCAACAACGCCAGGATGTAATGAGTATGTCGAAATAGAAGTTCCTTGGACGCGCTTTGTCAGTTCTGCACTAAAGAGCAAATTGGCTAATTTTGATACTGCGTACTCGTGAATCCCAGTCCACGAACGGGTAGGCTGACACAAGGCATCCCAATTGATACCTGCTGTTCGATTGTGGGCACGGCTTGATACAGTGACGATACGAGAAAGACCTGACGATTGCATTTTTTCTAGCAGCAATTGAGTCAGCAAAAAGTGACCCAAGTGATTAACACCAAACGTCATCTCGAATCCATCTTTGGTTAAACCTCTCAGACCAGCCACCCCTGCATTATTGACTAGAAGGTGCAAGGGCAAATTGAGTTGAAGAAAAAGTTGCGCGCACTCTCTAACTGATACAAGGCTGGCCAAATCCAAAGGCAGGAATATGGCCTGCTCATCGACTTTTAGCGACTTGATGTCATCTAAAACAGCTTGAGTTCTTTCAAGTGAACGCCCCGCAATAACGACTTTAAAACCCTTTTTTGCCAGCTCAATGGCCGTAATGCGTCCAATTCCAACATTGCCCCCTGTAATCAGTGCTACTTGGCCCGGAATATAAAACTCTTGGTTCATTGCAGAAGACTTTCCTAATTGCATTCAATGATTCAACTTAGGATGCCATTAAGTTGTGACGTGATCAAGACTGACTAAAGCATGGACACTTTTCAAGCGAGCGTATGGGTCGAGAATAGTCTAATGAATACGTCATCTCTTCTTCATTAAATAGACATGCTGCAGGTCTAAATTGCATTTCGACATCTCTAGAAGATGTCACCCCCCAACTCAAGGAGAATCTGAATGACATCTGAAATCCATGCACATGAAGTCGACGTCGAAGGTGAATTTGAGGATGAGTTTGACAGCCCAAGCGAAAACCATCGCATGGCTGCTCATCATTTTTCTGAAGCTGCCAAAGAGCATGAACTTGCCGCTGATGCCTACGATGCGGGTGATCAAACTGCATCAGAATTGCATTCATTCAAGGCCTATC
>CANKOT010000293.1 GCA_947484245.1 Comamonadaceae bacterium
CCTTCAACACGCTAATGGTGATGCTCTTAGGCACCTCAGGACGGCTGGTGAACCATTCAGCATCAGCCCACGACTGAACGACTTCTTTGGCAAACGCATTGCCCTTGTCGGCTTTTTCTTTGACGTCATGGAACTGGTCAAACATCAACAAGGTTTTCTTCAAACCAGCAGCAGCAACTGGCGCGCAAGCTTTGTTGTCGAGCAAGTCAATCAGCGGTGTCAGGTTGTACCCGCCGAGCATGGTGCCCAAAAGTTCAGTGGCTTTTTCAGCCGACAACAACGCACATTTTTCAGTACCGTGCGCCACAGCAGCTAGGTAAGAAGCTTTGACCTTCGCCGCATCATCGACACCCGCAGGCACGCGGTGGGTAATCAAATCGACCAACGTAGCTTCTTCGCCTTTCGGTGGGTTTTTCAACAATTCAATCAACTCGCCCGTTTGCTTGGCACTCAAAGGCAAAGGTGGAATTCCCAACGCAGCACGTTCCGCCACATGGTCTCGGTAAGCTTTCAACATCGTTCTCTCTCCTAGCAAAATAAATTAATTGGGGTCAGGTACAGATTAAAAATTAGGGTCAGGTACAGATTTATTTTCTGGTCACGCTCGGCGCTGGACCTTCTAACAAATTAAAGGCTGGGGCTTTTTTCAGAGCCTCAGCCACAGCGACTTGTGCGGGGCTTTGGCATTCATCGGCCATGCGTTGGCCGAGTTTGCTGTTCATCAACATGGATTTGTTGGCGAGCTGTAACCACATAGCGCCTGCTTGGGCGTCTTCCAAACGAATGGCGCCAGAGGCAGTGGGCACGGGCGACACGTGGTAACGGTGTTTACCCATTTGCAGCGTAAAGAAGCCGCGTTTTTGTGTGTCGGGGGTGATGTGCACCACATTGCCGAATTCGCAAACGATGCGGCCTGTGTGGACTTGTTCGGCAACGGCTAAGGCTTTTCCATCTAAATCAAGAGCGAACGCACTTGGCGCAAAAACACCGTAAATAGCAAATACTAGCGATGACAAGAAAGGCCCACCGGCCAAACCCTTTGCAAAAGCCTGCAAACCACTTTTTTTCAATCTTGAATTCAAAGTCTCATGCATGACTGTCTCCGGTTGTATCTGTAAAAAATTCCAACACCTCTTTTGCCAAATGTCTGCCTGTTCTATGCGCACGTTCCAACACCTGCCAATAAAACCTGTAACTCGCACGGTCATGCAAATGGCCTTGGTGGCTGATCGGCGCCCACAGGGCCTTGTATCCAGCCAAAACAATTTCACTGGCCAACTCTATTTCGGCGGATTTGGGCGACAAGGCCTCTAGTATGGGGCGAATTTGTGACGGATGGATGCTCCACATCCTGGTAAAGCCAAATTCTTGTGAGGCACGCTCTGCCGCCGCGCGCATAGCGTTGGTATCGCTGAACTCGGTCACCACGCAGTGCGACGGCACTTTGCCATGTGCATGGCAGGCGCTTGCAATTTCTAACTTGGCACGCACCACCAATGGATGGCTGAACTGCCCCGCAGACTGCATAGCTTGCGCAGGAATTGCACCGTTGTGGGTCGACACAAAATCCATCAAACCAAAGCTCAAGGACTGCACACGGGGGTGTCCTGCAATCGCAAAAGCGTTGTGGACTGCGGTGGGCGATTCAATCAAAACATGGATAGGTAGATCTTTAGCGCCAGCTGATATCAATGCACGCTCTGCACGCTTAACATCAGCAACTGACTCCACCTTGGGAATCATGATGTGCGACAAGCACCTACCCGCTTTGCCAGCAATAGCCGCAATATCCGCCTCAAAACTAGCATGGTCCACCGCATGCACACGCACCGCAACGCGGGCATTTGCGTCAGCTGATAAAGCTAGCTCTGTCACCAACGCAGCATGCTCGGCTTCTCCGCCCACAGGCGCTCCGTCTTCGCAATCAAGGGTGACATCAAATACGCAGGTGCCGAATTCCTGCGTCATTTCTGCTTGCAGTTGCAAGCTTTTGCGCATCCGCGCTTCGACGCCGCTGTAGTGATCGCACACAGGGATCACTACACCAGAGGCCTGGGCCCCTAGCAAGACGTCGCGCGGATGGTTCAAGTCAGTCTCGCGAGAGATCAGACCAAATGGGCCACGCCCGCTTGTTCGTCGGTCAACTCTTTGAGAGTTTTGTCAATGCAAGATTGGCTGAAGGCGTCGATTTCCAAACCTTCGACCACTTTGTATTGGCCGTTTTCGCAGGTCACAGGGAAACCAAACATCACGTCTTTCGGAATGCCGTACCAACCTTGTGAAGGAATACCCATCGTCACCCACTTGCCGTGTGTGCCCAAAACCCAGTCGCGCATATGGTCGATAGCAGCGTTGGCGGCTGATGCTGCCGAAGACAAACCACGCGCTTCAATGATGGCCGCGCCACGCTTACCCACAGTAGGCAAAAACAAATTGGCGTTCCACTCTTGGTCGTTGATCATGGTCTTAACCGATTGGCCAGCGATCGTGGCGAAACGGTAGTCTGCGTACATGGTGGGCGAATGGTTGCCCCACACACATAATTTTTCGATATCGGCCACGGCTTTGCCAGTTTTGGCAGCGATTTGGCTCAAAGCGCGGTTGTGGTCCAAACGTAGCATGGCGGTGAAATTGCCAGGCTTCAAGTTTGGGGCAGACTTCATGGCGATGTAGGCATTGGTGTTGGCCGGGTTGCCGACTACCAAAACTTTGACGTCGCGGGAAGCAACGGCATTTAAGGCCTTGCCTTGAGCAGTAAAGATAGCGCCGTTGATAGCGAGCAACTCCGCGCGCTCCATGCCAGGGCCGCGTGGGCGTGAACCGACTAACAAAGCGTAGTCGGTGTCTTTGAAGGCAGTCATGGGATCCGAATGCGCTTCCATGCCTACCAGCAACGGAAATGCGCAGTCTTCGAGTTCCATCATCACGCCCTTGAGGCCTTTTTGGGCTTTTTCGTCAGGGATTTCAAGCAATTGCAAGATCACGGGCTGGTCTTTGCCCAGCATTTCGCCTGAAGCGATACGAAACAACAAGGCGTAACCGATTTGGCCAGCAGC
>CANKOT010000294.1 GCA_947484245.1 Comamonadaceae bacterium
AAAGTGAGCTGACATTTGCTGCTGTGCCTTCAAGCACTTGAAGAAACCAGCCTGAATGAGAGATCAGAACTCCCGTGATGCCGCGGCCAGGGTTGTTACGAAGACATGTAGCCATTAATTTATCGTATTCAGCTCCTTCTATCAAAGAGCGACTCCGATAAACCAATTGAATGAGTTGTTGGTCAAGGGCTAGTATGGAATCTATAAAAGACGATGACATTTGATCTACCTTTCTAGTCATTAAGTTAAAAAAAGCAATTTATAACAAGACAAGCAACTCAACCGAGGACAGTGTTCGAATAAATCAAACTTTTTTCATGGTTCACGATTTGAATGGCTTAATTTACTTTAACTCATCGGTTTGAAGCTATGGTGAAGAAATTTCATGTGTGTGATCAAAAAATAAAATTTCCCACACGCATCAGGTTTGATTATCAACTGCGGATATTGCATGGCCATAAAGAATGAGGGCTAGCCAATCGAAGGCTAAATCGACGGCAATGGCCAGTAGACCAAGCACTAAAGCCCCTTGTAGGACGTAGGCTGTGTTGAACCCAGAAAGTCCGACGATGATAGGCAGGCCAAGGGTTTTTGCACCCACAGTGGAAGCAATGGCGGCGGTGCCAATGTTCACCACAACGGAAGTTCGCACACCGGCCAGCCAAAAGGGTAGCGCCAATGGCATCTGCACTTCAGTCAGTATGTGCCTAGGTGACATGCCCATGGCGCGGGCCGAATCAATCACGGGTAATGGCACGGACGCGAGTCCAGCCAACGTGGCCTGAAGCACGGGCAGCAGGCCAAAAATTGACAGCGCAATGAGCGCGGGCAGTTCTCCAAAGCCTACGACTGGAACCGCCACCGCCAAAATAGCGACAGGTGGAAAAGTTTGCCCCATCCCAGCCAAGGTTTCCATCATTGGCTTCAATGCACGCCCCATTTCACTGGTGGTGGCCAGTCCGGCTAGCGTTGCAAGCATCACAGCAATTGAGCTAGACACCCATACCAGCCCAATGTGTTGCCACATGAGCTCTGCCATGGGCTCTTGCAAATACAAGGGACGCGGCAGGGCCGGAAACAGTGCTGCAAACAGCGGCTGAAAATAGGGCAAACCATAGGCCAGCAACAACAGCGCCGCCACACTCCAGACTAAGGGGTTAGCCCAGTAGCTTGGCTTCTGCAATGGAAGCGTGTGCAACTCGCGCATGTTAGTTTTCTAGCAAATCAGCGGCCAGCACCTGACCGAGCACTGTGCCACTTTCATCCGTTACGCCCAGGGTGGACACATGCAGTGTTGCCATGTGCGAAATTGCCTCTCTTAATGTGGCCGTATGGGTGATGGTGTGGCTCGGTTCTGTGCCCTCAATCGCTTGGGTATAGGGGGCTATTGACCGCAGTGAGAGTTGTTTGAGCCCCAAATCTGCTCGGCCCAGAAAGTCGGCTACAAAGTCGTTAGCAGGTTGTTGCAGTAACTCAAGAGGAGTACCCGCCTGCGAAATATGGCCTTGGTTCAGCAGCACAATGCGGGTTGCCAGCAACAAAGCTTCATCGATGTCGTGGGTGACAAATAGGATGGTTTTACCGGTAGACCGGTGAATCTTTTTTAGCGCCACTTGTAAGGCGGCGCGTGTCACTGGATCGAGTGCGCCAAAGGGCTCGTCCATCAAAAGTACATCTGGGTCTGCTGCCAATGCGCGTGCCACACCCACCCGTTGTTGCTGTCCACCTGACAGCTGGTGCGGATAGCGACTGGCGTATTGCTCTGGGTCCATTGCCAGCAATTTCAACAACTCGTGGGTACGGGCTTGCACACGCTGAGCATCCCAGCCCAACAGCTTGGGAACTGTGGCAATGTTGTGCGCAACGGTTCTGTGAGGGAATAGGCCAACTGACTGTATGGCGTAGCCCATGCGGCGACGTAAGTCTTGCACGTTAAAGCTGTTGATGTCTTTGCCCTTGAAAAGAATTTGACCGCCTTCGTGGCTGACCATGCGGTTGACCATTTTGAGGACTGTCGATTTGCCAGAACCCGAGGGTCCAAGCAGCACCACCAACTCGCCTTGTTGGATGTCTAAATTCAAGTCTGTGATGGCTGCTGCGCCCTCGTAAAGCTTGCGAATGTGTTCGAACCTGATCATCATGGACGTTTCTTTATCAAGGAACTTAGCACTTTGAAAAAAGTGTCTGCCAACAGGGCCAAGAGCACGATAGGAATAACGCCCAGTATCACCAGTTCGTTGGCAGCGCTGAAGAGCCCATCAAACATCATTTGACCTAACCCACCTGCACCCACCAGAGCGCTGACAGCTGCAAGACCTGTGGTTTGCACAACCGCTGTACGCAGCCCGATGAGCAGCACAGGCATTGCCAGTGGCAACTCTATTTGCCATAACAACTGCCCTGCAGACATACCCATGCCGCGAGCAGCATTGATGGCCTCTGCAGGTACTTGTTCTAACCCAGCCAGCGCCGATCGAACAATCGGCAGCAATGCATACATGAACAGCGCTATCACGGCAGGCGCCAGACCCACACCGCTGATGCCCGCGCGCCCCAGTGCGGGCAATTGGATGGCTATCCAAGCCAATGGCGCCATCAGCAGTCCGAACAGAGCGATCGATGGAATGGTTTGAATCACATTGAGTACGGGAAACAAAGCTTGCCGTAAATTTTGCTTTCTGGTCATACGCCAAGCCAGCAGCAATCCGATGAGCAAGGCCGGTACAACGGCTAGAAACACGATTTGAAGATGACGCAGAATGGCCGCCCCGAAAACATCGCTCTGATTGGCATATTCTTTAGCGATGGACAGGTGCTGGCCCTCATTCAATGAAAGCAAGAGGGGCAGCAGAAAGACACTTTGCAAAAGCAGGCGCCCCAAGGTTGTCAGTTGCAAGCGCTCTATGGCGTCAAGGGCAATCATCCATGCCATGGCGAACAGCGTCCAGAACCCAGCCCCCAATGCGGTTCGGGTGAAAGGATTTTCTGCCTGGGTGGCACTGTGGGCGAAGTAGCCGGCTAGCACCCACATGCCTGCAAGGTTAGCGGCCATTGCC
>CANKOT010000295.1 GCA_947484245.1 Comamonadaceae bacterium
GAGGTGTTCATCTGCGGCCCAGAGGCCATGATTGAAGCTACTGAAAAAGCTTTGCTAGAAGTAGGCGTGCCTGCTCGCAACATTCGCACAGAGCGATTCACATCGCCCACCCTAGAAGCTTTGCCTGCATACGCGCGCAAGCAAGTCGTCTTGGGACACGCACCTGAATCTAAAGGCGATGTGGCACTCACAGTCGTACTGGATGGCAAGAAGCATCAAATGCAAATGTCGACCACAGATAAAATTTTGGATGTAGCGTTGGCAGCCGGTCTAGACCTGCCTTATTCCTGCAAAGGCGGCGTGTGCTGCACGTGCCGCGCCAAAGTGATGCAAGGCAGTGTGGTCATGGAAAAGAACTTCACCCTAGAAAAATGGGAAGCAGAACAAGGCTTTGTACTCAGCTGCCAAGCCAAACCCACCAGCAAAGAAGTGGTAATGAGTTTTGATGAGCGGTAAAAAATTGCCGTAAATTCGGGAATCAAGTCGCGTAAATTCGGGAATCAAGTCGCGTAAATTCGGGAATCAAGTCGCGTAAATTCGGGAATCAAAGTCCGTAAATTCCGGAAGCAAGTTGCGTAAATCTCGCAATCAACCTTCGCAAATCTGGGAAAGTTAATCGCCATTCCTAATACTTGTTGTACTTGCAAGCAAATGCAAGTACTTCCTTGTGCTTTTCATATTCAATGGAAGTCTGGCTAAGAGCCTAAAGGACTAATGAAGATGATTCGCAACAAAATCGATTTGACCAGCAAGACCGTCAATTGGCATAATATGCCAACAACTCTAAGCAAAGACGCTTACATGCCTACTCGAAACGTCGTACTCACAGACCATCAAGCAATGATGATTGAGGAGTTGGTGACTAGCGGTCGCTACCAAAACGCCAGTGAAGTTTTACGAGAAGGCCTGAGGATGCTGGAGCAACGCGAAAAAGAAGATGCCTTAAAACTCAAAGCACTTCAAGCAGCTGTGCAATTAGGCCTAGATGACATCGAAGCAGGCAGATTTAAAGAGTTTGACTCAAAGGCTTCTTTGCGGAAGCACCTAAAGTCTGTCCTCTCCAAAGTAACAACGGTTACATGAACAATTTCTGGCGAGTTCAGCTTACAGATATGGCTGAAATTGACCTCATAGGCATCAAAATTTGGACCACTGAAAAATTTGGAGCGCCGCAAGCAGCCAAATATTTAGAGGTCATAGCTTCAGCACTTGAGGATTTAATGATTGGCCCAAAACCAATTGGCAGTAAGCCTAGAAAAGACATTGGGCCAAATATTCGCAGCCTGCATGTGCAGCGAAAAGGCAACAAAGGGCGACATTTGCTGGTGTTCAAAGAAGCAAAAAATCAAACCATTCAGGTTTTACGATTGCTGCACGACAGTATGGATTTGACACGTCACTCACTCTAATCAAAAATTGATTCAACTGATTCATTCACACTACCGGGTTAAGCCAGCCGCTTCAACAACTCCAAAGTCGTCGCACTCTGATTCATCGTATAAAAGTGCAGCGCAGGCACTCCGCCGTTGCGAAGTTGGTCGCACAAATCGGCTACTACATCCAAGCCAAACGCTTTAATAGAAGCGGTGTCATCACCATAAGCCTGCAAGCGCAAACGAATCCAGCGGGGAATCTCAGCGCCACTGGCATCTGAAAATCTCAGCAATTGGGTTGAGCTGGTAATGGGCATGATGCCGGGCACCACGGGCACATCGACGCCCAGTTTGTACGCATCGTCCACAAAGCGGAAGTACGCATCAGTGTTGTAGAAATACTGCGTGATAGCAGAATTAGCGCCCGCCTTCACCTTGGCCACATAGGCCTGCAAATCAGACTCAGGCGACTTAGCTTGCGGATGAACTTCAGGGTAGGCCGCCACTTCAATGTGAAAGTCATCACCCGTTTCTTTGCGAATGAAGGCGACCAAATCGGATGCGTAATGAAACTCGCCGCCCATGCCGTAACCGCTGGGCAAATCACCGCGCAATGCCACCAAGCGCTTCACGCCCATGGACTTCAAAATTCCCAATTCTTTGCGTACAGATTCTTTAGAAGCACCAATGCATGAAAAGTGAGAAGCAGCAGAAATGCCTTCTCTCAAAATCTCGCTCACTGTTCCAAAGGTACCTTCTTGCGTAGAGCCTCCGGCGCCATAAGTGACTGAGCAAAATTCTGGGGCTTGCGTGTACAACTGCTGACGCACAGCGCGCAGTTTCTCTGCACCTTCAGGTGTTTTGGGAGGAAAAAATTCAAAGCTAACTGGTAATTTTTTCATAGTCACTCAGGCATTGATGTGCCACTAAGCAGGCTTAGTAGCCTGTACAAAAAACTCTCGATTGCCATCGCCACCGTCGATAGCGCTGTCGTACCAACCAGTCACTTTCAAACCCAATTCGCTCAAGGATGTGCGTATGCGTTTTTCAATCACAGGATACATGGCCGGGTCTTTGACCAAACCATTTTTGCCAATGTTCTCGGGCTGCAATTCAAACTGCGGCTTGACCAACATCAGCAACTTGCCACCTGGCTTTAAAAACGGCACAACACCCGGCAGCACCATGGTGAGAGAGATAAACGACACATCGCCCACCAGCACATCAAAGCCAGCTTCCGCATCTGGAATGCGTTCGTCATCGGGCATGAGTTCGCGAGCGTTCACGCCTTCAATGCAAATCACACGCTCGTCTTCACGCACACGCGGATGCACTTGGCCGTGGCCCACATCAATGCCCACCACTTCGGCGGCACCATTCAATAGCAAGCATTCGGTAAACCCGCCAGTGCTTTGCCCTACATCCATGCAGCGCAAACCAGAAACTGAAAGGCCACTGCTAAGCAATGCACCTTCCAATTTCAAACCACCGCGCGAAACATACTTCGATTCAGAATCGTCCAGCAACACAATTTCTGCATCGCTGGGCACTTCGTCTTTATTTTTATTGATCGTGCGCCAGTCCACCGAAGACTTCACAGCCTCCACCACAGCCATTGGCAAAGCGCCCGGTGGCGTGCGCCACTGAACACCCGCCGCAATGAGCC
>CANKOT010000296.1 GCA_947484245.1 Comamonadaceae bacterium
GCCCTTTAACGTAAAAGCAAAGCTGACCCGTGCCACTGGCAATGGTTTGAAGTTGCCCATTTAAAGCAAGATTCAATGCGTACTTTCATGGCCAAAAAAGTAATTTTCGCACATTGTCTGCAAGAGGGTGCAGCTTGAATTTAAAAGGACGCTTTTGGCGCTTTAAGGCAAGGAAAGAAATGGCGTCAACACACGCTATTGCGCTGACGCCATGGAAGCAAAGATTACTTTTTAGCGCCGTCTTTGGCGACTTCTTTGGCTGTTTTTTCAGCTTTTTTGCCATCGGCTTTGGCGTCTGGCTTGACTTCTGTTTTAGCCACAGATTTAGCGTCGGCTTTGGCTTCAGCCTTCACAGGTGCTGCAGCGGTGGCTGCTGCGGGTGCAGCGGCGAAAGCGGCTGCTGAGAATGCGCCAATGATCAAGGTAGCGAGAAGTTTAGTCATGATGTTTCCTTCATGTTGTTTGAAAACTCCACCGATCGGGAGTGATCATTCAACGGCAGGGAAGACACACTTGTTGACCGAAATATTTAATTATTTGTGTCAACTTTAAAGCGAACATGACGTTGATGTTCTTCTTTTGACTTTGAATCAATCTAATTTCACGCCTGAACTTTTCACCAGTTTGACCCAGAATTTGGCATCTTCAACCAAGAAGCTTGAAAACTGATCGGGTGATTTTGAAACATCCACATCGGTGCCTTCTCTGGCCAAAGCAGCCTTGACATTGGGCTGTGACATGGCAAATTGAGCGGCATCAAAAATCTTTTTCACAATGGCAGGCGGTGTGCCGTTGGGAACAAAAATGCCATACCAAAATTCAATGGCGTAGTCAGGTACACCGGCTTCAATGCTGCCTGGCAGACCAGGGACCAGTGCAGACTTTTCTTTGGTGCTCACGCCCAGTCCTTTCAAGCGGCCTGCTTGAATCATGGGCAATACCGAGGGAGGTGTGCCAAAGGTCAACTGGGTGTCGCCTGCCACCACAGATTGAATGGCAGGGCCGCCGCCTCTGAACGGAATGTGGGTCATCTCAATGCCTGTGACCTGCGCAAACAAAGCAGCGCCCAAATGCGGCGCTGAGCCATTGCCCGATGTGGCGTAGTTGATGACACCTGGGGCTTTCTTGGCTTTGGCCACCAGCTCTAAAAGGCTGCTGATTCCCGCATTGGGATTGGCTGCAATGACCAATGGCGAGGAAGTAATTTTGGTAACTGGAAATAAATCTTTGGGTGCATAACCCAGTTTTGGATTCAGTGCTGGATTGACCGAAATGCTGCTGGGGCTGGCAATCAAAACGGTGTAACCATCGGGTGCAGATTTAGAAACAGCCTCTGCAGCAATGCTTGAGCCAGCACCAGCTTTGTTTTCAATGATGACGGGTTGACCCAGCGACTTGCCCAAGGATTCGCTGATGGTTCGGGCCACATAGTCAGCAGCGCCACCAGGTGCAAAGCCAACAACCACTTTGACGGGTTTGGTGGGATAGGTGCTGGCGGTTTGAGCCTGTGCGGCTGAGATGCAAGCCATCACGCCCAGGCAAATGAACGAGAAAGACAATTTTTGAATCATGGTAAGACCCTTAAAACAATTTTTCCAACGTGAGAATTACTTTCCATCAAAGCTTTGGCGGCCACCATGTCTTCGAATGGGAAAACGGTGTCAATGCTCGATTGAATGCGACCATCTGTAAAGGCCGGCAAAATATCTTTGACAAAACCACTCACAGGTTCGGCGCGTTGCTCTGGTGAACGCAGTTTGTTTGACACGCCAAATAAAGTAAGGCGTTTTGCATGCAGTGCTTCAATGTCCAAGGGCGCATTCAACACGCCATCGACATAGCCAACAGTGCCAAGCCGGCCTTGAAAACACAAGCAACGCAGGCTTTCTGCAAACACAGAGCCGCCCACCGTGTTAACCACAAGTTGAACGCCTTTGCCTTCTGTGGTGGCCATGACCTGATCGTAAAAATTGGGCAAGCGCGTACAGATTCCCAAGTCCAAACCCATGGGTGCTAGCTTGTTCAATTTTTCCTGCGACCCCGATGTGCCAATGACTTTGGCGCCCAGCGCCTTGGCCATTTGCAAGGAGGCCACGCCCACACCCGACGAAACACCATTGACCAACAGCCAGTCGTTGGCCTTTAAGCGGCCCTGTTGCACCAACAAGTCGTAGGTCACCAAAAAGGTCAATGGAATGCAAGACGCTTCTTCATAGGACACGTTGGCAGGGATGGTCATCATTTCTTTGATGTCCATCAGTGCATATTCAGAAAAGGTGGCAGCGCACCTGGCCATGACGCGATCGCCCAATTTAAAGCCGGTAGCGGCAGTTACTTTTTCGCCGAGTGCTGTAATTTCTCCAGCGCCTTCCATGCCAATGGCTTTGGCGCCCTGGCTGCCGTGCAGGCCGTGCCCTTTGATAAATTCTCCACGGTTCAATCCAGCAGCGTGAATTTTGACCAGTGCCTGTGTAGGACCAGGTACAGGCATGGGAACTTCTCTCAATTCAATGGGGTTGGGCACATCCCCAACGTGCATCCAATATGACTTCATGTTCATTGTCCTTGAAAGACAGGTTTGCGTTTTTCCATAAAAGCTTTTCGGCCTTCTGCGTAATCTGCTGAGTCAAAGCAGTTTCGGATGAGTTGTTGGCACAGCGCCATGTCAAGCTCAGGCGATGGTTTTAAAATTTCTCGGGTGATGGCTTTGGCCGCTGCAATGGTGATGGGTGCGTTATGACCCAAGGCTGTGGTGTATTCATTCAAAAGCGCTGCCAATTGATCTGGCGCGCAGACTCGGCTCACCAGTCCCAGTTGCAAGGCCTCTTGTGCGTCGACTCGTCGGGCCGTGAAAAACAAATCTTTGGCCGCACCAGGGCCAATGAGGTCGATCAAATTTTTCATGGCCGAGTAACGGTACCCAAGCCCTAATTTGGCTGCAGGCACAGAAAATACAGCATCGCTGGCTGCAATGCGCATGTCGCAACTGATGGCCACATTGATGCCGCCCCCAATGCAGTAGCCCATGATGCA
>CANKOT010000297.1 GCA_947484245.1 Comamonadaceae bacterium
GAAGCTAAGATTTGCTGGACTGCCTTCGACATGGCTGTCCACAAACCACCTCCTTCAGAAGCAGTCGCTTGAAAAGCCAAAAACTCTCGTTGCTTTTTTTGCCAGCGCGATTGCACCGAATCCAACATACCCATAGATTCCATCACATGCGCATTTCGCAAAGAGGCTTCTGCATATTGCTGCGCAGCAGCTGCACTTCGATTGGCTTCGCCAAGAGGTTTTCGAGTTGAGCGCTCATTCATCCAAGCTACAGCAATTTGGGCTACCGCCCCCAAAACCGAAGCCCAGCCCAGAATTGGACTGATTGCAAAAATCAAGGCCAAGGCAACCAACGCGACTGGCGCCTCCATCACAGCCATCAACGCAGGATTGGCCAAAAACTCTCGCACAAGCTTGAGGTCATTGAGAACCTGCATGGAGCCGCCAACTTGGCGCTTCAAAAAACCTTGGAACATGGCATCATAAACACGCTTGGATAACAAAGCATCCACCTTCACACCCGCCGCCCTCATCAATGAGCCTCGAAACTTTTCCATCAACTCCATCACCGCATAAGCCAGAACGATCATGATGGTAAGCATGAGCAAAGTCATGTTGCTTCGGCTGTTTACGACTCGGTCATACACTTCCAACATGTAAATAGTCGGTGTAAGAGCCAACAGACTAATTAGAGCGCTGTAACCAATAGCTCGCGCTATGTCAGGCCTGATGGGGTCAAAAGCCGCCGATAACTCAGACGGAGGAGTTTGGGATTTCATACTGTGACCTCTACAGACACATAGTCAGGAATTGGAGACTGAGACAACAAGACTGAAGGAACAGCCTTATTTGGCGAATCAGACTCACTGTCCAATACCGCTTGCGCCTCTTGTTGGGTTAAGGCCTTCTGGTTCTCCAACCAAAAAGACAACTCGTACAAACCATCAGTTTTGCGAGTTAGTGAAATTTCGCGTAACTTAGCAACTTTAAAGAGCAAAAGCTGATCTTCAGGTAGCGTTAGCTCAAAATGCATGCGGCCATCCAAGGTAAACAGCGACAACTTGGTGCCTTTGATACTGAGAGTGTGACGATCGAAGTAAACAGGACAACTGCTGGCAAATTGCATCAAAGGCAGGGGTTTGTTGCCTAACTTTGTTAAATTAAACGGGCTGCCAGGGGTTTGGAACACCAATCGAGAAGCCCGTGAGACCGCATAAATGGCATTGCAAATCATCTGCGAGCCCAATGCCGGAAACTTTTCGCGCAAAGTGCGGTAATGCAAGTGATGCAAAGCTACCCTGTTCCACACACGGCTCTTCTTGACCTCGGGCGCCAAGGCATTGCAAACCTCGGCAAAGGCCGATTGCAAAGCTTGCAAGCGGGCAAATTGCTCGGGGTTGGTGTTCAGTGGAACGCGGATGATGGAATTCATATAGGAAAGATTCTAACCACTTCCTATATGAATATTTCAAGGGGATTGAAAAAAGTTTCAAGCCCCGCTTAAAGCTCTATTTTTAGGGCCTTAAGCATTAACTTACATACTCAAAGCCATTCAATTGAATGCCCACCAGGTCAATATTGATCAAGTTTTGGGGTACATCCACCAGCTTCATCACCATATCGGCCTGGGTGGCCTTGCCCGAATCCATCTGCGACAAAGCCGATTGCAGGGTTGCCGCATCGGGCGCCTTACCGTACACATTCTTGTAAACCAAGTTGTAAAAGTCTTTGTTACTGGCAGAACCCGCCAAGCCCACAAACATGGTCGACTCCAAGCCCAACCTGGCCAAAGTGGCTGGCGGGTAGCCGTTGTCCAAAATGCCCAGGGCCAAACCAGAGATGAACAAACTGTCCACCCAACTCCCACCCAAAATCACCCCAATGAGTTTGGCAGCCATGGCTGGATTGGCATCCACATCCAAAGCAATTTTGGTGTCGGCAAATTGAAGGCGTTCAATGTTCAACACCTCATCACTGCCCAATGCACCGTTTCTGGCTTCAACATACCAGCTTGAATTAACAGAAGATTTAGAAACTGCATAGCCGGCGCGTGCTTCTAAGAAAACAACGGTATCAAGTCCAACACGGCCATCGATTTTGTCGTTGCCGCCACCTTCGTAAAAGATGTTGTTGGCATCGTTGCCATACATGACATCGTCGCTCTTAGTTCCCACCGCATTTTCAATCATGCTTGAACTGTCGATGTACAAATTGTCTATAGCGGCATAGCCCAAAGAAGTAGTTCCCATAGAAGAATAGCTGCCCGGCTTTAAGTCAATCCAAACACCAAAACTTTGAGCCGATAAATCCAGGACATCCTGAGCGCCGCCTTCATCACGGAGAGTATCCATACCAAGCCCTTGAGTAAGGGGGATTTTGTACACATCGTTGGCATTTGAAACGGCAGTTGATTTCGATACCCCGTAAAGCGATTGCAGCGCCTGAATGTCTAAAGGACCAAACCAAGATTGCCACAACTTGTTGGCTGATTGAGTAGATGACATGACAGTGTAGGCATTGTTATTCCATGTATTCAATAGTTTTGTTGCCGCACCTACCTCTGATTCAGAGTGCGGATGAGAAAGCCCCAATGCATGCCCAATTTCATGGAGCAATACCTCCCAACCTTCTTGGCCTTTTGCCAGCACTTGGAGTGTTTCCAAATCCAACCAAACATCGCCAGCACGATCGTCTTTGACTTGACCCGGAATGTATGCATAGCCTTTGGTTGAAGCTTGTTGATTTGCACCAAACCGCAATTGCCCATAAGAAGTAGCGTTTTCATTCACCTCATTGAAAGTGAGTCCTGTTTCTTGGGATAGTCGCGAAAAAATTGTTTTGACAGCATCTTTGTAGGCTTCTGTAGGCGCTGTGAAACCTGTACCACCTTCGGTCCCGCCATAACTGGGCGCCGAAGACATAAAGCTGTAGGTCAAAGCTTTACCAGAAGCCACGCTCCAAGCATCTGATTTATTTTCTATCAGTGTGGCCGCTCCCACTTTTGTGAAATCAATCAAGTCCAACAACCGAACTTTTTCATCCAAGTTCTGGC
>CANKOT010000298.1 GCA_947484245.1 Comamonadaceae bacterium
GCAGTGTGAATGCAGTGCTCTACCCCTGAGCTAATCGCCCTATCGCTTTTTCAACGTAGCCTTAAATTATGCCATGGAAAATTGGCGTATTTCAAGGTTTTTAGGGCGTCAAACCGACTCGACCTGCCGCCAAATGGTCTTGTCACCACTGGCTTTGTCCAATTGCGCCAATTGGTCTTCATGGGCCGCTTGCTCTTGGGCATTGGCCTGAACGACGGGCAATACAAAGCCCGACAAATCGACAGCT
Source organism: Comamonadaceae bacterium (assembly GCA_947484245.1). The sequence goes on from CANKOT010000298.1 coordinate 248, forward strand.
TCTTCTGAACCTGCCTTGCCATCTTCCCCGCCCGCATCAATGAGCAAGGCTTCTTGGCCGCGCGTGAGGTTGATGTAGACATCGGCCAAGAGTTCGGCATCGAGCAAGGCGCCATGCAAAGTGCGGCCAGAATTGTCTACGCCCAAACGATCGCACAGGGCATCTAGGCTGTTGCGCTTGCCAGGATACATTTGCTTGGCCATGACCAATGTGTCGACCACGCTTTCAACATACTGGGTGAAGGGTTTCTGCCCTGCAAGCTCTAGCTCTTTGTTTAAAAAGCCTACGTCAAACGCGGCGTTGTGAATGATGATTTCGGCGCCCTGAACATAGTCCAATATCTCTTGCGCCACAGCTTCAAACTTGGGCTTGTCGCGCAAAAATTCATTGCTGATGCCGTGTACCTTGAGGGCGTCTTCATGGCTGTCGCGCCCTGGGTTGAAGTAGAAATGCAAGTTGTTGCCGGTAAGCTTGCGATCGACCAACTCCACGCAGCCCAACTCAATGACGCGGTCACCGCCCTCTGCAGAGAGGCCGGTGGTTTCGGTGTCTAAAAATAATTGACGCATGGTCTAACTGTAAACGCAATCAAGCAAGGAAAGCTTTCAATGCATTTCTTTGGCATGGTTGATGGTGTACTTTGGGATTTCAATGACCACATCTTGCTTGCCTATGAAGGCTTGGCAGCTCAAACGTGAGTTGGGCTCTAAGCCCCACGCACGGTCTAGTAAGTCTTCTTCGGTTTCTTCGGCTTCGTTCAAGCTACTCAAACCTTCTCGCACTATGACGTGGCAAGTGGTACAGGCGCAGCTCATGTCGCAGGCATGTTCAATGTTGATTTTGTTTTCCAACAAAGCTTCGCAAATGCTGGTGCCAGAGGGCGCAGAAATTTGTGCGCCTTCAGGGCAGTACTCAGCGTGCGGCAAAATTTTAATGACTGGCATTTTGTGTTTCTTTAATTAACAGTGAGCTCAAAGGCTTTGTATGTTTTGACCCGACAAAGCTTTTTGAATGCTGTGATTCATACGATCTGCAGCAAAGGCTTCAGTGGCATGGGCCAAGGCTTGGGTGGCATCTTCTACCGCCTGAGCTTCTTGTGAGGTGTCTACAGTATGGCGCAATGCCAACATGAGCGAATCTATTTGAGCGCGGTCTTCTGAGCTTAGCAATTGTCCATCGGCATTCAAAGCGCTTTGCGTAGCCAACAACATGCGGTCGCCATCTACGCGCGCCTCTATCAACGCCCTTGCTTTCATGTCCACCTCAGCGGTGCTAAAGCTGTCTTGCAGCATTTGTGCAATTTGAGTATCACTCAAACCATAAGACGGCTTCACATCTATTTTGGTTTCTACGCCACTGACCTGCTCTTTGGCGGCCACACTTAGCAAACCATCGGCGTCTACGGTAAATGTGACGCGAATGCGGGCTGCACCTGCAGCCATAGGAGGTATACCGCGCAATTCAAAGCGCGCCAAACTGCGGCAGTCGGCCACCAAATCGCGCTCGCCTTGCAACACATGCAAAGCCAAAGCAGTTTGACCATCTTGGTAGGTGGTGAAGTCTTGGGCCATGGCCGTAGGAATGGTTTGGTTGCGCGGAATAATGCGCTCTACCAAACCGCCCATGGTTTCAATGCCCAAGGACAAAGGAATGACATCAAGCAACAGCAAATCGCCGGCTGAGTCGTTGCCCGCCAATTGATTGGCTTGAATGGCGGCGCCCAAGGCCACCACTTCGTCAGGGTTTAAATTGTTCAGCGGTGGTTTGCCAAAGAATGCGGCCACTGCTTCTTGCACTTGCGGCATGCGAGTTGAACCACCCACCATGACCACGCCTTGAATGTCGTCAGCTTTAATTTTGGCGTCGCGCAATGCCTTCTTCACAGCAGACATGCAACGCGCGGTGAGCGCAGAACTTGCTTCGTTGAATTGCGAACGGGTAACTTTCACTTCGTGGCTTTGGGCTGCATGCGACCATACCAACGAAACATCCGAAGAAGTGGTCAAAGCCTCTTTGGCCGAACGAGCAGCCGCTTTCAATCTGGTTTTATCTTCAGCACTTAAGCCTGCTTGAACTTCAGACAAGGCCATCGATGCCAAGGCCGCATCTGCCAATGCGTGGTCGTAGTCATCACCCCCCAAAGCTGAATCGCCTCCAGTGGCCATCACTTCAAACACACCTCGCGTTAAACGCAAAATAGAAATGTCAAACGTGCCGCCGCCCAAATCGAACACGGCATAAATGCCTTCACTGCCGTTGTCTAAGCCATAAGCAATGGCAGCAGCAGTGGGTTCGTTAATCAGGCGCAACACATTGATGCCCGCCATTTGAGCCGCATCTTTGGTAGCTTGTCTTTGCGCATCGTCAAAGTAAGCAGGCACCGTGATCACAGCACCATGCAAGTCGTCGTTGAAGGTGTCTTCTGCTCGGTAGCGCAGGGTGGCCAAAATTTCGGCGCTCACTTCAACAGGCGATTTGGCACCCTGAACGGTTTGAATGGACAGCATGCCTTTTTCAGAAAGAACCCCTTGGCCTTCTGGCTTCACAAACTTGTAGGGCAACTTTTCTGGATGGGCAATGTCAGACAAGCTGCGCCCCATGAACCGCTTCACAGAGGCCAATGTATTCTCTGGATCTAAGGCGGCATTGGCCACAGCTTCATGGCCTATCTGTCTGCCTTGGCCTGGCAAATAGCGCACCACAGAGGGCAAAATAATGAAGCCTTTGTCGTCGGGCAAACACTCTGCCACACCATTGCGCACAGAGGCCACC
>CANKOT010000299.1 GCA_947484245.1 Comamonadaceae bacterium
AATCATTTGTCCGAATTGCAGATCGTGTTTATCGCCTTTTCCAACATTGCCGGGATTGATTCGGTATTTGGAAAGTGCTTCAGCACAAGCCGGATGATCGCTTAACAAACGGTGTCCGTTGTAATGAAAATCACCAATCAGGGGCACATCAATGCCCATTTTGTCGAGCTGATCACGAATGTGAGGCACGGCCTCTGCAGCCTCAGGTGTGTTGACAGTGATCCTCACCAATTCCGAACCTGCCACGGCCAATTCTTTGACCTGAATGGCCGTGCCGATGACATCAACGGTATCGGTATTGGTCATAGACTGAACACGAACGGGTGCTTGCCCCCCCACTGTGACAACGCGTTGGCCCCATACCACCTGGGCTTGAAGGCTGTGTCTTTGAAGGGGAATGGCCGCAGGAATGGCCTCGGCCATGGTCTTAGGAATGACAAAAGCTTGCATCATTTTTTGACCTCTAGAGTTGGAGGATTTGAGTCCTTGGAAATGTTGCGACGAGTGGTGTCAGGGGTAGAACTGTCAAACACCATGGCTTTTGGAAGATCGGCTTGCGTTGCATCAGGGGCTGCTTGTTCTTGAACCGGAGGCATGGTGGGAACCACATCTGACACCTCAGGTTTTGTACTTGGATTGAAATCAGTGAGTTGCAAATCGGCGGAGTAGGCCCAAACCAAAAGACAAATGACCGCAAACAAGATCCAAAGCTTTCGCCCTTTGGGATGGGTGCCGCTGGGTTGATCCATTCGATGCAGTCTATTGGAAGAACTGTTGTCAGACTCAATGAGCTGCAAGGGTTTTAAACCATTGGTCATTTGCGGCATCAGTGCCAAAACAGGCTCGGAATCAATTTTCAAAAAACGACAAACTTTGGCAGCCAATCCGCGTGCAAAAACCGGTTCAGGCAAATGCTGAAATTGATCTGCCTCAAGGGCTTCCAGTTGTTTGATACTGACTTTGAGGTTCACAGACAACACCGCCAAATGCACGCCTGCTTTTTCACGTGCAGAGCGCATGATGCCGCCAGGTGAACGGGGCACCAAAGCCTCATCAAGGGTTTCAGTCATGGGTGGCGCCTTCTTGGTATGCGCGCCATTGCGCTGAATTTGAAAAATGAAGTCCTAACATTTTGCCCCAATGGTTCTTTTTAACTGCTTGATTCTGGCGCTCTGCAAGCTGCAAAGCAAGCCACACCGATTGTGCACTCACAGAGGAAGAATCATTCAAATATTCGAGAATTTTCTCAGCTTCTATGTACTTTCCCAACTGAATTTTGAGCTCTACCAGTTCAAGTGCCTCAGAAATCAAGCCTGGCTGTTGGGCGAAGGCATCTGACATCCTTTCGTTGGCCGCCTCAAATTGCTTATTTCGCCGGAGACATTGGCCCCAAATCCAGTTCGTCTTGACCTGCAAAGGCCCCATGGAACGGTCCAATGCCCGCTTGAATTTTTCAAATGCCGCTTCAAAATGACCATTTTGGCAAGCAAAAATCCCCCACTGAAAGGCAATTTGAGGATCTTGGGGGGCTGCATCTGTGGCCAGTTGAAAGTATTGTTGAGACAAATCCGTCTTGTTTTGCTGCTGGAATAGAAGGGCTTTGAGCACCAAAGCAGGTGCATGCTGAGGCGTCAAAATCAATGCTTGATCGACTTCTTCCAATGCAAAGACTGACATTCCCGCTTGAAAATAGGCAGACGCCAAGGCCGTTTTAGCCTGCGTGCGCGCTAACAATTGAGAATTCTCTGTGCCATTGGAAAACCAAGCCCTTGCAAGTGGCAAATGAAAGGTCATTGAAACAAAAAGTAAGCCCATCAAAAGCCTTGTCCCAAAATGAGGGGCAAGTGCAGCGGGTCTTGACATCAGACTTCAGGCGTGTGGGTCATGGAAGCGGCATCGTGCCACTGAATGGGCACTGCACGTTGTTGTGCAATTCGATCGGCAACACCCGTTCGGTCTTTGACGTCGCCTGCCAATTGTCCGCAGGCAGCATCAATGTCATCACCCCGGGTTTTACGGACAGTGGTCACAAACCCAGCGTCTAAAAGTACCGCTGCAAATTGCTGAACAGTTGCATCTTCTGATCTCAAAAGGCCAGACTCTTTGAATGGGTTGAAAGGAATGAGATTGAATTTGCACCGAAGACCCTGGCTGGCATGGCGCCGAATGAGTTGGACCAACTCCTTGGCATGTATCACTTGGTCATTCACCCCTTGAAGCATGCAATATTCAAAGGTGATGAAATCGCGCGGTGCTTTTTCCAAATAGCGAGTGCATTCAGACAGCAATTCATCCAGAGGGTACTTGCGATTCAAAGGCACTAAATTGTCGCGCAATGCATCGTTGGGGGCATGCAGGGAGACAGCCAATGCGACTGGGCAATCGGCTGATAAACGGGTCATCATGGGCACCACACCCGACGTCGAGACTGTGACCCTTCGACGCGACAGGCCATAGCCATGATCGTCAAGCATGGCTTTTAAAGCAGGAACCAAAGCGCTGTAATTTTGCAGCGGCTCGCCCATGCCCATCATGACCACATTGGAAATAACGCGGTCTGTTTGGTTCAAATGCTTGCGTAGAAAATGCTCGGCAAACCAGAGCTGCGACAAAATTTCGGCGGTGCTCAAGTTGCGACTGAATCCTTGATGCCCTGTTGAGCAAAAGCGACAACCCACTGCACAACCGGCTTGTGAAGAAACGCACAAAGTACCGCGATCGTCTTCGGGAATAAAGACGGCTTCAACGGCATCGCCTGCGCCAACATCGAACAACCATTTGATGGTGCCGTCTTTTGAGAGTTGCTGGGACAGGATAGGCAAAGCCGCAATGTGGGCATGAACCTTTAACTTCTCGCGCAGTGATTTGGCAAGGTCTGACATGTCATCAAAATTGGACATGCCGCGCTGGTGTATCCAGCGAAAGAGCTGGGTGGCACGAAAACGTTTTTCGCCCAAACCCTCACAAAAAACGGCCAAGCCTTCAAGGTCAAAATCAAGAAGGTTGGCCGT
>CANKOT010000300.1 GCA_947484245.1 Comamonadaceae bacterium
AGTTTGACAGGTTTGGTGGGAAAAGCTTGGGCTTGAGCCTGAGCTTGAAACAAGCCACAAGCGCTTAGCACAACAAGGGAAATCTGGAAGAAATTCTTCCAACGCGGGGTCAATGCAAAATTCATGAAGTGTCTCCTGATGATGGTTAGGGAATGTCTTGACTGATCTTGAATTCCTTTCCGCTATATTACAGATTCAACAAAATTTTTGATGAGTATTTACCCATGCTTAATGCACCTCAATCGGCATCGCGAGCTGATCAGACCTTGTCACTCAACATGAAGTTGTTGGCTCACCACGAGCTGGCAGGGTTTGGTGGACTGGGCGAGGGGATGGGCATGCAGCTCACGTCGGATGGGCGCCGAATCTTGTGGTTGGCGCACGAATCTGCCCCTAAAAACTTCTCGGGTGTGGACGTGACGGACCCCCAAAATCCCAAGCTCATTGTGCAAACTGAATTGCCGCACATGAAGCTGCGTTCTAATTCTTTAGATGTGGTGGGCAACATCATGGTGGTGGCTTATCAAGCCACGACGGTGGGTATCAAGCCCGCGGGCATTGATATTTTTGATGTGAGTCAGCCCGAAACACCGCGCTTGCTTTCCCATTTTGACTGCTCTGGCCCTTACTCTCGCGGCGTGCATGCCGTGTGGTTTGTCGATGGCCGCTATGTTCACATGTCATCGGGTGCCTCTGACTTTCAGCCGCGCAATCCTTTAGACGATCAGTTCTATCGCATCATTGACATCATCGATCCCGAAAAGCCCGTGGAAGTCGGGCGCTGGTGGTACCCCGGCACCCGTGAAGGCGATGAAGCGCCACCGCCACCGCGCTTGCCTGCTCAGTTTGATACGGGCTTTCGAACACACAATACCAATGTGTTCCCAGAGCAGCCCAACCGCGCCTTCATTGGTTACATCGATGGCGGCGCTGTGGTGCTGGACATCTCAGACATGAAGAACATCAAGGTGGTGTCGCAATGGAACCATTCGCCGCCTTTCAATGGTTTTACGCACACGGTGTTGCCGCTGTTTGACAGAGGCTTGTGGATTGTGAGCGACGAGTGCGTGCAAGACAACGGCGCCGATTGGCCCAAATTGGTGTGGGTGGTTGATTCGCGCAACGAAGCCAACCCAGTGCCCATCGGCACATTTCCCGCGCCGCCTTATGACGCATTTGCCAAACGTGGCGGACGTTTTGGTGCTCATAATTTGCACGAAAATTTGCCAGGCCCTACCTCGTTCAGATCGGACACCATCATTGTGGGCTCCTTCTTCAATGCAGGCGTGCGGGTCTACGACACCAGCAACCCCTACCAAGTGCAAGAGATTGCCTATTTTGTGCCGGGTGCACCCAAACTATCGCCAGCGGGTGCCATTCAACTCAATGATGTGTATGTCGATGACCGCCGCATTGTCTACACCGTAGACCGCTTCACAGGCGGCTTGTACATTCTTGAAATGAACATTTAAAGTGAAGCTGCAGTGACTTGGTCGCGCGATGCTTTGGCAGGCAAAATACCAGTGACCTTGGTCACGGGTTTTCTTGGCAGCGGTAAAACCACCCTCATTTCCAAACTCTTGTTGCACCCCGACATGCGGCGAGTGGCGGTAGTCATCAATGAGATGGGTGAAATTGGCATTGACCACGACTTGGTCACACTGTCTTCAGAAAACATCACGCTGTTGGCCAATGGCTGCATCTGCTGTTCAGTTCGAACCGATTTACAAGAAACCCTGCGTGACCTTTTTGCACAACGCCGCGCAGGCGAGGTGTTTGACTTTGACCGCGTCATTGTGGAAACAACGGGCCTGGCAGATCCGGCGCCGGTGGTTCAAACATTGGCCAGTGACACTTTGCTGGCAGCTCACTACCGCCTAGATGGGCTCATTACCTTGGTCGATGGTTTGCATGGCGTGGGCCAAATTGACCAGCAGACAGAGGCTGTTAAGCAGATAGCCATTGCCGACAAAATATTGGTAACCAAAACTGATTTGACCTCTGCGGACCATTTGGAAACATTGTGTGGGCAAATTCGACAACTCAATTCACAATCACCCATTGAGTTCATTCGGCAAGGTGAAGTCGACCCTAAGAGCTTGATTGATTTGGGCTTGTCGTCTTCGCGCGCCAGTCTGAAAACTTTGCAGTTTTTGGGTGAAGCGCTGACGGATGACGCTGTTTCGGCAGATGTCACTGGCACAGGCCGGTATTTGGGCCAACGATCTGCGACGCACAACAGTGCCGTGAAGACCTTGTCTTTGCGGTTCACGGAGCCCTTTGAGTGGCTCTCTTTTTCAGCTGCCCTGGAGCTGCTGACCACTTTGCGGGGGCCTGATCTGCTTCGCCTGAAGGGCATCGTCAACGTTGCTGGGGATCCTGTGGTGATTCAGGGTGTCCAACATATCATTGACACACCGGTGAAAATGGACCGCTGGCCCAGCGAGGACAAAGATTCACGCTTGGTGTTCATTGTTCGCAACATGGAGCTCGATGTGATTCGAAATTTATTTCAGGCAGTGGGTGCGATCAAGTCTGCATCCATCAGCGCAACTTAATTTATTCATGGACCTTGTTGTCAGTTAAAGGCGTTTTTATGGCTACTGCATCTTTCAATCCTCCACCGACTTCGGTGCCCGTTCAAATAGGCTTGGTCGGGTATGGCTGGTGGGGCAAGACCATTGCCAAACAAATGTCAACGTCCGGCCTTTTGAATTTGATGGCGGTGGTTGAACTCGATGCCGATCTGCGAACACAGATGAGCCATGATGATCTTTTGAAGGGTGTGCAAATCCTTTCAGACTTCGATTCATTTTTGCAAATTCAGAACATGGAGGCGGTCATTTTGTGCACGCCCCATCAGCAGCATGCCGATCAAATTGTGGCGGCAGCGCAAGCTGGTAAACATGTGTTTTGTGAAAAGCCTTTGTGCCTCACCTACCTTGATGCGCAAAAAGCCATTGCCACGTGTGTCAAGCACCATCGTGTCTTGGGCATTGG